>JBBQXF010000107.1:0-16094 GCA_038209965.1 Cytophagales bacterium | reverse complement strand
GCATTGATGGGCCGGATCTCGCCACCCAAAGTGCTATTGGTGCCTATGCTCAGCGCAGTCACGCTGGCACTGGCCTCCGAGCGCCGCATGAGGCCCAAGCCCGCAGGGTTGACCAAAGCGGATGATACGTCCCCGCCCACTGCGGTAGTGGCCCCGGCCAAACCTTGGAACCGAGCCGTGCCACCAAATCGCGTGCTGGAAAACCTCAGCGCATCGCGCCAAAAACCATCGGACAGGTTGAAGGTTTGGCGGAAGGATTCGTTGGGCGCGGGCCCTTGGGCATATCCCGAAAGACTGGCCCCAAGCAATAGGAGGGGGGCAAAGAAATATGTACTCAAACGGCGTTGCATCATGGTTGAAATCATTGGTGGATTGTTGTGTGTGCAATATATCTTGAAAAACGAAATTTCAGGGCAATAGGTTGGCCCGTTTTTTACGCCCACACTATATTAAGGCAAAAGCCGCCCTATGTTGGCACGGGGCGGCTTTTGCTTGGTGAAAACAACCGATTTATTTCAGGTGGATCGAAGGCTACCTGTCCAGCCAGACTTTGGCGGTTTGTACCTGATGGGCAGAGATCATTCGGACGATGTAGGCCCCACTAGTTGGCACTTGCGCCTCGAGCTTGATGACCGAACTACCGGCTGGCAAACTAGTGTACCGCTGAACTTCCTGGCCAGTTAGGGCGTAGATGATTACTTGGGCCGGCTGGTTGGGGCCGAGGCTGGCCGGGTTCACAAACAGTTGGCTGCCGTTGGCATAAATATGGGGCGGTGCCGTTGGCTCGGCCGCTGTTGCTAGCAGTGCCTTGCGCAGGACAAAGCGTTTGTTGTAAACTCCGGCGCTCAAATACAGTGAATGTGCTTGCCCGGCACCGACCGAATACTTTTTGCCAGTTTCCAGATCGGCGATGTACCAAGCTTGGGTGCTGGTTTCGGTGGTGCCAGAAAGTTGGAACCAGCCGGTTTCATTGACCCGTAAGGTCAGGGGCAGGACAAAATCGTGGTTCAAAGCCGTTGGGGGAAGGGCTACGGAGGCATAAGACTGGCCTTCTTGTTGGGCGGCAATGAGCAGGGGCTGGACGGGCAGATCCAATTTTTGGCCGTCGTAGCCGTAGTCGAGGTCGGTGGTGAAGGGTTGATCAAAAGCGACAGTCAAGCGATCCAAGGCTTTGCCATTGCCAAAAGAAAGTTGCAATATTTGGCCATCGGCACTCTCGGTGCGATAGAAACGGGCTGGCTCATTGCTCCGCTGGGTGTTTCGGAAGATGATCTTGGCTGCGTTGTCAAAATAGGCATCGTTGCGCATCCGCACAAAAAAGCCTTGGGCCATGGCAATGCTGCGGATGTTTAGGTAATTGAGCACCAGGTAAGATTGGTTTTCTGCATCCCAAACCCACACATTGCCATCGATGAGCCATTCATTGTCTTTCATGAAGGCCAATGTACTGATGGACGAAGGGTAGGGGTTGCCCAAAATGGTGAATCCCCACAGGAAGCGGCTTTGGGTAAAATCTTGTACTCCCACTTGCACATCACCCGCGTTGAACACGCCGCTAAAGGTAACCGTGCTGGGTACCCGGGCCACATAGCCCGTGCCAGGAGTGGCATAACCTGTTTGTGGTATCCAGTTCCGGTTGGCTTCGTCCAGCCGGATGGGCAGCCAGTCTTCCCGGAAAGTGAAGCCCGAAAGTGGGAACTGCTGTACGGGCGAGGCCCAAACTTGGGGAATTCCCGCTTCGCCCCGGCTTTTTTGGCGCACCACGCTGTTGCCCAAGCCCTGTACGCCCCCTTTTTCCGATAGTTGGATAAGCGAGCCGCCGTCCAGTTCTACCATCCCATAATTGTTGATGTTGCCTTTGAGGCTATACACGGTGCTCTGGTCGGCAATATATAAGTAAGAAGAATCTGCCAATGTAATGTCAAAACTCACATTTATCGTTTGGCGGCCCAATAGGTTGAGCCTAGATTTGGGCTCGAGCAGGAGCGAGCGACAAACGAACCCGCCGTTGATGGCAGCCGAGTAGGTGGTTGCGGTGTCGATGATGACATGTTTGCCTGCGTCGGGCAGGCCCTTGGACCAGCGGCTGCCGTTCCAGATGGTGGTTTGCGCAACTACGGTGAGCGATGACGCGACCAACAGGGCGCAGCCAATGAATTGAACAAGTATCTTCATACGTTAAGTGAAATTTTTTCCTGAAATAATACTAAGTGTTAATTCAGGAGTCCAATTTCTGTGCTACATACAAGGCCAAAAAAATACCCTACGTGAACGCCACGTAAGGTATTTGGGAGAATATACTTGAGTAGGCTGTTTAGCCCATTTTGAACCAATTAGTTACCTCTGCCGCCCCGGCCGCCGCCGCCGCCGTAGGAGCCACCACCGCTGCCGCCACCGCCACCACCGTAGGAACCACCGCCGCCACCAGTACTGTTGCTACCACCCCATGAGGATGAAGAACGGTTGGAGTTCCACGAATCGGAAGTGCTGCGGTTGTAAGTTGAGTTGCGGCCTTGGCCCCAGTCATAATTTCCATTTCTGGTTGCGTTATTATCGGCATTGCCATAGGAGGCAGTATTGACACTCGAGTTGGCAAAATTGCCATAGGCAGCATTGCGGTTGTAATAAGAGTCGTTGCCGGCCCGGTACATTTGGTCATAGTTGGCGCGCTCGGCCGCTACGGCATAGCTGCTGTTGTTGAATGACGACTGGCTAGAGTTCATCACATTGTTGGTCATGATGACAGCCGGCCGGCCCATGCCCCAAGGGCACATCCCGCCCCAGCCCATTCCCATCATGGAATTCATTCCCCAGCCCATACCCATCATGGAGTTCATGCCCCATGGGCTCATGCCCATCATCCAAGGATCCATTCCCCAGCCCATGCCCATCATAGAGTTCATTCCCCAACCCATTCCCATCATGGAGTTCATTCCCCAGCCCATTCCCATCATAGGGTTCATGCCCCACCGGTTCATTCCCATCATAGGGTTCATTCCCATCATAGAATTCATCATCCAAGGGTCACCCATCATACCGAAAGGGCTCATGCCCATCATCATGCCAGAATTTCCCCAGCCGAAACCGTCCATCATTCCGCCCATCATGCCTCCCATGCCGAAACCACCAAACCCACCCCAACCGTTGACGAAGCTTAGCGCGTTCGAATTGCGATAAATCCCATTAAAATAAGAGGGGCGCTCGACAAAATCTTTGCGGAAGTAAGGCAGGTTGGTTTTTGCCACTTGAGCGTTGGGTTGATAGTCGGGATTGGCAAATTTAGAGCGCATGGGGCTGTCCTTGAGCGCATTGGCTAAATTGGCAGTGTTGGCCCGGGCCGCTGCGTTGGTCAAATAAACCGCTTGCGTGCGATCTTTAGGTGTGAAATACACGTCATCGTACTCCTGCGCCACTACCGCGCCACCACTGGCGAACAATAAGGCTGCAAATGCCGAAAAAAATCTTGAATTTTTCATTTTGCGTTTATGTTAAGCTTATGAAGTTTACCAGTAAAACATTGCACTGTTATTGTTACTATATACAGGAAAACACCGATTAGGGTTGCAATATAGCCAATATTTAACAACAAATAAAATCCCCAAAAATTATCCAAAACGAGCAGTTTCTCCGAGCGGGGACTCGTAGGCCTCAACTGTGGTTTTGCCTATTTGTTAACAATTCAAGGCTGTATTTAGTTTTCAAGATAACAAATCAATATTGTTCTTTCGCGTTAATCTTATTTTTTGATTGGTGAGTTCTATGGAAAATAGCAGGGATTATTATCATTTGGAGCGGGTCAATTCCCTGACCCACGGTCTGGGGGCGGTGTTGAGTGCAATAGGACTGGTATTTTTGATGGTCAAGGCCGTGCAGTTACATGACAGCCGCTTGTTCATCAGCTTCTTGATCTATGGCACCGCGATCACTTTTTTGTTTACGGCCTCCAGCTTGTATCACGGAATCCACCGTGAACCGGCCAAACAGATCCTCCACGTGATGGATCACATCGGCATTTACTTGATGATTGCGGGCACTTACACCCCGTTTGCCATGGTGACCATTGAACGGTCATGGGGCGATTTGCTCTTACTCTTGGTTTGGTTTATTGCTGGGGCCGGCACATTGTTCAAGCTGTTCTTCACTGGCCGGTTCAACTTGCTCTCCACGTTCATCTATGTGGGCATGGGCTGGCTGGCCGTGTTGATTGCAAAGCCGATGATGGATGCCATCCCAGTTCCAGGCTTGCTGCTCATCGTGGCTGGCGGGTTGTTTTTTTCGGTGGGGGTCATATTTTACCTCTGGCGCAAGTGGAAATACCACCACGCCATTTGGCATTCTTTTGTGCTCGCCGGAGGAATTTGCCACTATTTTGCCGTCTTTTTTTATACTATATAACTTGGAACGATCATGAACTTAAGCACAGCCAAAGTACTGGTTACCGGGGGGAGTTCGGGCATAGGTTACGAAACCGCCCGGCAATTGATAGCCCAAGGGGCCCAAGTGGCCATTTGTGGGCGCAATGCGGATAAAGTGCGGCGGGCCGCCACCGAATTGGGGGCGTTGGGCATAGTGGCCGATGTGAGCCAAGAGGCCGACGTGATCAACCTAGTGACCCAAGTAATCGCGGAGTTTGGTGGCCTAAATGTATTGATCAACAATGCTGCATTTGGCTTTTTTGCTCCGCTCACCGATACTCCAACGGATCAATTCAATGCACTTTTGGCCACCAACGTCACCGGGGCCATGATGATGGGCCGGGAATGCGCCAAGCATTTTGTGGCCCAACAATACGGCAACATTGTCAATGTCGCCTCTACTGCTGGCCACACCGGCTTTCCAATGGGCACGGCCTACGTGGCCAGCAAGTTTGCCCTGCGCGGCATGACCGAATGCTGGCGGGGCGAGTTGCGGAAGCACAACGTCCGTGTGATGCTGGTAAACCCGAGCGAGGTACAAACCGATTTTGTGGCCAATTCGGGGCGCGAGGCCAGGCCCCACAACTCCACCAAGTTAGAGAGCGAAGAGATTGCCCATACCATCGTGGCCCTGTTGACCATGAACGACCGGGGTTTTGTGACCGATGTGACCGTTTGGGCAACGAACCCCCAGTAGGTTGTGGGGGGAAGGTGGGACAAGTGGAAGCCAACCGGCAACTCGCCCATCCCCAAAGTCATTGGTTAAATATTTTGGGTAGTTTAAATTAGTTCGCTAATTTACACCCAGATTGGGCACAAAGTACCATTTCGAATAACTTTGATAATGTCCCAGTCGATACGTTGTTGAGACTAACATAGCTGATTAAGTTTATCGACCGACTATCACTCTTCTGTGAAAAAAATTACTATTCACGTCGCTACCATTTTGGTAGGGATGGTTTTTGCGGGCCATCTGTTCTATCTGCAGGTATTAAATCCTGACTACAAGAACGAGGCATTTAGCAACGTGCGCAAGCGGATAGTGGATCCACCAGTGCGCGGCATGATCTATGCGCGTGACACCACGATTTTGGTGAGCAACGCTCCGGTATTCAACTTTTACATCACTGCCAAGTACCTGAAGATTACCGATACGCTGGATTTTTGCCTACATTTCGGGGTCAGCAAAAAGGAATTATTGGAAAAATTGGCCAAATCGCAAGAAAGGGGCCAACGTCGAAAGCCCACCCTATTGCTCAAGCACATCCCCCAGCACCGTTTCACATTCATCCAAGACCGGCTCGATGAGTTCCCCGGCGTGACCTACGAAGCCCATACCATGCGGGAATATCGGACGTCGGCTTTGGCCAATGCCTTGGGTTATGTGCGCGAGATTGATAAAAAGATGTTCAAAAAAGACACCGCCGGCTACTACCAAATGGGTGATCTTGTAGGCTATTCGGGCATCGAAGCCAACTATGAGCGGGACTTGCGGGGCCGCCGGGGCGTGCGCTATGTGTATGTAGATGTACAACAGAACGTCAAAGGTTCTTTCATCAACGGGCTTTACGATACCGTGCCCGAAATCGGCAAAAACCTCCTTTCCTCCATCGATTTAGGTCTGCAACAATACGGGGAACTGTTGATGGGCAATAAACTGGGGAGCATCGTGGCCATTGAGCCGGCCACTGGTGAAATCTTGGCCATGATTTCGGCCCCGTCCTACCATCCCGATCTGTTGACGGGGGATCCCAAAAACGTGTCGCAAAACATTAGTCTATTGCTCAACGACCAACAAAAACCGTTGTTCAACCGTACCGTGATGTCTCCCTACCCGCCCGGATCGATCATCAAGCTGGTGCAGGCCCTCATTGGGCTACAAGAAGGCGTGATCGACTCGGTGGAAACCCGCATCCCTTGTACCCAAAGTTTGGTCAAATGCCACGGCCATCCGTCGCCTTTGAACGTGCGCGGCTCCATCCAGCACTCGTGCAACCCGTTCTATTTTCGGGTGTTCAATAAGATAATAGCTCAGGGCCATGCCCAATACACCATGGAAACGGCTCGAGTGGGCATGGAGAAGTGGAAAGATTATATGCACAAATTTGGTCTGGGCCATAAATTGGGATCGGATATTTACAACGAAAAAGGTGGGCGGATCCCTTCGCCTGAGTATTATGACAAAAAATTCAAATCGACCAGTTGGAAATTCAGCAACATCTACTCATTGAGCATTGGTCAGGGCGAAATGGGCGTGGTTCCTTTGCAAATGGCCAATTTGGCGGCGATTATGGCCAACCGGGGGCATTACATTACGCCACACATTGTCAAGCAAGTGGAGCACAATGGTCATTTTTTGCCCATTGACGAAAAATACCGCCAACGCCACACCACTGGAGTAAAGCGGGAGTTTTTTGAAGTCATTGTAGATGGAATGGCGGGAGTGGTGCGGGCTGGTACGGGCCGTCGGGCTGGTATTCCCGGCATTGAGGTATGCGGCAAAACGGGCACGGCCCAAAACCCGCACGGGGAGGACCACTCGGTTTTTATTGGTTTTGCCCCGCGCCAAAACCCCAAGATTGCCATAGCGGTCTATGTGGAGAATGCAGGTTTTGGGGGCACTTGGGCGGCCCCAATTGCCAGTTTAATGATGGAAAAATATTTGCAGGGGGAAGTGAAACGTGCGGCGCTGGAGAAAACAATCATGGATCGGGATTTCCGCACTCCCCGCCCCAAACGCGAGAAAAAGGAGGGCGAAGAAGGCAAGGAAAAAGCCATTGCGGAGGCCAAAATAGCCCAATTGCGGACGCAGATCCGGCAAATAAGCCCGGTGGCCCAGAAAAAACCCGGCTTGACCGTCGCGACCTCTTCCGCCAAAACTGGCACTGGACTGGCCACTGGCCCCTCCAACCCACTGGATCAGATCAACCAAGATCCAAAACCACCCCGAAATAACCGCTAGCAATTTGTCCTTGGGTTTCTTTCTCTCCAGCCAAGTGTGTAATATTGTACCATGAGAAGCCTTGGCGCATACATGATTTTCCTTTCCAGGATGGTTACCAACCGGGAACCGTTTAAAATCTATTGGCGGCTCTATTTTGACGAATGCTTGTCCATCGGGATTGACTCGCTCACCATTGTGGTCATCACTTCCACTTTCATCGGGGCGGTTACTACCGTTCAAACTGCCTACAATCTGGTCAGCCCGCTGATTCCGAACTACATCATTAGTGTGATTGTGCGCGATTCGACGATCCTCGAACTGGCCCCCACCGTGACGGCCATTGTTTTTGCGGGGAAAGTAGGTTCCAACATTGCTGGGCAACTGGGCACGATGCGAATCACCGAACAGGTGGATGCGCTGGAAGTGATGGGGATCAATTCAACCTCTTTTCTGGTGTTGCCCAAGGTACTCGCCGGGGTGACGATGTACCCATTGTTGGTAATTTTGGCCGCTTTCCTGTCGATTATGGGTGGTTATTTTGCTGGTACTATGGCTGGCCTGCTCACCCCAGAAGAATACGTTTACGGGGTCCGGGCCGATTTTATCCAGTTTAACGTGTTATTTGCACTGATTAAATCGGTGGTATTTGCATTCCTGATCACCACTATCTCTTCCTACAAAGGGTATCACACATCAGGTGGGGCATTGGAGGTGGGAGTGGCCAGCACCCAGGCGGTCACTAATAGTTGCATCGCCCTGTTGTTGGCCGATTACCTGCTGGCGGCTTTGTTGCTCTAGGGCAAAAGCGGGTTTTCTTGTCCCATCATGGCAATCCATTCGCCTCCCAAGGTAAGATACTGTTTCATGGCACTGGCGGTCAAGCTGGCCCGCACTGGCAAAATCCCCAGCAAATCACCCACTTGGATTTCGGCGAAGAAAGCCTCGCTGGCCTTGATGGTGGCGTGTTCTTGGGAAAGCGCCTTGACATAAGTGTCCACCACGGGCAAAGTCCAACCTTGATCGGTAAAATTTACCACATAACCATAAAAAGGGATTTCGCTCAGCTCGATGTACTCCTTGGACAGGTGGATGGCCCCGCCGCAGACCAATATTTCACGGTGGGCGGTATTTTTGGCCACTACTGGGCAGGCCAGCGCCAAAGCAATTTGCTCAAGTTGGCACGATCCGATAAAATATTGGGTGAGGTCATAAAACACCAAACTGCCCGCGCTGAGCTCATCGATGCCCGAAAAATCATCCGCTAAAATTGCGGTCGGGGTATCACCAAAACAGATTTGAAGTTCGGGTAAATCGGTCACGTACTGGTCGCGAAGCTTGGCCAACGCTTGTCTGGCCAAAACAAGGGCAGTATTGATCACGTGCGGGTTTCGGTGGGGTGGCGTGTGGCCAGCGTGGGCATAAAAACCGGCAAATTGCATTTTGGTGGATTCTTGCACGAGGGCGACCAACCGTTTGATCGGGGCCAGATCGTTGGCATCGACCCCCATTTGGCGGTAGCCAGCTTCTACCTCGATCCAGACTTGGACCGGCTGGGCCAAGTGCTGGGCCAAGAACTCAGCAGTGCCGGGCATGGTGACCACCAGCCCCAGGGTGATGTCGACGGCCAGCTGGTTAATCCGGGCGATCTCCAAAATATTGACCGGGGCCGCAATCAAAATGTCGCGCCAGCCCGCCCCAGCAAAATAGCACGCCATGCCTACCGAGGAAACCGCAATCCGGTCTACCCCAGCTTGCCGGAACCACTGCCCGATCTCGGCTGACTGGTGGGCCTTGAAGTGGGGGCGGGGAATGAGCTGGTGTTCGCGGGCCTTGTCGACCAGAAGTTGGATGTTTTGTCGACACTTGGTCGTATCCAACAAAAGTGTCGGCGTTGTAATAGGGCGCATAGAGGAGATAGGTTACGCGTTAAGAAGGTTGTTGGCCAAACTATGTGCAAGCTAATTAAATGGGATTATAAATTGAGGATCGCGGTCAGAACAAAATTTGGGTTGGTGAACAAGGTTTTGTGTTCCAAAGACAGTTTAGTGGTTAATGGGAGTTTAGTTTTCAAATTAAGTTTTGTGGTAAAAGTCCCGCCCTTCTTGTAGCTGCAAAACGGCAGTCCGTCTAAAAACCCCTTAGGAGGCTCTATATCGAGGGTATGCAAGCCTGCGGTGAGCTACTTTGCAAAGTACAAAATCCCTTCGGTAAAAGGACGCAAAATCAGTCATCAAAGCCTAAAGGTGCCAAGTCTAAGCTCTCCACAAAAAAGTCCATGCGCCGAACCACATTGCCGGGCGATACCAGTTCTTCAAGTGGCTCGGCAAGGCTGTGAATGGCCCTATTTTTTCCTAGGATAAATTTCATTCTACAAGTTAGGGAGTTTGCTTGGATTTGTGCTATCTTTGAAGTGTATAGTTTTTAGACGGACTGACGTTAGCGGTTATGCTACGACAAGACAACAATAAAAGATAAAAATAAACATTATGGAAAACTCATTAATATTTCAGACCTCACCCGAGGTAACATTATTGACAAATAAGTTTATAAATGTTCCCGTTATTTTAAAATACGAAGACACTAACTTAATTGAAATTATTAAAGAAGAAGGTATTGGTTTTACGACACAAATTCCAATCTATCACCAGAACGGAACTTATTTAGCCAAAGCAAATGGAAACAGATTGTACCGGACTAAAGACGGTGAAAAAGCAGGCGTGAAAATCGATCAGTACGCAAATTTGTGGGTCTGTACAATGGGCAAACAAACATTATTTGAAATACAACAACAACCAGGTGACGCTTTTAAGACTACCGCAGAAATCTACACTCATGATGGTTATTTTGTAAAGTGTTCAGATTCACCATCTCCAAACCTTTTTGACACGACTGGCACTGAATTAACGATTAATGGAATAATAATGTCCGACAGTACATTTGAAGGTTGTAAAATTGGAATTTGGCTAAAAAAGGATGGTTCTTGTTTAATAGGTGTAAATGATTAAACTCTACCGAAAAAAAGCACAAACCGCTAACAGGCGTTTGGCAAAAAAACGGGTTCAGTGGTTAAATGAAGCTTTGTGCCGCTTCGGCGGTCCGATTCGCATCAAGTTTTGTGGTGGCAGACAGTTTAGTGTTCCAAATCTGCCAACTTCTTGTAACTGCAAAACGGTAGTCCGTCTAAAAACCCCTTAGGAGGCTCTATATCAAGGGTGTGCAAGCCTGCGGTGAATCGCACATCTAGGTCAAGCTACTTTGCAAAGCACAAAATACCTTCGGTAAAAGGACGCAAAATCAGCCATCAAAGCCCAAAGGTGCCAAGTCTAAGCTCTTCACAAAAAAGGTCTATGCGCAGCACCACATTGCCGGGCAATACCAGTTCTTCAAGTGGCTCTGTTTTTCCTAGGATAAATTTCATTCTACAAGTTGGGGAGTTTGCTTGGCTTTGTGCTATCTTTGAAGTGTATATTTTTTAGACGGACTGCCGTTGTGTGGCAATTTTATTAAATTTTAAACAAGACAAAAAATATTGCCTATGAAAAATGAATTTGACAGAACCAGCATTGAAGGTTCGGCAAGGTATTTTCAAAACTGCGTTCGCAACGGCGACGTCGAAAGCGCACTGGATTGTTTTCATGAAGATGCCGTTTACATTACTGGCATAGGCGCATTTGTAACCGGTAAAGAAGACATACGCAAAGCACTTGAGCAAGTGTGTGCACTGAAACCCGATTTGCAAGCCCTAAAAAGCACTGGGTTTACTGTTGGTGATATCACTGCTTGGGTTGATGAATGGACATTGAAAGCTATCTTACCTGACGGCGCACAATTGGAGATGAAAGGCACGTCAAGTGATATATTGAAAAAACAGCCTAACGAGAACTGGGTATATCTGGTTGACAATCCTTATGGAGCCGAATATTTACATCTCTAATGAGTTGATAGTGAAAATAACTGAAGTAAAACACTGGTTACTAACAGCGATTCAAATCCACTAAGTTAGGTCAACAAGCTCGCGCACAGGTTGCTAGAGGTTGTTTTTTCGGGCGCAGTTATTTTTTGAGTTTGGCAAGGGCATAGCTGATCCCGCCACTTTTTTCATCGGCAAAATGGGTCGGTTTTTTTATTGCATAGAGTTCGGGAAAGCTGCTATTTCCTTTCTCGAGTAAAATCACTTCTTTTATCGGTCAGCGGCGAAGTTTGGGATGATTTAATGAAGCACCTCCACAAATCACCCATAATTTTTACATTTACCATCCTCACACGGCAACTTTTGGTTAACGGAAATGATAAAAAAGTGCCAGTTTTCGTAACCTAATCGGTTGAATGGTGGTTTGCCAAATGGGCGCGAATCCGCCCGAGGGTACAGGCGAGGGGGCGTCCTCCGCAGACAGTTTTGAGGGAACAGAAAGTTTAGCTAGCCGAATCAATCTATATGGTGAAAAATAACCGCCCAATTGGGGCACAGTATCTGCCCATTTTGGCCCTGCTCTGGCTCACCGCCTGCCACAACCCGGATAAAAACAAGAAAATAGATCCGGCCAAAGTGCAGTTCACCACCACGGCCAGTTCGCTCCTTTTTTTCAAGAACGTGCGCCAGTTGTATTATGACCGCCAAGTGCAACAAGCGGCCAAATTGGATTTGTACCGGATTGGCGAGCGCAAACTGGATCCCAGCAAGCCCATTCTCAACCTGATTATTGTCAACAATTGGCGTTATGACGAAACTTACATCTTGCTCGAGCCAAATGCTTTTTTTACCGACAGCGACAGCCTGAGAGTCGCGTGGCAAAATCAAAAAACCGGCCAATCGGGCGAATATATTTTTCCCAATGGCGATAAAAGAACCCACTTCAAATTTGCCGCCGAGCTATATGGGAGCATCCAAGATGGGCACCAACTAACGCTCCAAACCGATACCTCCACTTATCCGATCTTGGCGACGGAGGCCCACCGGGAGCCTTTTCGCAAAACGATGATCGACTACCTGCGGTTGGTGGGCGTGTTGCAGTAAACACATTTGTGCCGATTCAGCGGGTAATTCTTTAAAATGGCAGTTTTGTGCCACAATTTAGGTATTTTCGCGTCATTTTGACATAGTGAATGTTTCCGGCAAACTAATTGCCAAGTCAGTTTAATGCTATCATCTACCAAAAGAGCATCATGGAAAACACGCCTAGCGACCAACCTATCCCCGACAATGGGGCCGAAGAGGTAAACGCCGAAACAGTACACGCCGAAGCTGAACCTGAAACAGTGCACGCTGAAGCCGAACCCGAAACAGTGCACGCTGAAATCCACCCAGGGATTGGGGTGCATGTTCCGTCCCCCGAACCACTTGAGAAACTTCAGGATCAAGTCACCGAAACCAAAGATAAATATTTGCGCCTATATGCAGATTTTGAAAACTACCGTCGCCGGGTAGCCAAAGAAAAATTGGAATTTTTCACTACGGCCAACGAAGATTTAATCAGGAATCTGTTGCCCGTGTTGGACGATTTTGAGCGTGCCCAAAGGAACCTCTCAACGGAAAATGAGGAACTGGTTCCCATCAAACAAGGCATTGAATTGATTTACAGCAAGCTGTTCCGGGTGTTGGAGCAGAAAGGAGCTAAACCAATGAAAGTGATGGGCGAAACTTTCAATCCTGATTTGCACGAAGCGGTTACGCAGTTTCCTGCCCCCAGTCCCGACCTTAAAGGCAAAGTGATTGACGAAGTGGAAAAAGGGTATTTTTTGGGTGAAAAAGTAATCCGCTACGCCAAAGTAGTTGTAGGGGCTTAGTCGGTAAAATATATCGTGTATTATGGCAACCAAGAGAGATTATTACGAAATACTGGATGTGGACAAAGGTGCTTCCACCGACGAAATCAAAAAAGCCTATCGCAAGACGGCTATTAAACACCATCCTGACAAAAATCCCGACGACAAGTCAGCGGAGGATAAATTTAAGGAAGCAGCCGAAGCGTATGAGGTGTTGAGCAATCCCGACAAGAAAGCCCGGTATGACCGCTTTGGCCATGAAGGGGTGAACAGCGGCGGCGGCAGCGTCAATATGGACGATATTTTTTCGCAATTTGGCGATATATTTGGTGGAAGTCCTTTTGGCGATGTATTTGGCCGTTCGCAGGGCAATGGCGGCCGGCCGCTGCGCAAAGGAAGTAACCTTCGCATCAAGCTCAAGCTGAACTTGGAAGAAGTGGCTAACGGGGTAGAGAAGAAAATCAAGGTGCGCCGTATGATCGCCTGTGAACCCTGCAGCGGCACTGGAGCCAAGAATGGTACTGCTTTTTCCACCTGCCGCACTTGTAACGGTACTGGCCAGATCCGTCGGGTTGTCAGCACCATGCTTGGCCAGATGATTTCCGCTTCTACCTGCACCACCTGCAACGGTGAAGGCAGGATCATTAGCGAGCGTTGCCAATCTTGTAACGGCGACGGGGTCAAGCCAGAAGAGGAAGTAATCCCAATCAAAATTCCAGCCGGGGTGCGCGAGGGGATGCAAGTGAGCATGAGCGGCAAGGGCAATTTCCCGCCCCGGGGCGGCGTGGCCGGGGATCTGCTCATCGCTATTGAGGAGGAGGAACACCCTACGCTCAAGCGCGATGAACAAAACAACCTCCATTACGACCTGCACGTCAATTTTGTGGATGCGGTGATCGGTAGTTCGGTAGAAGTGCCCACCGTCGATGGTAAAGCTCGCATCACCGTGGAACCTGGCACGCAAAGTGGTAAAATCCTTCGCTTACGAGGCAAGGGCATCCGCGAGGTAAACGGTTATGGCGTAGGTGACCAACTGGTGCATGTCAATATCTGGACACCCAAGCAGGTGAGCAAAGAAGAGAAAGCGATATTGGAAAAGTTGCGCGAATCGCCCAATTTCAAGCCCGACCCGGACAAATCCGAGAAAAGTTTTTTTGACCGGATGAAAGAAATGTTCACGTAATTTCATCTATCCGCAGTTCACCAAATAAAGACCCAAAATACTGATCATATTTGGGTCTTTATTTTGTCCGGTCATTTAGTTGGCAAAGTTTCAACTTTGGGGAGCTGGTTGCTGGGCCCATCGACTAGCCACTCATTGGCCACGATGGCCAGCGCCCACGATTTGGGCAAACCGATCCGGGTCGGTCGCTCCCTCGGTATTGAACAGCAAGATGGCTGATTTTTCCGAAAGCTGAAGTTCGGCTTTCAGGGCCAGCAATTTTGGCTCGGTGAGCAGCGCCAGCAAGCCGGCCAGTCCTGCCGCGCCCGACTCACCGGCCACCACCCGGGCATCGGTGTCAGTGGGGTAAAACAAAGCCCGCATGGCCTGTTTGGCATATTCATCGCCGATGCTCAGGGTGGCATCAGTGCCATTTTGCAGGATGTCCCACCCGATCAGGGAGGGGATGCCGCAGTTAAGGCCCGCCATGATGGTCTGGTAGCTGCCTACCGGGCTCACCCGCCGGCCGGCCCGGAAAGAAGCTAAAATACCGGCCGCTTCACTCGGCTCCACGATGACCAGCTTGGGGCGTTGGCGACCGTAACGGTGCAAATAATACCAAACGGCAGCCCCGGCCCAACTGCCCACCCCAGCCTGTAAAAAAACCAGATCAACCTTGGGGCTTGGGAGTGGGTGCAAAGTGGTTTCCAATTCTTGGAAATGGGTCAAATAACCCGCCATGATTTGGCCAGGAATTTCTTCATACCCAATCCACGCGGTATCTTGCACCAACTGCCACCCCACTTGGCGGCTGGCCAGTTCGGCGGCGGCGCACGCCTGATCGTAATTGCCCGAAACCCTGGTCACTGTGCCGCCTTCCCGCTCAATGGCAGCTATCCGATGGGCAGTGGTATCTTGTGGGACAAAAACCTGCGACTTTTTATTGGCCAACCTAGCCGCCGACGCCACCGCCCGGCCGTGGTTCCCATCGGTCGCAGTGCAAAAGGTAGCCAGTTCGGGCCTAGATTCGAGCACTTGGTGTACTGCATAAGACACCCCCAACCCTTTGAACGCATTCAAACCAAAGCGAAATGCCTCATCTTTTACATAGATTTGGCCTACTCCCAAGCTTTGGGCCAAATGGGGCAAGCTGACCAACGGGGCAGATTGGTAAAAAGGCAACGCCGCGTGGTAGGCCAGCGATCGGCTGGTGCGCAGCAGCTCAGCAGTAGAGCCGGTGGGTATCTCATTACTGGGCTGGTTAATGAAGTAATCACTCATTGTAAATAGGGCAGAATAGAACGATAAAAATGGCTGTCTATCAATAAAACAGCTATAATAGCAAAATAAAACTTGTGAATCGTGCTCCTCCCAGTCATTTTGGCACCAAGTTGGACAAAAAACCGATGGCTTATCGGTGCCGTACTCATCAACCAAAAATTAACTTAGGCCCCAGCAAAGTTGGGTGGAGGAAAATAAATGGGGAAACAGTTTGCTGAAAATCAACGCAATAAGCCATTTCAACCTTGTCATTACACTAAAATTGGTTTAAAATCAGACAAAACAGGTGCTCAAGTGCCCGGTTTTGTCCAACTGAAAATTTTGATTGCCTGATTTATGACGATAGAATAGGCCAATCGTAGCTCACCGGCTACTTTTTGCGGCGTTTCCACCAACGACGGACGAGCCAAATAATGGCCCCACTGATGAGCAGAAAAGGCCAAGTATAGAAAAGCCCCACCGTGAAATCCAGCAGACCGTCCCAACCACCCCCAAACGCTTCGCCGATCCGGCCAAAAAAGGCGGGTTT
>JBBQXF010000106.1:0-16171 GCA_038209965.1 Cytophagales bacterium | reverse complement strand
CCACTATTAGGAATTTTTATCTTTAAGCCGTTGTCCAAGTCCCTGCGATAACACGAAGTACCTTTGCCTTCAGGCGAAGAGCAAAGAAAACGAAAAAGTACCTTTGCCTTCAGGCGAAGATTTTGTTCCCAACCACTGCTTCGCCTGAAGGCGAAGAGTAAAAAAAAGTACCTTTGCCTTCAGGCGAAGATTTTGTTCCCAACCACAGTTTCGCCTTTAGGCGAAGAGTAAAAAAAAGTACCTTTGCCTTCAGGCGAAGATTTTGTTCCCAACCACAGTTTCGCCTGAAGGCGAAGGTACAGATGCAAAGCACATTGATGAAAACGTATTATGAAACCACGTTGCCCCATATACAGCCGGTGGGAGCCGTATTTTTCGTAACCTTCCGCCTTGCCGATTCCCTGCCTGCGGGGGTAGTTGCTCGCCTGCAAGAAGAACATTAGCAAGAGCTGCAAAAGCTATATCAGCAAGATACGCCCCCGAGCAAAGAAATCTTGCAATCAGAGCAAAAGCGACATTTTGCGCGCTTTGATCGGTTGTTGGACTACCACCCCCAAGGCAATTTATGGCTAAAAAAGCCTGAAATCGCCAAAATTGTCATGGATAAACTTCATGAATTTGACCAGCAATATTACGATTTGTGTGCCTATGTCGTCATGGCAAACCATGTCCATGTACTTTTTGACTTTGGCAAGCAGACAGATAACATTCCTGTAGATATAGAACTTTCTACACAGAATTATACGCCCTTGTACAAAGTAATGAACCTCATCAAGGGGGGTACTGGCCGTAGTGCCAACTTGTTTTTGGGGAGAACAGGAAATGCTTTCTGGCAAAAAGACAACTATGACCACTGTGTGAGGAATGGAAGGGAGCTTGACAATATTGTGGGCTATATCCTCAACAACCCCATAAAGGCGAATATAGTGGAAGATTGGCAAGATTATCCTTTCCTGTACCCTCGTTTTTAGGGGAGAGCGCCAAAAAGAAAATCAAAACAAATTTTCGCCTGAAGGCGAAAGTACCTTTGCCTTTAGGCGAAGATTTTGTTCCCAACCACTGCTTCGCCTGAAGGCGAAGGTACAGATGCAAAGCAGCTTGGCCTCAACAATAAACTTCTTGCTTTTTTGCCTATGCAACTGTTGAATCCGGGTTGCCACCGATATGGGCCGACATCTCTCATTTGAACCCCATTTCCGTCACCGCACCAGTAAAAAGCTCGTTGTGGGATGTGTTACCCCCCAAACTTTTCCGGTCTTTCGCCCGTGCCGTCGGTTCTTCGGCTTGTTCAATCCTGTTTTTGTCGTTTGGTTACAGCACCTGATAGGCGCGATTCCTTTTTTTAAAGTCCCCAGCCAGCTCCACTTCTCCGCCCAATTTTGTCAATAAATCACGACTTTTGCTCAAAGTAACGGATGCTGCCTTGATCGTGGCCCATCCTTGGACTGGGGCAGCCTTTGCCAAATAAAAAGTTCGTTGGATTAATATGCCTGCCAAATGAAAAACGAAAATGTATTGAAAATGTATTAAAATTTTGAGTTGCAAAAAAATAAAGTATTAACAAATGTGGGCTTAGTGCATTTGTTTGCTTTCCCATTGCTTGGGACACCGAGCAAAAAATCTTCTGTTTTGGGACTTGGACAGGCGATATATACCAGCGGGGACAAAGGGCGCACAGCAAGGGCCAAGCAAAAAATGGCGGCGGCAAAAGGCGGCAGGCCGAAAGGCGGCAGGCCGAAAGGGGCAAAACGATCGGGGAACAGAAAAACAAGAGCACAACACTGCTCCGTTCCGTATATTTAAAACCTTTTTGCGGCCATGATGGACCCATTTTCAAAGATCTTGCCCGAAATAGGGATAGCCTGCCTACTATGTGGATTCTGCACATGGAAATATCCATTACCCGGGCCTTGCCAAAGAAAAGGGACTTTGTCCCATCCCAAAACTACGGACCTCCCCGGCACTATATTTCAATCATGGGGAAAAGGCAAAACAAGGCCCAAAAAACACGGGGACAAAGTTGATATCAGCAAGTTCCCAGAAAAACAGTTGGTTTCCCGCCAAACAGGGGGCGGAACGTTTTTTTCAAACCTGCCAACACCCGGCACGGAACAAAGAAATGTCCAAATTTCTGTTGGATGCAGTTTCCGTTGTGGCCACAAACCAGCAAACGGAAAAACATTTTTCACCCATTTTTTTTCAATGACCTGTTGCTCCCCGCAAAAAACATGATAGACCATTGTTCCCCGCGCTTCCAGGTTGAATTTGATTTGGAGGTGCAAAGCAGCTTTTTGGGCTGCACCAGTTCAAGGATTTCAACCCTGCACAGGTGACAAATATGTTTCACCCTGCTTTTCTTGCCCTGCCGATCGCCAAGATTTGGCAGAAACATTGGGCCACAAAACTCGGTTCCCCCAAACTGGGCATCCTGGATCTGAAAGTTGTTTCAAGGCCCGGTGAAACCCCCAAAATGCAATAAAATTAGCCAAAATGACCCGAATCTTTTTTTAACTCCCAATTTATCCTTGACTTTGTCCAAGGGGACATGACTAATGCGGCTTGAATGAGCAGACATATTGTTAGTTTTGAGCTTTAGCGATGCGTTCTAACCCTCTTGATCCGTTGTTTCGCTATCAAAAAGCGTCTCAACTGGTTGGGAGTCTAGGCCCATCTCCCGCAAATAACGGCTGAACACCTCTGTGTGCCCATGAGTGACCAGCACCCGCTCGGCCCCAGTTTCGGCAATGGCGGTGAGCAGGCCCGGCCAGTCGGCGTGGTCGGACAGGACAAAGCCCCGATCCACCGCTTGCCGGCGTTTGTTGCCCCGGAGGTTCATCCAGCCCGAGGCCGACCCGATCGAATACGGGGCAAATCTTTGCACCCAACTGGAACCAATGACAGCGGGTGGGGCCAAAATGAGCTGCCCTTCCCATTCTTTTTTGGCCAATTCGGGGGTGAGCCGCAAGGTTGGGGGCAAGGCCAGCCCCCCTAGGCGCAAGGCTTCATTGGTGTTCGCGATGGCCCCGTGGGTGTACACTTGACCAAAGCCCGGATCCAGCCCGTGCAGGAGCCGCTGGGCCTTCCCCAGTGAATAGCCGCACAAAATGCTGGTGAGCCCTTCGTCACGGTTTTGTCGCCACCATTGGTTTATTTCGGCAAATAGTTCGTGCTGGGGTTTCCAGTGGAACACGGGCAGGCCGAAGGTGGACTCGGTGATGAACGTGTGACAGCGGACGGGCTCGAAAGCGCCACTCAATCCATCGTTCTCCGTTTTGTAATCGCCCGAGGCCACCCACACTTCCCCTTGGTGGGCCACCCGGATCTGGGCGGATCCGACGATGTGGCCCGCTGGGTGAAACGACAATTGCACCCCATTTTTATAAAAAATTTCACCATAATCCACCGTACGGAGGTTGATGTGATCGCCCAACCGAAGCCGGAGCACCGTTTCTGAATCGCGGTGGGCCACATACACCGCGCTGCCCGGGCGGGCATGATCGGAATGGGCGTGCGTGATGAGCGCCCGCGCTACGGGCCGCCACGGATCGATGTAAAAATCACCGACTGGACAATAAATGCCCGAGGTAGAAAATTCGAGGAGCGCCATGCTTAAATATTGCGCAAGGCCCGGTTATAGTCCAAGATAAAACATTGGACCGCGCTGCGAATGGCTCCCATTTCCGAAAAATCCGATGGGTTGATCTTGCGGGTAGCGTCCACGCCGTGTGCCTTGTCCTGAAACTGGGCAATGTTGCCCACTGGCAGGGGGTCTATCCGATCGGAATTGGCCCGGTAAGTGACTTTGAGGTAATCCCGCTCACTGGGGATCCACTGGTACACCATGTGCCGGGCATTATATACGTGCACCTCAAACTGCTTGTCGGCGGGGTTGCCAAATGCTTTTACCACTGCGTTGAACACCAGGTTGGACTCGTCATTGGCCACCGAAAAGATTTCAAGCTTGTATTTGTCTGTACCAGTTTGTTTCATCAATTTATAATAATACAAAATATTGCCGCGCTGGATTTGTCCCGAAAACCAATTTTTGCTTCCCGAGGTATACTCGAAAAACTTGTTGAACCCCTCGGGCTGGAGCCATGGATCCTCAATGACCCGCTTGTTGAACCACTGGATCTCTTCCACTGTGGGCTCCAAACCAACCACATCGGTGATCACCTTTTGTTTGGCCTGGGCCAATAACCGGGTCAGCTCCACCAATACTTTGCCATTCCGCTCTTGAATAGGCTTGTGCTCGGGCTGGATCCGCTTGGGCAATGGCTGGGGCTTGGGCAGGCGGCCCAGCATTTCGGCCACGTAGCGCTTGCCTTGGTCAAAGTTCTTAAATTGGGTCTCGGTCAACAACCCTTGTTCATAGTAATAGATAATATTGGAACTGTCAATCCCAAATTCCAAATAGCGGGCGGCCAAGCGTTGGTTGTACTGCGCGGCGTAATTCTTGAGCCAGGCATCCGATTTAAAAGCCTTGTCCCACTCGATCAGCTGATGGGGACTGTTGGCCCGGTTGAGCACCAGCGGAATTTGAGCTTCCACCTGCTTTTGGTATTCTTTGTAACGGGCTTCCCCAGCCAACTCCCCCAAAATTGCGGCACGCATTTCTTTGGCCGTGCTGATAAGTGGGCGGACATTACCATTAAAATAATTGCGGTAGGCAACCGGATCAATCTTGACCACCGGATCTTCCAGCCGGATATTGAGCTGCTCGCCCAACGCATCCACTGTGGCAATGCTGCGATCGAACGTTTTGAACTCCTCAGTCCATAGATTGGCAAACGCTGAGCCTTCGCTGTTCAGGCCGTGGGGAACTGCCGCCATTTTGCGCAGGGTGATCATGCGAGCGGCCCCTTTTTGGTATTTTTGCAACAGGCCAAAGGCTTTGAACTGCATTTCTGGATTGCCGGCCGGGAATTTGGCCAGCAATTTTACCACTTTTTCCGGGGCGAGCTTTTGCGGGTGGATGTGCGTGCTGGTCGCGTCGTGCACCCACTCGAGCAGCGCAATTTGGCTGCCCACTTGCGCAAAGGCCTGCATCATGGTAAAATGTTGGTTCTTGTCGAAGTTTTCGTGCCCGAAATTGCGGTAATGCGCGATGATTGCTTGCCACTTGTCGCGCAGGTAAACGGCATCGGGCAACGCGGCGGCCCGGCCCAGTGCTTCCATGGCGGCCGCGTAATTGATCTGGTACTCAAACAACAGCCGGGCGAGGAGCAAATTGGCGGCTGGGTCGCCGCTCTGGGCCTTGTCGTGGGCGGTGAGCAACTCTTTCAAAAAAATATTGGGCTGGAACTCATAGTATTTGGTCAAGGCCGGTTTGAGTGCCATTGCTTCACTGAAATATTGACGGGCCAATGCGTCATTGGGTTTGATGCCATAGCCCCCGTAAAAATAGATCTGGAACAAGTTGAATTTGGCTTCAAAGGACGCTTGGGCCTCGGGGTTGGACTCGAGGGCTTTGATGTACCACTTCTCGGCTTTTTTGTAGTCCTTGAACGCGTCGCCGTCCATAAAATATCCTTTGCACACGCCTGCCACCACCAGTATGGCGGCCACATCGCCTTTCTTGGCTTTTTTTACTTCCATTGCCACGGGTTCCAAGTTGGGCTTTCCCCGTTTGGTTTGGGCAAATAAGGCCAACGACGGTTGGCAAAAAATCAGGAGGGTAATTAAGCAACGCTGTAAGTAGTTCATGGGTAGGGCGAAATTTAAAATGCAATTTAATCTTAGTAACGTGCAGTTTCAAAACATTCACCTAAGTACGCGTAAAACCCGTGCCAATTTAACGGCCGCACCCTGAACACCAGAAACTGTCAGCTTGGTTTGTCAGAAAAAAATAGGGGAAACTACCCCGGGCAAGCCGGCCTTTGACCGATCAACGGGATTGGCCGAAATAAGTTTTTGGGGGGAAATAAAATATAATATGCAAAACAATAGTTAGTAAAACAAATATTATAATTTTGCGTATTGCCATCTTATCACCGCACCGGCCGCTTGGTGCCCTAAATCGCTATCACATGGAAACACTTGCGCAAGCCCCAACCAATAAGCCATTGGAAAACGGCACTTTAGATTTTCTCCCCATCAACGGCACCGACTATATCGAGCTGTACGTGGGGAACTCAAAACAGGCCGCCCATTTCTATAAATCCGCCTTTGGCTTTCAGTCATTGGCCTATGCCGGCCTAGAAACGGGCCTTAAAGATCGCGAGAGCTACGTGGTGCAGCAGGGCAAAATCCGGCTGGTGCTCACTTCGCCGCTGCGGGGGGGCACTACCATCGGCCAGCACATTGACAGACATGGCGATGCCGTAAAAGTGGTGGCCCTCTGGGTGGATGATGCCACCAAGGCATTCCGGGAAACGGTGAGCCGGGGCGCCGAGCCGTACATGGAACCAGTGACGGAGCAGGACGAGTTTGGCTCCACCACCCGCTCTGGTATTTACACCTACGGCGAGACTGTCCATATTTTTGTCGAACGCACCCATTACGAGGGTGTATTTTTGCCCGGTTACCGCGCCTGGAACACCCCAAATTACAATCCATCGGAGGTAGGTTTCAAATTTGTGGATCACATGGTGGGCAACGTGGGCTGGCAAGAAATGGACCGTTGGGTAGAATTCTACGCCAAGGTGATGGGTTTCAGCCAGTTAGTGTCCTTTGATGACAAAGACATCTCTACCGATTATACCGCCCTGATGAGCAAAGTGATGAGCAATGGCAACGGGCGCATCAAATTCCCGATCAATGAACCCGCCGAGGGCAAGAAAAAATCGCAAATTGAAGAGTACCTTGATTTTCATGGCGGTCCCGGCATCCAGCACTTGGCCGTGGCCACCGACAACATCATCGAGACCGTGACCCAACTGCGCGACCGGGGCGTGGAGTTCCTACGCGTACCCGAGTCTTATTACGACACCATTTTGGCGCGGGTGGGCGAGATCGATGAGGAGTTGCTGCCCCTCAAAAAACTGGGCATTTTGGTCGATCGCGACGAGGAGGGTTATTTGCTGCAAATCTTTACTCGGCCCATTGAGCCGCGCCCCACCTTGTTTTTTGAGATTATCCAGCGCAAAGGGGCCAAGTCCTTTGGCAAGGGCAATTTCAAGGCGTTGTTCGAGGCCATTGAACGCGAGCAGGAATTGCGCGGAACCCTGTAAGCACTGTTTGGGGCAAGTAAGGGCCAAAGGCAGGCCGTGGCCCCACCCAAGTGAAAAGTCTGCACCCCATAGAAAAAGCCGCCCGCTGACATCAGTGGGCGGCTTTTTGTGGCTTGAAGAAGTTTTAGTGTTATAACATAATTTAATTTTTATTTTTAAATGTTTCAATATTTATTTGCCCTGTATTACCAACGCTACCATTTTATGTCAGCACTTTCCTCTTCCATAACCGCTTTTTTTTCATCAGGCAGTCAATTACCATCGCGCTGGCACTTTTTCTGGTCGCTCTGCCTGCTGGCCTGGGGTGGATCAGCAGCCCAAGCCCAGCGCACGGGCGTGATCGCGGGCACGGTCAAGGACAAAAACACCCAAGAACTGCTCACCGGGGTTTCGATCGCCCTTGAAGGCACCGTTTTGGGCGTGGCCACCGATGTGGAAGGCCGCTTCCGAATTACCAACATTCCCACCGGCAGCTATAACGTGAAAGCCACTGCCATTGGTTATCAGCCCATTACCAAGTTTAACATCGTAGTTACATCGGGCAACACGGGCACCGTCAACTTTGAGCTTGAAGAAGCCCAGACTGAAATTGGCGGCGTGGAAATCAAGGCGGATCGCTCCATTGCGGTCACTACCATTGAGTCGCCCAACTCCGTCCAACGGCTCTCCACCGAAGAAATCCGCAGCAACCCGGGCGGCAATTTCGACATTTCGCGCGTAGTACAAGCCTTGCCCGGCGTGGGCGGAACCACCGGCGGCGGCGGTTTCCGCAATGATCTCATCATCCGGGGCGGCGCACCCAACGAAAACGTGTTTTATCTGGACGGGATCGAGATTCCGGTCATCAACCATTTCGCCACCCAAGGCAGCGCGGGCGGGCCCGCCGGGATTTTGAACGTATCCTTTATCGAGGATGTAACACTCAACTCATCCAGCTTTGATGCCCGCTATGACAATGCGCTGGCCTCAGTACTCCAATTCAAGCAGCGCGAGGGCAACTCTGATCGTTTTCAGGGCAATGTGCGCCTCAGCTCCACCGAACTCGCCGGGACTTTTGAGGGGCCCCTATCCAAAAAGACTACTTTTTTGGCCTCTGTCCGGCGTTCTTATTTACAGATCCTGTTCGCTGCGATCGATTTGCCGATCCGTCCCAATTACTGGGATTTTCAGTACAAAATTGTTCATAAATTCAACCCCAAAACCACTTTGAACCTAGTGGGCGTGGGTGCAATCGACGAGTTCAATTTTGGCGTGCCCCGCAGCACCACGCCCAACAAGGAGTATGTGATCCGATCTAGCCCAAGCATCAACCAATGGAACTATACCTTTGGGCTGGGCCTCAAACGCCTGATCAACAATGGGTTTGTCAATGTGGCCCTGAGCCGGAACATGTTTGACAACGACTTGGATCGGTTCGAGGATGCTCAATTTGGCGACGAGAGCCGCCGGGTGCTCCGCATCCGTTCCCAAGAAATCGAGAATAAACTTCGGGTGGATATCAACAAAATCGTCGGCGGCTGGAAATATGCCTTCGGTGGAGTGGCCCAATACGTGCGGTTCAACAACAACGTGGCCAACCGGATCCAACGTGAACTGACCGGGCCAACGGGGCAAGTGATCCAACCCGCGATCAACATCAACTTCAATACTGCCATTGACTTTTTCCGCTATGGCGCCTTTGCCCAAGTATCCCGCAGTTTTGGCCGACTGAGCCTTTCCGGGGGCCTGCGCACCGACCTCAACAGCTTCACCACCACGGGCAACAACCCGCTCAAAACCCTCTCGCCCCGGCTTTCGCTCTCCTACGCACTCTCGGAACAATGGAATGTCAATGCTTCAGTGGGCCGCTATTTCAAGCTCCCCATCTACACTTTGCTCGGGTTCCGCGATGAAGCTGGGCAATTGGTCAACCGGGACAACGACTACATCCAATCCACGCACTATGTGGCGGGCTTGGAATATATCCCGCGCCCCAGCACCCGGTTCACCCTCGAGGGTTTTTACAAAGACTATCGCAATTATCCAGTTTCGGCCCGCGACGGCATCTCGCTGGCCAACCAAGGTGGGGGATTTGGGGCCATTGGCAACGAGCGAACCCGGAGCAACGGCACTGGCCGGGCCTATGGCTTTGAGTTTTTCTTTCAACAAAAACTGGTCAAAAATATTTTCGCAGTCTTCTCCTACACCTTCGTGCGGAGCGAATTTGCCGGGGCCAACGGTCAACTGGTGGCTTCGGCATGGGACAACCGCCACTTGTTCTCGGCCATTTTGGGGCGCAAGTTCAAACGGGGCTGGGAAATGGGGCTCAAATACCGCTTTGCGGGTGGCTCCCCCTACACGCCCTTTGATCTGGTGGCTTCCCAGCGCAACTATGCCTCGCTCGGGGTGGGCACTTTGGACTTTGCCCAGTTGAACACCAATCGTTTGAGCAATTTCAACCAGTTTGACTTCCGGATCGACAAAAAGTGGAATTTCAAACGCCTAACGCTCGATGTGTTCCTTGACGTGCAAAATGCCTTTGTGTTTCTCAACGCGGAATTCCCCCAATATACTTTTGAGCGCTTGGCCGACAACAGTGAGTTTGCCACCACCGACGGCCAAGCCCTGCGACCCGACGGCAGCAACGGTATTCCACTCATTTTGGGCAATAACGATCCGTCAGCCATTCCGGCGCTGGGTTTTATCCTCGAGTTTTAGTCCATCAAAGCCCGTCCGGTTGTTGCTGGGCCACGTTTATCCGTTTCCCAGCGACAATCGGGCCCCAAACCCTTGCAAATCACCGCAAAGCGCGCGAACTTTGCCCTTATGTTGATAAAAAATAGTCCGGTCATCCGCAAAATGCAGATCGATGAGACCGCCCAAACCAGCCCCGCCCAGTTGCCCGATATTCGTCAGGTAAAAGAGCCGGCCCTGAAAGAATTTTTCGCGAAAAATGGGGAAAAAGCATTCCGCGCCAAACAAGTGATGGCTTGGATCTGGCAAAAGTCAGTCACTGATTTTGAGGCCATGACCGACCTGTCGGTCGCGACCCGGGCCTTGCTCACTGCAAATTTTGCGTTCCGGCCCGTCACCGTTGCCCAGCGGCAAAAGAGCAACGACGGTACGATCAAGCTTGGCCTGCGCCTACACGATGGGTATTTGGTGGAGGGCGTGCTGATTCCGATGTCCACCCGGATGACGGCCTGCGTGTCTTCCCAAGTGGGCTGCTCGCTCACCTGTAAGTTTTGCGCCACCGGCTACATGGATCGGGTGCGCAACCTCTCGGCCGCTGAAATTTATGATCAGGCGGTGATCCTTGACCGCATTGCGCGCGAAGAATTTGGCCAAGCCATTACCAACATTGTCTATATGGGCATGGGGGAGCCACTGCTCAACTACGCCAATGTGCTGGAGTCCATCGAGCACATCACCTCGCCGCAGGGGCTGAACTGGTCCACCAAGCGGATCACTGTTTCGACGGCCGGAATCGCCAAAATGATCCAAAAACTGGGCGATGATCAGGTGAAGTTCAATTTGGCACTTTCGCTCCACGCGGCCAACGACACCAAACGGGGCCAGATCATGCCCATCAATGACAGCAATAGCCTGGAAAGCCTGCGCGATGCGCTCAAATATTTCTATGCCAAAACCAAGAATGAAGTCACTTACGAATACATTGTGTTCAACAAATTCAATGACACCATTGAAGATGCCGAAGAACTCTACCAATTCACCAGGCACTTGCCCGCAAAAGTGAACATCATTGAATACAACCCCATTTCAGAGGCCCAATATGCCAATGCCAGTAACCGAACGCTGGAAAGTTTTGCGGCGTACCTCGACAAGCGGGGCGTGATCGTGAACGTGCGCCGCAGTCGGGGCAAAGACATCGACGCGGCCTGTGGGCAATTGGCCATCAAGCAGAAGTAATACCTCATCCACCACACAACTTTACTGAATATGACTGCTCATTTTTATAAACGATTTTACAAGCAATTGGGCAAACTGCTCTATGCCGTGGCCAAGGCCGACGGCAAAGTGCAAGAACCCGAAGTGAAGGCCATCCACGAGATTGTCGTGGCCGATTTGTTGCCCTTGGAAGAAAGCATGGACGCATTCGGCACCGATGCGGCGTTTTATGCCGAGTTCGAGTTTGATCTCCTCCTCGACCGCGACGTCCATAAAGATCTGGCGTACAAAGATTTTTTGAATTATTTAAAGGAAAGCGACAAAAATATCGATGACCGCCTGCGTGCGCTGATCCTCAAATCGGTGGAAAAAGTGGCTGAAGCCTACCACGGAACTGAGGAGCCAGAGGCCGAGTTGATTGCCGATCTGAAGCAGCACCTGTTTGCCCACGGCAGCTAAGATGGTTTCCCTGCGCACATTGATCGCATTGGCGTGGCTATGGCCGGTCATGCCGGTTCTTGGTCAGCCGGCCAAGGTGCTCTTCGATGCCACCCGGGCCGAGATGGCCGGCAACGCCGACTGGGTGATCGACGCCGACCGCTATGACCTTGGCCCCAATGCCCAGGGCCGAATGGTGCCCAACAGCCAGCGCAATGAGGCCAATCCCCAGCGAATGCCCACCCCAGCGGCGGCCGGTATTAAAGCCAACACCCCCGAAACCTATTGGAGCGGCGGGCTATCGGCGTGGGGCGTAGAATTGGTCAAGCAGGGCTTCGCCGTGGAAACCCTGCCCCACAATGGGCAAATCACCTTTGGCAGCCCAACCAACCCCCAAGACCTCAAAAACTATCGTGTATTCGTCCTCTGCGAACCCAATATTGCCTTCACCGAGGCAGAAAAAACAGCTATTTTGGCCTTTGTCAACAGCGGGGGCGGCTTGTTCCTGATCGGCGATCACGACAAATCGGATCGGAACAACGATGGTTGCGACTCACCCTGCGTATTCAATGCCCTAATGGCGGGCAACCCGTTTGGGATCAAGTTCAACTTGGACAACGTCAAAGAAACCAGTACCAGTTTTGCCAATGCCCCCTTCGTGGCCGGCTCACTGGGCCGGGCCGACCGCCTCAAGTTCAGCAATGGGGCCAGCCTCAGCCTCAGTGGCGCGGCCAAGCCAGCAGTGTACCGCAATAGCAGCCGCTCGGAGGCCCTGTGTGCATACAGCACCTACGGCAAGGGCCGCGTGGTGGCTTTGGGCGACAGTTCCCCCGCCGATGATGGCACCGGCGACCCCAACGACCGCCTCTACCCCGGCTGGACGGAGGTGCGCAGCCACGCGATCCTGATCATGAATGCTACACTTTGGCTGGCAGGCAAGTGATAGGGGAAATTGGCTGGTTGGGGCAAGTAGGGTAACCTAGTGCGTCCTGAATCTACGCGGATATGTTCATCTGGGGGAATACCATTGAGACAAGCCAAAAAATAAGTGGGTGAGGCGGCTATTTTTAGGTATAACTTGGCATTTCGCCGACCAAATCAAGTAGTAAACCAAAAATTGTCAAGAGCTAGCCCAAAAAATCGCCCAAGCCCAGGCGCGGGTAGATCTCGAGTTTGCCCCCTTCGGTCGCATTGTAAATTTTTCGGCCCGTGGCTTCATACATTTCCAAGGCCATTTGATAGGCCACTTCGCTCTGGAACAAGTCGGGCAGTTGCCACTTGACCCCACCCGCAAAATAGTTGGGATCGAAATGGTTGGGGTCGCTCGCGCCCGAAACCACCGTTTGATTGGCATGCCCACCCTGGGCCGAGGGGAAATTATGGTCGCAACCCACTAGGGCCACTTCACTAAACCCCAAGTGATAAGCCAATTGGAGGGCAACAAAAGTGACAGTGTGGCCATAGAAAATACTCCAGGAAACGTCCCGGGCAAACACTTTGTGGTAGGTTTGCTTGAGATAGGTGACATTGGGCCGTCGCTTGATAAACGAGTGGGCGTGGCTGTCAAGAAAAATGGGGAGTTGGGTCTGGTTAAAAAAATTTTGGTTTTGTTCCAGCACGAGGTGGTTGACGGCTACCACGCACGAAGGGCGAAAATCAGTCTTGTCGAACAATAAATTGATTTTGTTCAGGCCAAAAGTAAACACTTTGCTGCCTTTGAGCCGGGCAAAGTCGGTTTTGAGCAGGCTGGGGCCATTGCACAAGATGACGGCTTTGCGACCCACCTGGGTATTGTGCAGTTGGTGGAGTTGGCCCCGCGAGCGCCATGACTCGGGGTTTAAGTCCCAAGGCAACCGCCGGAGCACCAAATTGGCCGCTTTCAGGTAAGGGTTTACTACCGCACGCTCGCGCAAGATGGGGATGTCCTTTTCGATCATGGGCTTTATTCCCCCGGGTTTTCTAGTGCATCGACCCGGTTTCTAAACTCGTGGCACACCTCGGCGATCCGTCGGCTAATTTCTCCGGCCATTTGGGTGGCGGCCTCTTGGGTCGCCACATTGGTCAGCAGCTCGGTGGCTTGGATAAAGAGCTGGTCCAGTTCCAACAACTTGTAGGACTCCAAGTGGGGCATGATCTTGTGCTTGAGCCGTCGGGCTTCGCTGGCGTTGGCCACTTCTACGGCTTGGGTAAACTTGCCACTGATTTCTTCAAACTCGTTGGCCGCCATGCTCAGCATGAGCGCCAAGAACGCCTCGTCGCCTTCGGCCGCTTTTTCGATAAACAGATAGTCGGCAATGTAATCCGGCTTTAGTTGGATCACACTGGCTGATTCAAGGGAGGTGGTCAATTTGGGCAAATGGGTAGGAAACAAGCGGGCGATCTGTTGGTACAACACCAAGGGCGTAATAGGCTTGGCTAAAATATCGGCAAATCCAGCATTGAGCAAACGTTCGCGGGTCTTGCGCGAAACGTCGGCGGTCAGGGCCACAATGGGCACTTCGCTGCATGGGTTGAGCGGGTCTTCCCGGATTTGTTGGGCCGACTCCCAGCCATCCATATTGGGCATTTGTAAATCCATCAGGATCAGGTCATAAGTCCGTTCATAACTTTTGTGGAGGGCCACCAAACCATCCGGGGCCAAGTCCACGGCAATCCCCCATTTGGTCAGAAAACGCGATACAATGAGCTGGTTGGCCGGGATGTCCTCGGCCAGTAAAACTTTGAGCTTGGCAAATTGTCCGTTCAGGGTTGGGTTATTGTCCAACTCATCGGGATCGGCCGGGGAGGTAGGTAAATGAAGGGGGACTTCTAACCGGAACACCGTTATTTTATCGGGCCGGCTGTCAATGGTGAGGTTGCCCTCGAGCACCTCGGCCAGTTGTTTGGCAATGGCAAGCCCCAAGCCAGAGCGGTCTTGTCCCTCTTGATCAAAACGGGCTGGGGCAAACGGCAAAAAGAGGTTGTCGAGTTGGTCCTTGGGCATTGGCCTGCTGAGGTCGCGGATCTCAAAATTGATCTGGATACTATTGAAAGTGAGTTTTTGGTGGCTTACTGTCAAGCGGATATCGGTGGCAGCAGTGGATTTAAAGACATAGCCCAAGACGTTGCCCAAGATTTGGCTCAACCGAAGGCTGTCGCCAGATACATATTTGGGCAGGTTTGGGGCACGCTCGAGGTAAAAGACCAAATTCGCTTCCTTGGCTTTCACACTAAAATTTTGATATATACTATCCAAAAAATTGTTTAAATGAAAATTTATTGGAATCATTTCTATTATTCCGTGTTGGATTTGGGAAAAGTCCAACACATCGTTGAGCAGGGCCAACAGATGGTCGGCAGCAAACCGGAGGGAGTTGAGTGGGCCAAGCTGGGCCGGGCTGGGGTTCTGGTCAAGCAGCAGGTGGGCATTCCCGATGATGCTGTTCAGGGGAGTGCGCACTTCGTGGCTCATCATGGACACGAACTCATCCTTGGCCCGATCCGAAGTCACGGCCATTGCCCGGGCCAGTTCCAGCGCATCCTCGGTGCGCTTGCGGTCGTTCAAGTCCACCATATAGCCGAGCATTTGGGGATAGGGGCCGTCAATCGGCCGGATGAGCAGAGTGCCCACTTGCACAAATGTCCTCCGACCATTTAAGGTAAGGAAAGCTTCGCTTACTTTGCGCTGTCCCCCTTCCCATACTTGCCGAGTACTCTTGTCAAATTGCTCCTTTTCCCCCGGCCCAAGCAAATTGGCAAGTGCCATTCCTGCCAATTCAGTTACTCCCTTGCCCACAATTTTGGCAAAACTGGCGTTGCCGTATACCAGTTGGCCGTGTCGTTCCATAATGAAGACCCCGATTGGCAAGCTGTCCACCATCGCATTGTTCTGGCTCAGTTGCTGGGCAATTACCTGCTCATAGTGGAGGAGCTGGTACTGCATGCCCACTAAGGCCAAGCAGGTTTCCCAATCATCTGGCATGGACGTCCCCGGTGCGGGTTCGACCAATACCACAGCCCCAACCATTGCTTGTTTGGTCAGAATGGGAAAAATGAGGATCGGCATATCAGTAGGATTCCGAACAGAAACGGACTGCTCGGGAGATTGGGCGGCCCTATTGACCAAAAGATCCAAGTTGTAGATCAAGTGTTTTTCTTCTCCCTCCACCCCTTGCAAAACCAAGTTGGTGCGGGCGGGCGACAGCAGAAAAAGGCCCACCACCTTTGCCCCACCAGCTGCTGACAGGACTTGTAGGCTCGCTTGGCGCCAAGTATCCAAAGTGGCGGCGGCGAGAACAGCCCGGTTGAGCACTTGTATGGATGGCTTGGGCAAAAAAGAAGCAGTATGATTGATTAATTGTTCCACGCTATGGTATTGGCCACTAAATTAGGTAAAAGATCCGGATCTTGCTCCAACGCAGTGCCCACTACGGCCAAATCGGCCCCGGCCGCGAACAGTTCGCGCAGGGTTTCGGCACTGCGGATGCCCCCGCCCACCATCATGGGCAGTTCCACTGCCTGCCGTACTGCCCGCACCATGCTGGCCGAAACTGGCATTTGGGCGCCACTGCCCCCATCGAGGTACACCACTTTGAGGCCCAGCAATTCACCGGCCATCGCCGTTGCAGCTGCAACATCATTTTTTTGATACGGGAGCGGGGTCGTATTGCTCATGTAAGACACCGTTGTCTGGG
>JBBQXF010000105.1:0-16237 GCA_038209965.1 Cytophagales bacterium | reverse complement strand
TCGAGCAGATCATATCGGCCAATCAAATCGCGCAGTGAGGCGATGCCCATCTGGGCCAAGTGGCGGCGCACATCTTCAGCTAAATATTTCAACAGTTTGACCACTTGGTCTTTGTGTCCTTTATATTTGGCTTTGTAAACGGGATCATGGGTGGTAATTCCGGCCGGGCAAGTGTTCTTTTCGCAAATGCGGGCCATTACGCAGCCCTCGGCCACCAACAGCAATTTGCCAAAATTATATTCTTCGGCCCCCATAATGGCCGCCATCACCACATCGGATCCGGTGGACAGGCCACCGTCTGTCCGTAGGCGTACATGATGCCGCAATCCATTGGCCAATAGGGCTTTGTGGACTTCCACCAAGCCGAATTCCCAGGGCAGCCCAGCATGCTTCATCGAACTGAGCGAAGCCGCGCCCGTGCCCCCGTCGCCGCCCACTACATCGATCACATCGGCCCCGGCCTTGGCCACGCCCACGGCGATGGTACCGATGTTGGCCCCGGCCACCAGTTTTACATTCACCATTGCCTTGGGGCAGATCTGCTTCAATTCGTAGATCAACTGTTTCAGATCCTCGATGCTGTAAATGTCATGGAGTGGCGGGGGCGAAATCAAGTCCACCCCTGGATTGGAATACCGCGCCCTGGCAATATCGGCATTGACTTTCAGGCTCATCAATTGGCCGCCCTCGCCGGGCTTTGCGCCTTGGGCCACCTTGATTTGGAGCTCAATGCCAGACACCAAGTATAGGGCCGTGACCCCGAAGCGGCCCGAAGCCACTTGTTTGGTGCTGGCCGTAATCCCTTCGGTAAAGTAGTAAGGATTTTCGCCACCTTCGCCGCTGTTGCTGCGCCCGCCCACTTCTTTGAGGGCCAAGATCAAGTCGCGCTGCGATTCGGCACTGATGGCCCCGAACGACATGGCCCCCGAACCAAACCGCTGAAGAATAGCCGATTGAGGTTCCACTTCTTCCAACGGCCTGGCCACTGGGGCTTGGCGGAGAGCGAACAAGTGGCGCACGTTTACGGGGGTGTCCTTTTCCCCCATTTTGAGGTACTCGTTGTAGAGTTCTATATTGTTGATACCCAGTCCCGTGTCGCGCACCAACTGATGGATCACCTTGGAGCGGGCGAAAGTCATTGAGTGGCGTTCGCCATTGCTGCCAATGGTGTCTTCCCGGAACAAGAAATTGTTGATCAGGGCACTTTTTTTCTCGTGTTGGCGGCTGGTGGTTAGTTTATCCAGTACTTCATCGCAAATGCCCGCGACGTTCAGGCCGCCCATGTAGGTGTGAACGCGGGGAAAATACCGCTCGGTCACTTCCTTGCCCAGCCCCACGATACTGAACAGCTTGGAGCTTTGATAACTCCTCAGCACCGAAATACCCATTTTGGACATTACTTTCAGCAAACCTTCTTGGTAGGATTTGATTAAATTGTATTCTTTTTCGTCGGCGGTCAGTTCCACTTTGCCAATTTTGTGGGCCGTTTCAAAACGGGCCAGCTCCAATGCCAAATAGGGACAAACGGCCACTGCCCCAAACCCGATGAGGCAAGCCACGTGGTGGGTGGTCTTGATCTCGCCCGAATCCACGACGACGGAAGCCTCCAAACGCAGGCCAGCGGTGGTCAGGGCCACGATAACTGCGCGTAGGGCCAGTAAACTTGGGATGGGCGCACGCTCATAGCTGGCGGCCCGGTCGGACAGAACCACAATGGACACGTTGCGCTCCGACACTGCTTTGATGGTCTCGGCAGCCAAATGATCCAGTTGGTTTTGCATCCCCACTTGGCCGTGTTCGGCTTGGAAAGTAATGTCAAATTCTTCGGCAATAACCAAATAATTGGAAGCTTCGGGATTGAGCAGTTCGCGCACAAACGCCATTTGCCCCAAACTCAGCACCGGGGTTTTGAGCTCGTAGGCGGGCGGTGGTGGGATCAGTTCTTTTTGGGCAAAAATATTGGGCTTTTTTCCTAGATAGTTAACCAAATCGGTCACGTTCTTCTCCCGCAGGTAATCCAGCGGGGGGTTAGTCACTTGGGCGAAGCTTTGGTAGAAATAGTCAAAGAATGAGCGGGGTTCGCTGGAAAAAATATTGATCCGGGCGGTGTCGCCCATAGAACCGATGGGCTCTTTGCCCGTGCTCATCATGGGGATCAGGATCCGCGAAATATCTTCTTCGGTGAAGGCAAAAAGATATTTGTTGGGCAAGTGCTGGCCCCCGGCCAAGTCCACTTCCCGGCTTTGCATGGGCCAAAGGCGGGCATCAAAAGTTGCCCCGGTATGATCACGGCTCTCGCTGGGATCCTTGAAGTTGATGTCACCCGTGATCAGGTTCATCGTCACGCCGGTGCCCGCGTTCAAGGTTCCCTTTTCCTCAATATCGGCTTCGTTGAGGTTGAAGGAACCCGCTTCCGAGGACAGATAAAAATAATCTTCGGTCTTGGCCCAGCGGCAGGGCCGGAAGCCGTTCCGGTCCAGCCGGGCGCCCACTTTGTTTCCGGTGGAAAAAGTAATGAGGGCCGGGCCGTCCCATGGTTCCATGGCCCGGCTCCAAAATTTGTAGAAGTCCGATTTGAGGTTGGCCGGGGGCATCACAATGGCCAAAATATCCTCAATGTAGCGAATGCTGCTCCGGTAGGCAAGGGCTTCCACCATTTCGTTCAGGCTGCCCGAATCGCTCATCTTGAAATGGTTGAGCAGTTCGTCTTTGCGCAGGCCCAGTGCTTTTTCACGGGTGTAGGCCCACGAGCGGTTGCCCTCAATGGTATTGATTTCCCCATTGTGGCCAATGAAACGGAACGGTTGGGCCTTGTCCCAAGTACTGACGGTGTTGGTGCTGAACCGGCGGTGGAACAGCCCAAAGCGGGTTTTGAACTGTGGATTTTGCAGATCAAGGTAGAAACGATCCAAATCTTCGGCCCGAACCAGTCCTTTATATACGATCGTGTTGGCCGAAAGCGAGTTGAAATAAAACTCGTGCAGGACATTGGCATCTTTTTGCCGGATGCGGTTGAACTGCTTGGCTTGGTAAAGCAGTTTGTCAAACGAATAATCGGTTCGACAGTGATCGGGCCGCTTGATAATGGCATGCCGGATATGGGGCATGGCTTCCCGGGCGTGCTGGCCCAGCACTGCCGTATTGATCGGCACTTCCCGGTACTCGATAATTTCCAGGCCCATCAAGTTGAACGATTCTTCAAACGTGTGGAGCGATTTGCGGCGCTGCTCGGGGTCGGTGGGGAGGAACAGGGAAGCTACGGCAATCTTTCCTTTCTGGTGGCCCAGTATCTCAAACGGAATGTCGGTCATTACTCCTGATCCATCGGCAGTGATGCGATCGACAGAACAGCCGCCCCGGTGCTCCTCACACTTGAGTGCATAAAGTGCTTGCTGGAGGATCTGGTGCGTGTAAACACCCTGTCGGCTGGCGACGAAGCCTACGCCGCACGCCGATTTTTCATTTTCGTCAAAAAGTTCCCGCATTTTTTACAGATTTAAAAGGCTAACAGCGAAGTTAATAAAAGAGTTGGAAAAAAGTGGGTGGGGAGCCAAAAAAAGTAATTTAGTATGGCGAGTAAAAAACGGGGTTTCTGGCACAGCAAATTGAGTGGTAAGAGCCGTAAGCCTTTGTGGCTTGTGCCGTTTGGGGCAAAAATAGATGCTCCCCAAAATTACCTTGGAGCCTATAAATGGACAAAGCCTAAACAATTCAACTGTGTGCGCGCTCAGAAATCCTTCTCTTGGCGTAAAATGGGTGATAAAGTTGTAGTAACTCGAAGCAATTATTTGGTGATTAGAACTTTAAATTTATTTTCGTGGCATTGAATGGGCAAAACGATATATTAACGCTATGTTTACGGAATTTTCACACCCAAATCACAAACTAAAAAAATGGTACAAAAAACATCAAGTGCATTTATTGCTGCTTCTTGGATCGCGTTGGGCACAGGCATGATCGGCTACATAATGGGTCTCTGGCGGGCCGAAATGCCGTTGAACGAGAAAGGATATTATTTCACGGTGCTAATGTTCGGGCTTTTTGCCATCGTATCCCTGCAAAAAAGTGTCAGGGATCGACTAGAAGGAATTCCAGTAACCGATATTTATTACGGCATTTGTTGGTTTGGAACCGTATTGTCAATCGTATTGCTGGCGGTGGGGCTCTGGAACGCTACCCTCTTGCCCAGCGAAAAAGGTTTTTACGCGTTCGCCTTTTTATTGGGGATGTTCGGGGCGCTCTCGGTCCAGAAAAACACGCGGGACAATGTGCCCCCCACCAACAACGGATAAATCGGCGGCCCACTAAACCAGTTCCACTCAAGTCAATTCCACCCAAAGCAAATGGCTAGTTATGCCAAGGCTCAAACTGCGCTTTTGCATAACTGGCCGAGTTTATTTCATTTATTGGGATAAACCGATCTTTGGTATGAAAGCTGGTAAGACTGCGTCGCGGTTCTTCCCTGCCGCTACCACAAAAGCTCCAGCTGACTGATTTTGGGCAGGAAAACAACTAAGCCACCGATGAAGGCCGCAATGGCCGCCGCCAGCACTGCCCCGGCAGCCATGTCTTTCGCTTGGCCGGCCAGCGGATGCGGCGTCGGGGACACCAGATCGACCAGCCGCTCGATGGCCGAGTTGATCGCTTCAGCCACCCACACCAGCGCAATCAGCAGCAAGAGCGCGAGCCATTCACCCGCACTGACTCGAAAAAATGCCCCAGCCAACACCACCATGCAAGTGGCCAGCAAATGCACCCGGGCATTGTTCTCGCGGCGCAGCACCAGCCAAAGCCCCCGCCCGGCAAAAACGAAACTGCCCACCATTTTGGCCCAATCAATGCCGATTGGTTTTTTTTTGCCCGGTTGGTTCATTGGCATTGATTGGGTGGACCGAAAAAGAGGGTTCTCGCTGCTCATTTTGGGCATTAATTTTCCTTTTTATGGGCAAAAGATCGGGAAAAGGTAATATAAAACAAAAGCATGACGGCGGCAAAAACCAACGACACTTTGACCGCGAATGGATTGGTGAGTTGTCCGAGGCAGTCGAGGGCCAAGGCTTGCGGGCGATGCCACAGATCCCAACTGTTCCAACGTTGAAACCGCCCGAGGTAAACCCCAAAACCGGTCAGGCCGAGACAAATGGCGATAATCCCCCAAGCCCCGACGGCCCCCACGCGCTGGTGCAAGTTGGCGTGGATCAGCCGCACAGAGTACAGCCCACCGACCAAGCCAGCCAGGGCAAAGACAAATAGCATGAGCGAATCGTACCAAAGCGGGAAGCTATGGCGAGATTTTAGGTGCATCAGGTCGGTGATCAAATAGGGGGAATTGGGCAGAAACAGGAGCCAAATGCCGGCGGCCAGCAAACTCAACAGCCCACTGCCCCAGCCATTCCGTTGGGCAAAATGCTCACTGAGGTTGGCCGCTCCCAAGGGAATCCAGGCCAAGAACAAGTTCCAAAGCAAGAAAGTAAATGTCCATTCATCGGAGTGCCAGATGCGGATAGCCAACATGCCCACACAGGCTATCAACAGCAAAAGGAGGTTTTGCCAAATCTGATTTTTCATAACAACGGTTTTGGTAAGCATGATCATAACGAATGACAGGTGGTTAAAAGTGTTTCCAGCCGCGAAGTAGCGCCGTAGGTACGCGTCGGCTTAGTTCTAGAAAAGCCAAGAACACTGCTGCTGAGCTTGCACCAAAGGCAAAATCAGTTGGTGTATCCAAATTAAAAAGAACTTTTAATTTCAAAGTATTAAAGCAAAAAAATCAAGATTTTGCCGGCCGCAGGGATTCAGTCTGGGCTTTGATCAACTCCTCGAGCACGTTCAGGTGCTGTTGAAAGGCTTGACGGCCCAGTTCAGTGGCACAGTAGGTGGTATTTGGCTTGCGCCCCACAAATTGCTTGCTGGCTTGGACGTAGCCCGCCGCCTCCAGCGGTTTGAGGTGGCTGGCCAAATTGCCGTCAGTAAGTTCCAGTAATTCTTTAAGGGCACTAAAATCCATTTTTTCGTTCACGGCCAGCACCGCCATGATGCCCAGTCGCACCCGGCTTTCAAATGCCCTGTCCAGATTATCGATCAAGTGTTTCACCAATCCCGCTTATTTTCGCTCGTATTTATGCCACATCAACAGTCCATAGACAATATGGGCCAGGCCAAAGCCCAAAGCCCAAAAAAGCAATCCATAACCCACATAAAAGGAAGCAATGATGCCCAAGCCGACTTCGGTCAGCCCCAAATAGCGGACATCACCCAAGGTATATTTACTGGCGTTGATCACGGCCAAGCCATAGAAAATGAGCATGGCCGGTGCCACCAAGCCAAAGATGCCGTGATAAAGCATGGCCAAGCAAAAAATGCCCCCACTCAGCAGTGGAATGAGCAAATTGATGGCCAAGCGTTGGGCAGCGGCATCCCAGACGGATCGCCCGGCCTTCTTGGCCCGGCGGGCGCAGTAATAATAATTGCCCAGCAGCGCAACGGCAAAAACAAGGGCCGCATCGGCCAGCAAGAAATTAGTGGCGTTTGGTTGGTGCAAGCCATCCAAATAGCGGTAGCCCTTTGGGGTGATCTCCAAGCCGAGGTACCAAGCCGCGGCCCCTGCCCCAACAAGCGCGGCTATCCCGGCCCAAATGCCCCCCAGCCCACTCAATGAGAGGAAGCGCGAAGATCGGTTCATCAAATCCCGGATTTCGGTCAGGGTGTCCAAATGTTGCTGGGTGTCCATCATAAAAGCACTTTGTAGTGCAAAGTAGCAATCAAAAAACCAGAATAGCAAGGGTAAATTTTGAAAGAGTTTAGGCAGAAAGCATTTTTTAACTAATTTTACGCTTTCTAAGTGGGTTTAGAGACCGATTAAAACAATTAATAGAAACTTATATCCTACCGATATGTCAACAGTCGCGGTGCCAAAGAAGCGCTCAATCTGGGATGGGGGCGAATCGCCCCTTAAAGTGAGCTATGGCAAATTGATGATGTGGTTTTTCCTCTTGTCGGATGCCTTCACTTTTTCCGCTTTGCTCATTACTTATGGAATGATCCGGTACATGCACCCCACTTTTGTGGGCAGGCCCGCCGAGTTCACTTTTTCCATTGAGTATTGGCCCATTCCCGAGCGGGTTTATGAGGCGTTGCCATTTATTACTGGTCACTATCCGCTCATTTTCGTGGGCATTATGACTTTCATCCTCATCTTGAGCAGTGTGACAATGGTACTGGCCGTCGAGGCCGGTCACCGGATGGATCAGCGTGATGTGGAAAAATGGATGTTATGGACCATTGTGGGCGGGATCGCTTTCTTGGGCTGTCAAGCTTGGGAATGGAACCACTTCATCCACGGGGAGGGTATTGGTACCAAAATGGTGGATGGCTCGCTGTTTACCGGGGCCAACTTGTTTCAGAACCAATACGGACCGCCCGCTTTTGCTGATTTGTTCTTTTTTATCACTGGGTTTCACGGTTTCCACGTGTTCAGTGGGGTAGTGATCAACATCATCATTTTTTATCAAGTCGTGATGGGCATTATGGCCAAGCGCGGACACTACGAGATGGTGGAAAAAGTCGGGCTTTACTGGCACTTTGTGGATTTGGTGTGGGTGTTCGTGTTCACCTTCTTTTATCTTATTTAAACTTCAAAACCCTTAAATGATCTAGCACCATGGCTCATCATCCCAATTTATCACCCGAAGAAGCACACAAGGCCAATGTCCGGAACATCTGGAAAGTGACCGCTATTTTGGCTGGCATTACTTTTTTCGAATTCACCTTGGCATTTATGATGGCCCCCGGAATGGCCCGGAATGCTATCTTTATCATCTTGACCATTGTCAAGGCGTTTTATATCGTGGCCGAGTTCATGCACTTGCGTTCCGAGGTCAAGTCGTTGATCTACGCTATTATCTTTCCCTTGGCATTTGTGGTGTGGTTCATCATTGCCCTACTGTCCGAAGGAAGTTTTATTATCGACTACAAGTAATTGGCGAGGGCCAGTTGCACACATTGCCAAAAAAGTCCCTAAACTGGTAAAATCAGTTCAGGGACTTTTTTATTAGTGGTCAATGCATCACAATACCGCAACTTTGTCTTTGCTTGGTCAGTTTCTCCTGCCAGCTCGGCGGCTGGCAGGAGGGCGGGATACCGCAGCTTAATCTTTGTTTGGTTAGTTCACCAACTGAAATTTTCCTTCGCCAAAAACGCCGAAATGCCCCGTTTGCAGTCGTTAAAAGCCCGGGCGCGGGCATTGGTGGCCGCGCCCAGTTCCAGGGCTTCTGCCAAGGGGAGTTCTTGCACATCGGCAATCAGCTGTTTGGTGGCGGTCATGGCTTGGCCTGAGTTGGTGGAGCAAAGGTGCTGGGCAAAACTGCGTACCCGTTGGGCAAGTTGATCGGCTGGCACCACCTCTTGCACAATGCCAAAAGCCCGGGCTTCCTCGGCCCCGATCAAGTCCCCGGTGAGCAACAGTTGTTTGGCGCGGGCTTCCCCCAGTTTGCGCAGCAAAAACACCATCACAATGGCCGGGACAAAACCAATCTTGACCTCAGTGTAGCCAAACTTGGCCCCGGGCACCGCCAGCACATAGTCGCACACCGTCACCAGCCCGCACCCACCCGCAAGGGCGTGGCCCTGCACCGCCGCAATGACCGGCTTGGGATGCCGATAAATCTGCAAGTACAAGTCTTTGAGATAAGTAGAATCTTCCAAGTTTTCGGCAAAGCTCGCCCCCTGCAACGAGCGCAGGTAATCTAAATCGGCCCCAGCACAAAACACCTTGCCCTCGGCCTGGAGCACGATCACCTTAACGGCCTCGTCGGTTTCCGCTTGGAGAAAGGCTGCTTTGAGGGCAGAGATCAATTCACGGCTAAAGGCATTCCGCTTTTCGGGGCGGTTTAGGGTGAGATAGGCCACTCGGTCGGCCACCTCGTAGCGCAAATAATCCATTGTCGAGGACTTTATACTTTGGGCAATACCCAATTGTTGTGGTAATTGGCCTTGATGAGGGCATTGGCCTCGGCATCGGTAAAGGATCCTTTGGCCTCGTCCCAGAAAATCCGCTTGCCGGTTTTGAAGGCAATGTTGCCCATGTGGGCATTGATGCACACATTGCTGGCCACATCGGCATTGCAAACGGGCTGTTGGCGGCTGCGCATACAGGCCACAAAGTTCCGCGAGTGTTCCAGCAGGGCATCGCCCTTCGGGGTTTGCTTGGGCTGCATTTCCATTTTGTAGTTGCGCATTCCCTTGGCATCGGTGTCCATTTCGGGAAACAATTCCCAGCCACCCCGATCTACCACCAGTGTGCCGTTGTTGCCCACGAAGGCAATGCCGTGGTCGCGGCCAAAATTGCCATTGCTGATCCCTACGGCGTGTTCCCAGATCATGGACACGTTGCCAAAATCAAAGAGGGCTTGTTGGGTATCGGGGGTTTCTTCGGCATCATCGGGATACGCAAACTTGCCCCCAATGGACAGGATCGATTTGGGAGCGGAGGCTTTCATGCCCCACAGCGCTATGTCGATCAGGTGTACACCCCAGTCGGTCATCAGCCCCCCGGCATAGTCCCAATACCACCGGAAGTTAAAATGGAAGCGGTTGGGGTTGAAGGGCCGCTTGGTGGCTGGGCCTAGCCACATGTCATAATTGACTCCCGCCGGGGCCGGGCTGTCGGGCAGCACGGGCACCGATTTCATCCAGCCCATGAAAGCCCAAGCTTTCACCAATCGGACTTGGCCCAGTTTGCCCGAATGGACATAATTGATGGCGTCGTAAAAGTGTTGGGCACTCCGCTGCCACTGGCCAACCTGCACCACCTTGCTGTACCGTTTGGCGGCGGCCTGCATGATCCGGCATTCTTCAATGGAATTGGCCATTGGTTTTTCGACGTACACATCCTTGCCCGCCGAGCAGGCATCCACCATTTGGAGGCAGTGCCAGTGGTCGGGCGTGCCAATGATCACTGCATCAATGTCCTTGTCTTCCAGCATTTTGCGGTAATCACCATAAAGTTTGGGCTTTTTGCCCCGGATTTTCTCCACATCGGAGGCCCGTTGATCCAGCACCGACTGGTCCACGTCGCACAGGGCCACGCAATCTACATCGGACATTTTAAGGTGGGAATTCATGTTAGACCAGCCTTGGCCCTTGCATCCGATCACGCCGATGCGCACTCGGTCATTGGCCCCGACACGCTCCCGCTCACGGGCGGCGGCTTCCAAGTTGCCTACTGTGGCCAGGCCAGCCCCGGCCGCCATTGAAGTATGGATAAAATTTCTGCGGTTCATAGTTAAAAAAGTTGAAAAAATGAATAAAAGTAATCAATGTTGGTTTCGTCCGTAAGCATTTATGTCAATTGACCAAGGTGTTCCGTTGGTCGGGATTTGCCATCCCGCCCAACGGAACAAGTGGAAAATCCTAGCAGATCACCTGCGTGAAAGCAGCCATAGCAAGACTAGTGGGCGGCCTTGGGTTGCGCTTGGTTGCGCATCAGGAAGTATAGGAAAGCAAAAGCGACGATCAATAGGAGTGGAATAATGGCTATATTGGCCAAGGTGGCTTGACCAGCGGCCAATTCGATTTTGTTCATGGCTTCTTTGGGGATCTTTGAGAACGCATCAGCAAGTGCTTGCCCATCTAACGAAGCATCTACCGGATAACCAGCAGCGGTGGCATTACTCTTTTTTGCCGAATCCAGCCAGCCGCCGATAATAGGGTTGAAAATAGAAAGCCCCACCATCCCAACTCCACCCATCAATGACATTCCCAAAGCCCCAGTTTTTGGCATATAAACCGCCACGAACGAAATCATGTTTGGCCAAAAATAACATACCCCCACAGCAAACAATACGGCGCACACATACACCATTGGGCCAGTGGCTGAACTCATCAGATAAATGGCGATTGCTGAAATAATGGCTGAACCAAGCAACACCCCGGTAATATTTAGGCGGTGGATAATCGGCCCGGCGAACAAGCGTCCAATGGCCATTAGTCCTGTCACAAAAGCGAAAATCAATAAAGGTTGTGCACCAGACTGGCCCAAGATCCGTTCAACCCAGCCTTGCGTGCCCAGTTCGGTAGTGGCGGTCATCATCATACACACGAGCATGAACAAATACAGCGGTGAGGAGAAAATGGCTTTCAAATTCTCGGTATTTGAAGTGCTCAACGAGCCCGATGCTTGGGGGAATTTTTGGCCAAAAAACAAGAAGCCATAAATCAAAGTGGGGATATACATGACGGCGATCTTGAGCTGCCAAGTATCTATGCTGGCAAGACTGAATGCGATCAAAGCCCCTATGGCTAGTCCCCCGGGAAACCAAACATGGAAACGGTTGAGCATAGTCGTTTTATTGGCATCGTACATGCTGGCGATCATGGGGTTGAAAGCGGCTTCCACCATCCCGTTCCCAAAACTGATAATAAAGGTTGAGAAGAAAAGTGGCAAAAAACTATCGGATAAAATAGAAGCTGTTATGCCGATTAGATGGCTAAAAAAAGCGATAAAACCAATATTTTTTGGGCCCAGACTATTGTAGAGTGGCCCTCCGATCAATGTTGCAATGGGAAAGCCAAAAGCCCCCATGAAATTGATCCAGCCTAGTTCGGTGTCGGATAATTTAAAGTCTTTGGCTAGATCGTTCATAATCCCGGCCCGGATGGCAAAGGCAAAGGCTGTGGTAATCAGCGCAAAGCAACTGCCGACGAATAGGCGGTTGCGGTTTACATTCATGGTCATGTTCATTTTCGTATAATAGTGGGAAGTTGTTTTGGGTATTTTAGCGGGTCAATTTGCGCATTTTTCCCCGCAAAGACAATATAAAAAAAGAAATAGCGGGAATGAGCGGGGCCAGCCCGAGTTATTAGCCCATTACTGGGGTTAAGCGTTTCCATTATTTCTTTATTTGGCAAACCAAGCTCGCCAATGCACTTGGGCAGGTTGCCCTGTAAGTGACCGTTGGTTTGGTTGCAGAAGGGTGTTATAAACGAACCATGGGCCGGATCTTCTTTGGCGCGGTTCAGTCTCATTTTGCGATTCGCGGCATGCTTTCCCCCTGAATGGGCACACCAAAAAAAACGCACGTTGCTAGGTGATAAAACCTAGCCAACGTGCGGTACTTGACCTTTCATAACTGGGCTATTCTTTCTTTTTTTTCCCTCCGATCCACCGCAGATCATAAAGGTCGGTCCGCCGATCCCTTAAGTTGCGCACGCTCCCCATCACGTTGAGTTCTTTCAACAACCCCAGATCCACGTCGGCAATAATGGTCATCTCGGTATTTGGGGTGGCCTCGGCCACAATGGCATTGTTGGGGAAAGCAAAGTCGGAGGGTGAAAAGACCGCCGATTGGGCATAGTTCAAATCCATGTTTTTTACCCTGGGCAAGTTGCCCACGCTGCCCGCAATGGCCACGTAGCACTCGTTTTCAATGGCCCGGGCCATGGCGCAGTTGCGCACCCGGTGGTAGCCGTTGCGTGTGTCGGTCAGGAAGGGGACAAACAAGATCTGCATGTTTTGGTCGGCCAAAAAGCGGGAAAGCTCGGGGAACTCTACATCATAACAGATCAAAATCCCAATCTTGCACACATCAGTGTCAAAAACCTTGATCCGGTTGCCGGGCTTCATGCCCCATGCACTTTTCTCGTCGGGCGTGATGTGGATCTTGTACTGCATGTCCCAAGTACCATCGCGGCGGCACAAATACGAGACGTTGTAAAGTTGTTCGCCATCGTAGAGTGGCATACTGCCCGCTATGATGTTGATATTGTATGAAATGGCATACTCCACAAACTGCTCGCGCAACTCATCGGTGTAGGAGGCCATTTGGCGGATTGACTTGGCAGCACTATCATCGTTGAACTGGGCCATCAGTGGCGCGTTGAACAGTTCGGGAAACAGCACAAAATCAGCTTTATAAGCACTCACTGCATCCACATAGAACTCAATATTTTCCATTAGGGCCTGTTTGGACGGCACATTGCGCATTTGCAGTTGAACCAAGCCCAGCCGCACCACCTCTTTGCGCCCGCCGATCAGCGGCTCTTTTTCATAATAGTAAATATTGTTCCATTCCAGTAGGGTCGCATAAGCCTTGGAATCGCGGTCACTGGGCAAATAGTTGGTCAGTACCTTGCGCACGTGGAAATCATTGCTCAACTGAAAAGACAAAATGGGATCAAATACCTCTTTGTTTTTTACCTGCTCGATGTACTCGCGCGGGGTCAATTGATCCGAATATTTGGCATAACCAGGAATGCGCCCCCCCGCGATGATGCTGTTCAGGTTGAGATTCTCGCACATTTCTTTGCGGGCATCGTACAGCCGGCGGCCCAAGCGCAGCCCTTGGTATCCGGGATGGACAAAAATATCTATCCCATACAGCACCGTGCCCTTGGCATCGTGGGTCGCAAATTTATAGTTGCCCGTTACCTGTTGGTAAGTATGGTTGTCGCCATATTTGGAATAGTCAACGATGATACAAAGCGCACACGCCACCACTTTGTCGTTGTCCTCAATACAAATTTGTCCCTCGGGAAAAATGGTGAGGAGGTTTTGCAAATCTTCTTTGGGCCAAATACCATCGCCAATGTTGGAATAGACCAAGTGCATGATTTCCAACAAATCGTCGTAATCCGCAATGGTCAAATTGCGGAGGTTCAACTTGTGGGTCGAGGTATTTGGGGAATCTTCCTCACTCATATTTCTTACGGTTATGGGATCTTCAATCGGCATTTTTGATCAGAAAGAAGTCAAGGTTGGAAAATTGGCAATAAACAGCTGGCAAGCATGTGCTAATTTGCGGCAACAAGCTGGAACAGTATGTTATAGCATCATTGCGATGGATCAGCCATTTCCAATGGCTTTCTGCGCCGCAAAGTTGATCGATAAAACCCAAAGGGGCAAACTTCATTTATTTTCTTACGTATCTAAGGGGCAAGTCAAGCCATTACCATGCAACGCATTCCGATTTCTCCCCGCAACGACTGGCAAAAAGCCGTTGAGAAGCTGGGGTTTGGTTTTCACAGCACCGATGTTCCCTATTGGGATGAGTCAGTTTATTACGCTTTTTCCCTCTCGCAGATCGAGCAACTGGAAAAAGCCACCAACACACTTTGGGAAATGTGTTTGGAGGCGGTAGATCAGGTGATCAAGAATAATTTGTGGCAATTGTTCGCCATCCCCGAATTCATGGTGCCCCATATCCTTCAGACTTGGGAAACCGATGCCCCGTCCATTTATGGCCGTTTTGATTTTTGTTATGATGGGCAGCATCCTCCCAAACTGCTGGAGTTTAATGCCGACACTCCAACCTCACTTTACGAAGCGGCCATTGTCCAATGGTTCTGGTTGCAAGAAGTCGACCAAAGCAAGGATCAGTTCAATTCCATCCACGAGAAACTGGTGGGCACTTGGCGGTCATTGAATGGATATCTGCACCCCGATACCCTGCATTTTGCCTGTGTGCGCGACAATTTGGAAGATTTGACCACGACCGAATACCTGCGCGACTGCGCGCAACAGGCAGGGCACGAAACCAATTTTCTTTATATCGACGATATAGGATGGGACAAAGCCCAAAAGGGTTTTGTGGATCTCCAAGGACGAACCATCCGCAATATTTTCAAATTGTATCCCTATGAGTGGATGGTGCACGAAGCTTTTGGCCAGAATTTGCTGGCTGATGTAAACCAAGTTCATTGGATTGAGCCTAGTTGGAAGATGATTTTGTCCAATAAAGCAATCTTGGCCATTCTTTGGAAACTTTTTCCCAAGTGCGAGTACTTGTTGCCAGCCTATTTTGACCAGCATCAGATGACGGATTTCGTGATCAAGCCTCTGTTGTCGCGCGAAGGGGCTAACGTCTCCATCATAGAAAATGGGCAGCTTAGAGAAAGTTCCGAGGGCGCGTATGGCGCCGAGGGCTACGTTTTTCAAGAGTTGCGCAAACTGCCCAACTTTGCGGGCCACTATCCGGTAATCGGTTCTTGGATAATTGGCCAAGCGGCGGCCGGTATCGGGATCCGGGAAGCCAACCACTTGATTACTGGCAATACAAGTCGTTTTGTGCCCCATTTGATCCTTTAGCGTGCTAAACCCTTGCTCTCCTTCAGCGGTGGGGTATAGCTCAAAACTTCTTCCGCCAATGCTTCCCCCAAGTCGTCAGCACTGCTCAACTGGCTGGTTCGTGTAAATCCGACCAACACTCGACCGTTCGCATAGATGTAGCCTCCGTGTAAGCGTATAGTATCTTCTGGCAATAATTCAGCATAAGCAAAGCAGGGCGAAGCGACTGCCGTACTCAAATGGTGCGCGAAATTGCGTTCTAGCCCAATACATAGCTCAGTCAATAGATCTGTACTTGCCTGCTTGATTTGGGCCGTTAATTCTACCGGCAAGTGGGCCGACAATTTGATGGCAATGCTACCTTGGCCCGCTCTAGGGGTAAATTGAGCGATCGGTAAATGCTTCACGATCAACTGGGCACAACCCATTTGGTGCGCTAGCGCATGATCCAGCACCAGCGCATCACAACTGCCATCTTCCATCTTGCGCAGTTGTGCCTGAAAATTGCCCGGTAGCTCAAGGGCTTTTACCTTCGCGAAATTGCGACGGATCAGGGCGATCCTCAGCGGAGACCCTGCCCCCAATACCAGTCTCTGACTTTCATCCTCCATGGTAAAGTACTTGTTAAGGCTGAGGATCACATCATTTGGCGGCTCTCGCTTAGTAAAGGCAAGCTGGTCGGGGTCGCAGGCAAGTGACAAAGGCAGATCACTGGCACTCATTACGGCTATATCGACCAAGTCGCGTTCCAGTTGCTCATCCAGTTCATCGGTAAATGAAACCCGTTTGTTTTTGGTAGTATGCTTGCTTGCTTGCTTATCTGCCAAAGGGTCAAGCAGAACAACCCTGGTGTTCAAACCAGCAGCGAGCAGCAACTTGGCAACTGCCGAAGCTTGCCAAAGTGCTACCTGATCATGACTGGCCCCAATTCGGAGGATGCTGTCCAATTTTATTTGTATTAATAGGATAGATAATAGGAACTAATAAGAATTACGTACAAAATAAGGGAAAAAATAGGTGTTTTGAAACCTTTTATGCCTCTCCGCGTGTCTAGGCGGTATTTTTCGGTAGGGTGAGGCCTTCTTTGCCGGTGTTGTTCACCGGTTTTTCCTGGGGGCGGGCCCTGTCCGGGGGCTTCAGTGTCCACCAAACTTTTGGGGCAAAAGTTTGGTGGAC
>JBBQXF010000104.1:0-16500 GCA_038209965.1 Cytophagales bacterium | reverse complement strand
CCTGACCATTGCTCATATCCGGGTGGTCAAAAATTTCAATATCAACAACGCCAGTGTAGTGGTGGTGGACAATGTGACGATGAATGTAGTGGCTTACCTCGGGTCGCCCAATTTTGCTGATGCCCTCCACGCGGGGCAGGTGGATGGGGCCCGGGCTTCCCGCTCCCCGGGGAGTGCGCTCAAGCCGCTGATTTATGCCGCCGCGTTTGACCGGGGCCTGCTCACTCCCCGTTCAGTGCTCACTGACGTGCCCATTGACTTTTCCGGTTATGCTCCCGAGAACTACACCCGCACTTTTCACGGCCACGTCACGGCCGAGGAAGCCCTCTCCCACTCGCTGAATGTGCCAGCCGTAAAGCTGTTGCACGAATTGGGGGTCAATCATTTGGTGGCGTTGCTCAAAAAGGCCAAATTTCAGGGAGTGAGCCGACAAGAACCGCACTTGGGGCTATCGCTTGCCCTGGGCGGCTGCGGGGTCAGTCTGGTCGAAATGGCCGGTTTGTATGCCACTTTTGCCAATGGGGGCGTTTGGCGACCGCTCCATTTACTGCCCCAGGCTGCCCCATTGCCCGATTCGCTGCGACAAATCAACCTCATTTCACCCTCGGCGGCCTACATTGTGACCGATATTCTCACCAAAGTTGAGCGGCCCGAACTGCCCACTGACTACGAGCGCAACCCCCACGTGCCCAAAATTGCCTGGAAAACAGGGACTTCTTATGGGCGACGCGACGCTTGGAGCATTGGCTACAATGCCCGCTACACGGTGGCCGTATGGATGGGCAATTTTTCGGGCGAGGGCAGCCCCGAGCTGACGGGGGCGGGCATGGCCACACCTCTGCTGTTCAAGATCTTCAATGCCATCGATTACAATTCTACCATCGATTGGTTCGTCCCGCCGGATGTGCTCCAATTCCGGCTGGTGTGTGCCGAAAGCGGCTTGCCCCCCAGCGAATTTTGCCAAAATAAAGTCCAAGATTTCTTTTTGCCGGGCATTTCCCCAGCCAAGACGTGTGAGCACGCCAAGTATCTGTTTGTCAGTGCCAACGAGCAGTTCAGCTATTGTGCTCACTGTCTGCCCGCCCAGGGCTACAAGCGCAAACTCTACCCCAACTTGCTCCCCGAAATGGTGGCGTTCAACCTGAGCAACCACATTGGGTTTGCCCAAATCCCGCCACACAATCCCGATTGCACCCAGTTGCTGGCGGGCAGCCCACCCGTCATTACCTCCCCGATCAACGGCCGCGAATACCTCACCGCCGACGAGGAAGGCATCGAGCTATTGCTCAGTTGCAACGCGGGCAACGAAGTCAAAAAAGTCTATTGGTACATCAACAACCGGTTTTACCAAACTGCCACTGTGGGCCAAAAGGTTTTTTTTAAACCGCCCCGGGGCGAGGTCAAAATTTCGTGCAGCGACGACAAGGGAAGAAACACCAATGCAGTGATCATGGTCAGATAGGCAATGGGGAGCCAACAAAGTTGCTGAGGCGATTCGTTCGGGCGTTATTGCTTGGCCCGGACAATTGCCTTGACACCAATTTGGAACTTTAAGGGGGCAAAAGGCGGGATTAAGTCACGCCCTTTATAGCCAAATGCCAAGTGGGAGGGCAAATAGATTGATATTTGGCTCCCTTCGGTCAATATATCGTCAAAGGCAATTTCCCAGCCCGGCAGCACCCGTTTTTTGCCCAGCACAAAACCTATCGGTGCTTTGTCCTGAATGTCGAACGCATTGCCGTTCAAGTAGCTACCGTGGTAGTAAAAGGCTACGCTGTCCCCCACATTGGCGGGTTGGCCCTTGCCTTCAGTATGGACATAGTAATAAATCCCCGAACTGTGCTTTTTGGCCGCTTCGAGCAGCCCCCGGGTTTTCAGGTTCGCCCTAATGCTGTCGTCATCAATTTTCACGTGGGCCATTATTTCCTTCTGAATACCGGCCTGCTTTTCTTGGGGGGACAAAACCTTACGGATTTTGAGAAAAACGTGCAAGGTGTCATCGGCCTGCAAGTTTTTTGGCAATTCCTGATTGGGATAAAACAAGCCGGCACTCACCACCACTTCGAGTGAATCGCCCTCGCCTACTTTGACCAGTACCGTTTCCAATGCACCCGGAAATGGTGGGTTCAGTAACTGCTGCTCAATGGGCGCAGTCTTGTAAGTGGTGACCACCGTATCGCCATTGTGCTTGCGCACGGTGTAGTCGATCCGCAGCCAATCGTTCAAGACTGCTTTCTTGGCTTTGCTGGATTGGGCATAAAAGGCATACTTCATCCCATGTCCAGTGTCTTCCCACTTGGGCCCGCAGCCCACCAGCCACAGCAAAGCACTGGCCACCAGCCAGCTCCACACCCTATCGACCGACCAGCGATCCGCTTGTGCACCAAAAACTTGGACGACCTTGTGTAGCTGCGTCATTATTGTACCACCGCTTCAACTTTCCGATAAACGTTCCCACTTTTCTCCCACCGGTACCGCACCGTATCGCCGATTTGTCGGAAAGAAAGCCCCCCTACGGCGAAAACCCCCTTCACACTGTCTTTGTCAAACAATGTGGTATCCCAGGTCACGTTCATATCTACCAGCACATCAATGGCTGAGGTCGATTTCATTCGCACCCCCACTTCGCCCATGATGTCTCCCGTTTGGCGCACCTCGGTTTTGAGTACTTCCACCGGCTTGAGGTAATACACTTGGCGGGATTGGTTGTCATAGCGCATAATGCCCGTGTCTTGGAGTTTCATGGCCTCTGCAATGTACTTTTCCACGGCCGCCACTGCCAGCTCCGGTTGGGTCCAATCGGGGGCCAACCGCACTTCCTTTTTGCCCTTGCCACAACCGTAGCCCAATACCAATGCCCAGAAAACGAGGACAAACGTTGTTAAACCTTGTTTTTTCATACTGCTGATGTATTTTTTACTCACCTGAAATTGCTCATTGTTTTTTGTAGGAGGGCTGACGTAGCTCAGCCGGGCCTCGTGCGGTTGAAGGCCGCTCGCGATGACTGAAAGCTTACTGCACCAAAACGGGTACTTTATCCCAGTATTTGGTTTGCTTTTGCCACTTGTAGCGGGGCTTCTCATTCACCGACCGGATATCGATCGATGTTATCTTGATGCCCCCTTGCACACTGTCATTCACCATGAAGTTCGCGTCCCACTCGCACCTAAAATCAACCAGATAAACATCCTTGGTATCATTGGGGTGCATTTTTACGCCCAAACTCACCACATTCTCCGCCGACGCATACGATACTGAATCATAGCCGGTGGGAGGGCTGAGATACAAATCTTTTTTGGTCACTTCGTCTCGAAGCGAGAGGAACACCAGCCCTTTTTCCAAGGTGTTTTGGGACAAGTATTTGTCAACCGCCCGCACCACCGCTTGGTGATCGGTAAAATTGAGTTTGGGCACTTTTACCACCGACTTCTCTTCCTTGCCACTCTTTTCCTCACAGGCAACCAAGCCGACCATTAAGATGCTCAGGGCCAATAGGTAATATTTATTTTTCATTGTTTGTCTCATTTGAGCCACAAAATTAACCTGATCCGGCCAAAGCCCCAACCGCCCAATGCTTAAAAAGAATTAAAAATACCCCATACCTGTTAATACCATCCAAGGTTTGCAACCATTGTGAAGGACCAATGAAACCACTATAGGTGGTTGAAAACCCTAACAGTGGTTTCTTGTGGGAAAAATCCACTCACAGGGTTTGCAACCACTGTGAGGGATCAATCAAACCCTATGAGGGACCAATCAGACCCGGTGAGTGGTTGAAAACCCTAACAGAGGTTTCCGTTGAAAGACCAATCAGACCCGGTGAGTGGTTGAAAACCCTAACAGTGGTTTCTTGTGGGAAAAATCCACTCACAGGGTTTGCAACCACTGTGAGGGATCAATCAAAACCCTATGAGTGACCAATCAGACCCGGTGAGTGGTTGAAAACCCTAACAGTGGTTTCCGTTGAGGGATCAATCAAACCCGGTGAGTGGTTGAAAACCCTAACAGTGGTTTCTTGTGGGAAAAATCCCCTAACAGTGGTTTCCTGTGGGAAACATGGTAGCCATCATAAAAAAAAATTCCGACCGGAGATAACACCCTTGCAGGGCTTTTCCGCTGGAATTGGCCATTTGCCTATCATCCTTGCCTCCCTTCGGGATTTTAACTGGTTGAGGTAACCCCTTTATAAACCAAAAAGCCGGGCGAAGGCCCGGCTTTTTGGTAATTAGACTTTACGTCAACAATGCACTATTAATTGTCAACATATTGACCTGTACCGTAGTGGATGTCACGTACGTAGGTGATGCCAGAGAAAGCTTCTACGTTGAACAAACCACCGTTTTCTACTCCAATGCCGATGGCAGTGAAAGGAACACCAGTACGCAACTGAGCGTAGAAGTTAGGTGAGCTACGGATAGTCAAATAGTTGATAGTGTAAGCACCAACGAATTGGAAGATGTTGGTATTGATGTCGGTAGGCCGACCAACGGTGCGTGAGTTAAAAGTGATGGGGCCACTTACGTAACCAGAACCACCAGTAATGATGCGCAAGTTGCGGATCCGGCCACCAGCGGTACCACCACCAGCTACAGGAGCGCCAGCCGCGGGAGCACCAGTGGAAGCACCAGCCAATACGAATGCACCAGTCAAGCCAGTACCAGGAGTTGCACCAGTGCCTTGGAAAGTGATCCGTGGCGCGATGATAAAGCTGGTAGTGTTGAAGTAAGGAACGGGTAACGTACGGGTGTACCATTCTACAGTATCCAACGTAGTCACTTGACCATTCAAGTAAGCTTCAATGTCACCTGGGAAAGTGGAGCTAGCGCGTACCATTTGGATGGCCCGGATAGAACCGTTAGGTCCTGGAACCGCATAGATGATACCAGCAGCTGCTGCAGCGCTTGCTTGGCCTAAGAAAGCAGCATAAGCCCGCTCCAAGTTGATCCGGTTGTTTTCCGAAGAAATGATAACGCGGATAGGATCAGCAGCCAAAGCAGCTACATCCCAATAGAAAGGACCAGTGTAAGCAATGCTGGTCAAGTCACCAGTAGCAGGATTAATGACGATGTTAAAATCACCAGGGAACAACTGTGAGTTGCTTTGATCTGCCAACAACCGACCACCACCAGTGAAAAATACTTGGGGAGCCAGTGAATAGCCAGTACCACCAACAGTAGCGATGCTAATGCTGCGGCCAACGATACCCACGCTACCAGCAGCATTGCCAGCTTGACGGAAGGCAGTAGCAGGAGCAGCACCAGCAGCGACGATACGGAAACGTACTGGAGCAGCGTAACCAACCCCTGGGTTAGTGATTTCCAAACCAACAATCCGGTTTTGCGCGTCAAATACAGGAATACCCTCAGCTTGTACCCCACCAGCGGCAGGAGCATCAAATACTGCAATGTAATTGTTTTGATCAGCGTTACCACCAAAAGGAGGCAGAGCAGCAAGAGGCTGACGAGCTTGAGAATTGAAAGTAGTTACGATTGATGCTGTACCCAAAGTGGCGATATCATAGACGTAATTGTCAATTCCGGTACCACGCAAGAAGGCACGAGCCGACAAACTATTGGAAGGAGTGCTGATAACCACAGTGGCAGCGCTTACACCAGCGTTGGTGAAGGCAGAACCAGGGGTGGCAATCCGTACTTGAGAAATGAAACCAGTAGCATCAACTTGAACCGCGAAAGTAGCACCGCCACCAACAGTTTGGCCAGTCAACGAAGCTGAAGGAACAAATACATAAGCACGGGCACCACGGGACATCCCGGCGGCAGTACCTACCGAAGCAACCAAATCCAATACCGCAGCAGTGGTACCGGTACCATACAATGGATTGTACTCCAGTGCACCAGCATTGGTCACAAACAAAGCGTCACCACCGTTGCCAGCACCATCGTTGGCAGGAACTACTGCGCCTGAGCCATAATCAAAGGTGATAGTGGCCAAGTCGGCCGGAGTAATGCTAGCACCAGGTGCAGTTACGTTGATCCGTTGGATGGTACCCAAAGTAGTACCTACGTCGGAAACACCGTTTACAAAACCAGCAATCGCACCATCACGCACATAGTTCACCCCAGGGGTAATTTTGGGAGCCGTCAACGTTGCTTGGCCGCTGAACAAAATGGTCGGAGCACGCTCAGTCCATTGGTTAGGCGTACCGTAAGGAGCAGCACCGGTAGAACGAAAACCGAAACCACCATCAATTACTTGAACAGAACCAAGTTGATCGATGGGAGCTTGCAAAGTACCAGTACCAGTTACACCAGTTACGTTAAAGCCATCCGTGAAAGTAGCTGCAGTACCGCCAGTGTAGCCAGCGCCAGCCGCAGTAACGCGAACACCAACTACCGTGCGCAGGTTGGTAATAGCATTTGGAGCCGACAATTCAACTGTACCAGTGGCAGTAGTACCACCAGCAGGAGCAGCCGCAAAAGTAACAGTCGGTACAGTAGCACCAGTAGTTCCGTTGGCCAAATAAGCACCAGGAGTACCAGGAATGTAACGAGCAGCTCCCATCGCAGCAGCGTTGAACACAAAGTAACGAACACCATTAAACACTTCACTGGTCAAATTGCCAGGGGTGTTAACAGTTACCGTACCAGTGGCCTCAGTAGTTACTACCGACAAGCTCTGGGTCAAGTTTACTTGGCCAGGCATGTTTCCGACAATAATACCAGGAGTTGGGGTTGCGTTAGGTCCGTAGTTGAAGCGGCGAGTGATCACAGCATTGTGGTCAATCCCGTCAAAACGGGCAGCGTACCAAGTACGGTTGGTAGCGATGTCAGAGTACTTCAAACGGATGGGCAGACCAGAAGCGGTAGCTGGCACCAATACCGAATAGTTACCAGTGGCATCCAAAGTAGCTACTGAAGTAGCTGATTCGTAAGCAACTTTCTGTACATCACCTTCCCAGCCAGCACCAATAGAAGGTATGGCAGAGTTGTTCAACCGATTATTGATGTAGCGGGTCATGAACGCAGAATTTACGTCAATGTTGGCCGTCATCAAGTTGGTACCGGTGCCCAATATAGCAGGAGATACTGCTTCAGGAACGTCGTTGGTCAAGTTGGTCTCGATCAAAGCCAAACCACGAATAGTACCCATTGCAGTAGCTGCGTTGGCACCACCCGTTTGGAACAAAGGCATTACGTTGCTTACATACACAGTGGTACCGTTACCGGGATTATTGCGATTAATGCCAGAGCCAGTACCGATCTGCGTAGAACCGTCAGGGGTCAAATTCACCACGTAATTGAGGGTGGTGTGGTTTGGTGCAGAAATTACTACTACAGCAGCACCAGAACGCATTTCAGCCGTAGCCAAACCGCTGGCAGGAGTAGTTACAGTAACCACCGCACCATACTGAGAAACAGAAACTGTTGCACCAGCAACGCCTTCAGCTTCTTCTGAACGACCAGTGCTGAACGCAGTACTGCTACCGCTCACTACCGCTACCGAATAGAATACCCGGCCACCAGCGTTGATCCGATCCAAGGAGTCAAGGGAACGCTGATAACGCAATGAGTTTACGTCATAAATCCGTTGCTGCGCGCGCGCCAACGAATCAATTTGACGTTGGGAACGGAGTCTTTGCAACTCAAGGCCCAACGCGTTTTGCTCGGTGAACTCGTCCTTCGCACAAGAAGACAGTGCTGCCACTGCTACTGATGCCAAAGCCAAACCACGGAGGGGTGACATGAAAGTGTTCTTGTTCATAAAAATAGATTTTTTAATTGTAATTTAAGGTTATTAATGCACTCGCAAAATTATCACATAAATCCATGTTTGCAAACTGGGGGTTAATTTTTCTTAAAAACTTGCAAACATGGCGGATAAAAAGACTTGCCCACTGAAGACCCAGTGTAAAGCAAAATGGTTGCAAGGGGTTTTATATTTTTTTAAGTTTTTTTTTGATTTAATGACTATTACCGGCTTTGTCCCGGCCCAACTTCTTGCTAGTGAACCGATTACACTTGTGGTGCATTTTAAACCGCCCGGGCAGAAAATCTTTGAAAGATTTTCTGCCCGGGCGGTTTGAGGTAAAAAGTGGGCCAACTTGGCGAGTGGCCGCGGCCCTAGGCTGGGTCAAAGCTGGTTTTGGTGCTGATCTTGGCCCCCAACTGGTTGAGCATGGAGTAGAGCCCAAAGTAAGTGCGGTTGAGGTAGAGGGCATCTTTGGAGCCGCGCGGCTTCTTCGATTTCTTCAGTTCGTCCATTTTGGCCAGCCGCTCGCCGAAGTTGTAGAGCTGCTGGAAGTAGTCCTCGCTGCCAAAATCAAACTCGCCGGACCGGAAAGGCTTGATGGTCAGCTCGACCATTTCGGAAAACAGGTCGGTGAACAGGCGTTTGAGCTGGGGGGTGTCATCCTCATAGATAAACTGCAAATCCAAGAAAACTTGGTTCAGCGTGGCTTCATCTTTGAAAATGGACGGGCTGATGACCCGGAAATGCTTTTTATAATATTCCTCGGGGATCACCTTGACGCAGCCAAAATCGATAATGCCCAAGGTGCCATCCGGCTGCAGGAGGAAGTTGCCGGGGTGGGGATCGGCATGGACCATGTGCATTACGTGCATCTGGTAATCATAAAAATCCCACAACGCTTGGCCGAGCTGGTTGCGCACCGCTTGGGTAGGATTGGTGAGCAGGAACTCATTTAAGTGTTGGCCGGGCACCCAGTCCATGGTCAAAATCCGCTTGGACGAATATTCGGGATAATAGCGGGGGAAAAACAGGTTGGGAATGTGGGCGCACTGGGCCGCAATGTGGACGGCGTTCTTCAACTCAAGCTCATAGTCGGTCTCGGCCACGAGCATTCCCTGCACTTCGGTCATGTACATATCAATGTCGCGCTCGGTGAGGCCCAACAACTGGACCGCAAACGGCTTGACAATGCGCAGATCGGAGGCAATACTATCGGCCACCCCGGGGTATTGCACCTTGACGGCAAACACTTGGCCATCCTTGGTGGCCCGGTGGACCTGGCCGATCGAGGCCGCATTGACGGCATCTTTGGTAAAAGTATCGAAGAAATCGGCAGGGGTTTTGCCAAAAGCCGAAGCGAAGGTCTTGACCACCAACGGATAGGACAAGGGCGGGGCCGAGTATTGGGCCATTGTGAACTTCTCTTGGTAGGCCGAGGGGAGCAGGTTGCGATCCATGCTCATCATCTGGGCCACTTTGAGGGCACTGCCCTTTAGTTCGCTCAGGGCGTTATAAATGTCCTTGGCATTGTTTGCGTGCAATTCGGCCTGGGTGGTGTTGCTGTCCACCAATTTCTTGGCGTAGTGCTTCACATAATTACCCCCGATCTTGACCCCGGTTTGCATAAACTTGGTCGCCCGTTGCACTTTCGTGGTGGGCATACTGTCTAGATTTTTGACTTCTTTTTCGTCAGGCATGAATTTATACTAATATAAAGGTGAGTGGAGGATTACGCTGCTGGATGAGCTATTATATAAGAGTGATTTACGATTTACTGCTGCCAAACCAAAAAGGATGGGCTAGGCCAAGCGCGGCCGCCATTGGTCCGGTGCCGGCAACCAATTGAGGGCATGCACGGTGAGCCGTGGCGAAATGCGGGCATAGGTCAGTTGGAAAAGGTAAATTTGACAAAATCAAACGTTGAATCAACCAAGTTTTTGCCCAACACATCGAAGCTCAGGTTAACGGCCTTTTCAATGGCAGCATCCGTGCGCTCAAATTCGTTGCTGGTGTCTTTGGCCCAGAACCGGAGCAGAAACTGCATCTGCCACCACATTAGGCCCGAGTAACGGTCGGTGAGGAAGGCCCGGTCCGACACTTCGCCCGAATAGATGCCGTCATTGATCACTTCCTTGATGTACGCCTCAAACTCTTTGTGCAATTCGCCCAGCACTTCCGGCCCGCCCAGCCAAGTTTTGGACTTGAGGGTGAAAACGGCAAAGCTCCGGGTATTTTTGAGCCGCTCGATCAATGCGTAATACATGGTCAACACCTTTTCACGGGCCGAGTATTCCCCATAAACCGCATCCTGTTTGATCAGTTGGATGGTGGCCCGGAACGTATCGGCCCAGATCAGCGCCTCCAATTGCTGAAAGGAACTGACATGGTTATAAAATTCTTTCTCGGCCATCCCAGCTTGCTTCGTAAATTCATAAACGGTTTTGGGCCGTTTGCCGTGGGAGAGAACATAGTCAACGTACTTTTCTTTGAGGATATCCATACTTGGTGTGCTGGTTTGTGTCTTGTCGGTGAAATAAAAAGCCATCCCGTCGGTGGGGATGGTTAGGGTCTTTGGCGTGTAGCAACGGTGTCATTGCCCAAAAACGTGGTATTGCTAACCATAAAGATAACGTCAGTTCCAACCAAAAGGTTTGTTGACCTTTTTCTTCTCCTCCAGCAGCCCGTCCACTTTGAGGAGCAGTTTGTTGAGCACCGTCCGGACGTTCTCCTCCAGCGGCGCGTTGACATTTACCTTACTTGCTCCCCGCGACGAACCGGGGCGGGCCGCTTTGGCCAGTCGCTCCAGCTTCTGTTGGTCAAATTCGGAAGTCTCTAGGGCCTTGATCTGGAGCAGCCCTTCGATCAACTCGATGTCCATGCTGGTGACGATGCTCTCCAAGTTCTGAACGCGCTGTTCAAGTTCGGCGCTGTAAGCTCGGAGGTTCTTTGCCTCTTCGATAAATTTCTTGAGATCTTTTTTGCTCATTGGCAACTCGTTGCCGGTGACGATCCGGATGATTTTGACGGCGGCAATGGAGAGGATGCCCGTAATCGGGACCATAAAAACAAGCACTTCGGGAGAAAACATAGTCGTTTAAGTTTTATATAAGGTGGAGGGTCGGCCAATAGATGCAAGAACGAAAATCGTGTAAAATAGTTGGGGCACAAGGTACTTTGTTTTACCCAATAGCGGCATAGCCAAAAAATGTTGTTCTGGGGGGCGGCACTTCGCTGGCAGAAATTATGGCAAATTACCCTATCTTTCGGTCAAAACAAATGGCTTACCACACTTCACACCAACGACAATGACAAAACAAATCGGATGGATTGCCTTTTTTTGGTTCAGCCTCGGGGCCGGGGCCGTTGGCCAAGACATCAAGCGCTACGACAATCCCAAGGCACAAATCCTGCTGGGGGTGGATGTGCCGGCCAATAAAAAATGGTTTCTGACCAGTGGCATCGTGGCTTCGCCGGCCGACACTACGGCGGCGGCGGGCACTCCCGCCCGCTATGGCGACACCTACACCCAAAGCATGAGTGCCCTGAAAAAAATCGAGGACATCCTCAAAAGTGCGGGCCTCAGCCTAAACCAAGTGGTGTTCCTGCGGATTTACCTTGTCCCGGACAAGTTCAAGAATGGCCAAACCGATTTTGAGGGCTGGTTCAGGGCCTACGGCAAGTTCTTTGTCAATGAGACCAACCCCAACAAAGTGGCCCGGACGACGGTGGGGATCAATGCCTTGGCCAATCCCGATCTGCTGGTTGAGATTGAGGTCATCGTGGCCTACTGAGTGGGTGCGGCAAGCCAGCGTTGTGGGGGCAACACACCCGACCCCTACGCTGCCCCTGAAGATCACCCGGATGGAAAATAAAAATCCCCGCAAGCTAATTGGCTAGCGGGGATTGGCCAGATAAAACAACCATGTTGCAGAGGCAGTGAGACTCGAACTCACAGAGCGCTTTTGACGCTTTACAGAATTTCGAATTCTGCTCCTGATCCAGCCGGGTTACCTCTTTGTTGCCAATGGGATATCTACCCATTGAGATGAACAAAATTACAGAAAAAAACGAACTCGGGCAACTGGCCCCCAAAATAAAACCGCTGGGCCCAAAGCCTATTCGGGCACACACTTGGTGACGGCGGGCGGGATGGCGACGGCGGGGTCCCAACGTTGGCCCTCATTACAAGGTGGCAACAGGATAAAGAACCGGGTCGGGTTGCTCCCTTGCAGGCCCGTGGACACCCGGAATTGCAAGCGCTTGGTGCGCAATGGCACCCGGTCTACGGTAAAAGCCTCGAAAGTGCCATGGTACTTGTTGAGTGGGTTTAGAGGATTGGGTTCAAAAGCTACCCCGCCAATGGCCTCCCCGGTTTGGCCGCCTTGCAGGCTTTGCTGGCGGATGGTAAAGGCCACCGCATTGCGGCCCGCATTGGCCAGATCCAGGTCCACGTTGTAGCGCACCGTAATGTCCCGGTCCACCAGGCGGTACGTTTCTTCAAAAACCAGTTGGTTGGCATTGCTGCCCCGGCGGATCACGATCCGGCTGTCGCGGCTGCGGAGGATGTCCTCTTCGTTGCGGCGCTGACCAAAATAGGGGCCAGATTCGGTCATTATTTTGACAAAATCGGGCAACTCCTCAACGGTCGTGGTGCCTTTGCAAGCACCGAGTACCGAGGCAAGGGCCAACACCGTGAGCAAGGATGCGATTGACTTCACTTTTTTCATGAGGGATAACAGTTAATTTTTGGCAAATTTAATACATTAGTTGAATACCAAGAAAACCCCGGTGCAAGTACTAAACCCAAGCACCGCTCCCACCAGCACCTCGGCGGGGGTATGGGCATTGAGGGCCAGCCTTGCCGTCATTAACGCACCCAAGAGGAAAAAGGTGGCAATGATGGGATAATACAATGTTGCTTCGGGATATAAGTATTGCAAGACCATGAATGTCCCCAACATCCCACTCACCCCAGTGCTGTGCACGCTCACCTTGAAAAACAGGGTGATCACGGTGACCAACAATATAGCAAACGTGATGCCGACCAAAATATTGGGTAAAATGGGCACATTGGCCAATTTGACCAAAAAGAAACCACTCGTCAAAGTATAAAAAATGGCCATCATCAGAAATGGACCAATCCGCTCGCGGCGGTCGGCCATCTCCAACGTGGCGATCAGGCCGCTGCGGTAGGAGATCAATAGGCTGCCAGCCGGGATGACAAACGTGGTGGCAAAGACCAGGGTCAGCAGGGTGAGCTTCGCCTCCGCGTCATAGGGAACCAGCACGCTGGCAGCAAAAAAAACTACGGCAACAATGTAGCTGGGGACGATTGCGGGGTGCAACACCACGGAAAGAAAGTGGGCCAGCCGTTGGTTCATAGTTCTTTCCGCAACCGGGCCACCGGGATGTTCATCTGTTCGCGGTATTTGGCCACAGTGCGCCGGGCAATGTTGTACCCTTTGTCGTTGAGCAATTTTTCCAGCTTATCGTCCGAAAAAGGTTTGCGCTTGCTTTCGCCATCAATGATTTCCTTCAAAATAAATTTCACTTCCTTGCTGCTCACGTCTTCACCGGTATCGGTCGAGATGCTCTCCGAGAAGAAATATTTGAGAGGATAAATGCCAAAATCGGTCTGGACGGATTTGCTGTTGGCCACCCGCGACACGGTGGAAATGTCCATCCCGATCTGGTTGGCGATGTCTTTGAGGATCATGGGGCGCAGCCGGCTCTCGTCCCCTTCCTGAAAATAGTCATATTGGTATTCCACTATGGCATTCATGGTACGGAGCAGGGTTTGCTGCCGTTGTTTAATGGCATCGATAAACCACTTGGCCGCATCCAGTTTCTGTTTGAGGAACACGACGGCCTGTTTCAATTTTTTGTCCTTTTTGCTGCCCTTGTCGTAGGAGTCCAACATTTCGGCGTAGGACTTGCTGATGCGCAGATCGGGGGCATTGCGCGAGTTGAGGCTCAGTTCGAGCTTCCCACTAAAACTGTTGCGCAAGATAAAGTCGGGGGTAATGTAGTGGTTGCGGGCGTAGTCGCTGGTATTCTCGCCCGGTTTGGGGTTGAGCCGGATAATGATGTCCACGGCACACTTGAGATCCTCCTCGACAATATCGAGTTTTTTCTCAATCTTTGTAAAATGTTTTTTGGTAAACTCCTCGAAACAGAGGGAAATGATGCGCAGCGCATTGTGGACATCGGGGTTGTGCTGGTCTTTGCGCTTCAGTTGCAGTTCTAGGCATTCCTGCAAACTGCGCGCCCCGATGCCGGCCGGCTCAAAACCTTGGATCAGGGCCAGCACTTGCTCGAGTTCTTCTTCCTCCATCTCGATGTTTTGGGTAAAAGCCAGATCGTTGACAATCCCGCGCAGATCGCGCCGGATGTACCCTTCGCTATCGATGCTCCCGATGAGCTGCATCCCAATGGTATAATCCCGGTCGTCGAGGGCCAAAAATCCCAGTTGATCCATCAGGGCATCGGTCAGAGAGGACTGCATGGCCAAGGGCATGTCCCGGTCGTCCTCGTCGGCCGATGGCCCATCGCCCTGCATTTTGTATCCGCTGAGCTCTTCATCATACAGGTAGTCGCCCACGTCCACATCTGAATCTCCTGTCCGGTCGCTGTCCCCAAAATCATCATCATTCGACTCGTTGTCCCCAAAATCGTCTTCTGCCTCTGCGGTGTCGGTCGACTCAGTTTCGTCATAGTCGTCCCCACCTTCTTCCAGCACGAGGTTCATCTCCAGTTCCTCTTCGACCCTAGCCCGCAGCTCGGCGGTCGGCACTTGCAACAGCTTGATAAACTGGATCTGTTGCGGCGACAGCTTTTGTAGTATCGATTGTGTCTGCGATATCTTCTGCATTGTTCCAGTTATTTTAGTAACACTCTCTTGCTTGATTCCCGGCCTGTCCCGATTTTAAAGCCCTAAAGTAATGTATGTTTTGAAATTATAAATCAAATTGGAACATTTTTTGTGGAATTTTTTCTTTGCCGCGATTATTCCCCTTCCCCAAGCGGTTCTGTTCCATCCCCAACCCCCAAACCTCGGTACAAAATTGCCATTGAACAATTTTTCATTAGCGACTTTTGCCGCTCCGGATCTGAAGTAACTTTGCCCCGTTATCAACGATTATTGTATGGAAAATCTTCGTTATCCGATCGGAAAATTTATCGCACTAACCCAAATTGGAACCGGCCAGCGCGGTGTCTGGTTAACTGACATCGAGCAGTTGCCTTCCCTTTTGCGGCAGGCGGTTGCCGGGCTCGATGAGGCCCAGCTCGACACCCCTTACCGCCTTGGCGGCTGGACGGCCCGGCAGGTGGTCCACCATCTGGCTGACAGCCACCTGAATGCCTTCATCCGGCTCAAGTGGGCCCTGACCGAGGAAGCTCCGGTGATCAAAGCTTACTTCGAAGATCGCTGGGCCGAACATGCCGACAGCCGGCAATTGTCCGTCGAGGTGTCACTGGCCATTCTTGAGCCGTTGCACCAACGCTGGGCCTACCTGCTCCGCTCGCTCACCGAACCGGACTTTGCCCGGGGCTTTGTCCATCCCGAACACGGACGGCTGATCCGGATCGATCAACAAATGGGAATGTACGCTTGGCACGGCAGACACCACACCGCCCACTTGACTGCGCTCCGTTCTCGTGCCGGTTGGTAAGGGCAATAACGACGGGTCACTGCCCACTAGGTTTTACCTTGCTGGTGATGCAAACCATTCAAAATCTTGAAGGGATGGAATGATGAGAGATAAATAGCCAATTGCAGCGCAAAACCCTGAAAACGTATTATCCGTCCAAAATTTGTTTGCTGTCGCGACTAACTTACTTTCCACCAACCATCCAGGTGGTTAAGGAATCTGAAGCTCAAAAGCCGAGGGCGGTACTGCTATTTCAACAAAAAGGGCCATTTCCCGAAAGAAATGGCCCTTTTATTGCCGATCTCACAAAACCGGTAGCCAACTGTTACCCCAGCGATTGCCGATCTTCAGCCGCCAACTCGAGCATTTTCTTATACTGATCGGGCGAAAGATCGTTGAAGAAGTAGTTTACCGGATTTACCTTCAGGCCGTTGTAGATCACTTCATAGTGTAAATGGGGTGATACAGAAGTGCCCGTGCTCCCCACTTTGCCAATCTGCTGGCCGCGCTTCACCTTTTGGCCCAGTCGGACTGAGTAGCCCGACATGTGGGCGTATTTGGTCACATAGCCAAACCCGTGGTCGATCTCCACCGTCATGCCATAACCACCATCATAAGAAGCCTTGATTACTTTTCCGTCGCCCGTGGTATAGATGGGCGAGCCGGTGGAAGCAGCAAAATCACAACCTGTGTGCATTTTGCGTACCTTGTAAATGGGGTGGACGCGCATCCCAAAACCTGAAACGAACAAGCTAAGATCGCCGTCGGAGATGGGCCGGATGGCGGGGATGCAAGCCAGCATTTCAGTTTTGGCCCGGGCTTTCTCCATTAGTTCATCATAAGACTTGGTTTGGATATACATCTGTTTTTTCAGGTTATCCAACTTTTTGTAAGTCCCGATGATGAGATCTTCGCGCTTTAGCCGCTGGTCGAGCAAATCTTTGTATTTCTCGGTGCCCCCAGTGCCCCCTTGACGGATTTCCATCGCAATCGGCTCCGCCTCAAAAATGACTCGATAGACTTTGTCGTCGCGTTGCTGGAGCACTGCCAGCACTTGGTTGATCTCTCCGACTTCCTTGTCCAATATCGCGTACTTGAGCTGAAGTTCTTGGTTTTCCCTCAATAGCGCCTCCTCTTT
>JBBQXF010000103.1:0-16827 GCA_038209965.1 Cytophagales bacterium | reverse complement strand
GTCATAGAGCAGTTTGAGCCGATCCGAGCCCACTTTTTTGCACAGCTCCACGCCCCAGGCGGTGTGGTCGCACATGTAATCCTTGTGATCCACTTTGCTGTTGAGCAGTTCCATCACAATGGTTACTTTGCGCTGTTCGGCCAAAGCCATGATTTTCTTGAGGCCGGTGGCACAGTTTTCCATGCCCTCGGCATCGCTCATGCCGCCCCGGTTGCCAGAAAAACAAATCAGGTTGTTGTAGCCGGCGTTGGCCACTTCGTTAATCCGGGTCTGGTAGAGGGCCACCAGTTGGTCGTGGTTTTCCACCCGGTTCCAGGCCTTCTCAATCCCGAAGCCACCGCCAGGGCCATTTGCAATGGCACAAGTAAGGCCATATTTTTTGATCATTGGGAAATCGACCGGATCGAGCAGTTCAATGGATTGCAGGCCGATTTTCTTGGCCGCTTGGCACAGTGCTTCCATGCCGATGCTGCTATAACACCACCGGCACACCGAGTGGTTGATTTTTCCTTTCAGAGGTGTTTCCATCAGGTTTTCAGCGGCTTGGACACGGGCCGACAAGGTATTGGCCGCCACAAATGCCACGGAACCAGCCGCGAGGGTTTTGAGGGCCGAACGACGATTAGAGGGTGTTTTCATTTTTGTAAGTTGGGGAGGGTATGCTTCCCACTTGGCTAAAATAGGTCATTTTTGGCTTTCGGCGGGCAAAAATGGCAAAATAATGGGTTCTTCAATAAAATTCCGCTTTTCGTTCTTCCGGCTGATCGGGCAGTGGCAAGAAATCATGCACGGTTTTACCCAAAAAATTGGCCAATTTTTCCAGTTGGGACAGGGTGATGTCGTGTTTGTCATTTTTTAAATCGCGGTACCCCGACTGGCAAAGGCCAATTTGGCTGCCATGTACGCCTGACAAAATTGCTTGTCCGGCCGGGCCACGCGCAGACGGCGCGCCACGTATGTGTTGAGCCGCAGGTTTAGCTGTTTTCATGCCAGGTTGTTGGTTGGATTTTTTGTTACAAGTTACCAACGTGGTGCCTGTTTGATTACAATGCTTGTCGGCGAGGGAAAACCGTTAGAAAAAAAGCACGGATGCCAACTATTCGCCAATCAATCGCGGTATAAACACCATTGATCAAAGGACGAATGCTTGCTTTGACGTTTTATCTTCTACCAAGGCATGATCATGTTGGTAAAAGATAAAGGTTGTCTGACAAATTTATTCCTCTAATTTTGGTAACTTACCTTTGTAATGTGTAAAAGAATTCACTTAAACTCAATCTACATGAAACCAATTGCTGTTTGGCGCACTCCTGTTGTGTATTACCGCCAACGCCACTTTTGTGCAATCAACTTCCCCAAACTGTCGGGGTGACGCCATTGCCATCAGGGTACAATACGTAAGTAATACGTTTAAAATTTGAAGATTTCAAAATTTCCTTTTTAACTTGACTTGGATCAATTTAAACCACTCACCAATTTGTGAAAATAATTGTCGGAATTTTAATCCTTATTTGCCTTACAGTGTCAGTTTCGTTGGCCCAAACAGATAAAAAGGGTAATAAAAGCGTAAATAATTTAAAAAAACCTGTCAAAATGAAGATAGATCAGTCCAATGTGCCTAAATATAGAGAAGAGTTTTTTTGTTCTTATTGAAAATGAATCAATCAAACACGGAGCATACAAAAAGATTTCACAGAGCATGTACACCAAAGGAGAGGTTATGGAGGAAGGGCAATATGATGCAGGCAAAAAAGTAGGACTTTGGAAATTTGGCATCAGGCAGTTAGGATCCTCACAGGGGCAATACTTTAATGATAGGAAAATTGGCATTTGGAATTACCATAATGCGAATAAAAAACTAAACCATAAATATGATCACTCAAATAATCTTTTCCTGTTCAAAAGTGAGTGGATAAATCAATGCGATTGTGTTGTAATAGACAATGAAAGAGAAACAAGAATCAAACCCGATAACCTACCTCTTTTTGTTGGCGGTGAAATAGAAATGTATTATCATTTATTTGACTTGATTACACCTACGCATGAAGTAATTACGCAGCGAAAATCAGGCGTAGTGCTTATTAGTGTCATCATAGACGAAAAAGGTAAAATAGAAGTCAAGGATGTTTATCAGGGCTTGAAACCCAATTTTGATACTGTAGTATTAAGAGGCATGAAGACCATTCCCAATGAGTTTCTACCAGCAAAAAAAGATAATAAACCTGCAAAAGTTCGCTGTTATTTTCCCTACGCATTCAAATCAAGCTAAGGTAAATATTGCCTATTTGAGCTGTTCAACTATGATTCAGCCACTAGACTTGAGGCACTATTCCTCAAATAGATTGGTGATGAAGTGCGGGACACCCAAAATTTGGGGCATTCCGAAATTATCGGATAATGGTTGCCAATACTTTGTCCATCTCCTGCGCTAGCGAATCATAAGAGCTAAAAAGGGCGATAAAGTAGGTAAATTGAATTATTTTTTCATTGTTTAGAAATAGTCGTTACCGTATAAAACCCGCTTGGTGCAGTTCGGGGCATGGTCTCCCTGCTACCTGACTTTGAGGCCGCCGAGAGGTAATACTCGATGGTTTTATTGGATTTTTTCGTCGGAATGGTGACATAAAAATGCGTATTATTACTAGTAGGTTTAAGCAATATTGTTTTCCAGTTTTGTTCCCCCTTTACTCGCCAGTGCAATTTTGACGATGCATCGACTAATCCTTTTTTGCTGTAATCTATGACGGTTGCGTATAGGGTCAAAAGTTCGTTGGAAACCACTTTTGACGGTAGTCTTTTGACGCTGATGTAGAGCATTTCAGGGTCCCAAATGGCACGGGTGCGACAATGCAACGCATCGCCAAAGTTCCAACCATATCCTGACACGTATTTTGCTGCCATCTCCTTTGATACGATGGGTTCGTCTTTCAAGGCGAACGTAAAGCCTTTCACAGTATAGCCGGGCATCGCCTGCTGCCATGTTTTGAGGGCGGTGCTGTCTTCTTCTATTTGAAACAGGGGCACATAAATGGTTTTATTGAGAATAATGGAATTGGTATAAGCCGCCAATCGCTCTTGGTCATATCTACCAATTTTTATTCGGAGTATTTGATAGGGTCTCCCATAGATGGTTTTAAGTTTTTTTAGTTCATTTTCAACGATATGCTCATAGACAGTGTATAGCTCGTGGTCTTTGGGCGGCTCGGCAACCAATATCCGTTCTTCATCCAATAATTTCATAAAACAGTCAATATGCTGTATGCCCACTTTTTCAAAATTGGAAAGGATATGGTATTGTTTGAAACCCAATAGTGACGCATTGAGGCTAAAGAATTTATCAGGAGGTACTTGGAAATACTGGTTTTCATTCAACAGGATACAGCTCGAAAAAGCGGTTCCCAAACCATCGGTCATTACATTTCCGCCTGTAGTGATAAACGGAAGATCCAAAATGGGTATTTGCAGCCCTTTTCCGACCGAAACCGTTGCATTGTCATCTGTTTCGGTTTTAATAATATTGTTACCTTTATCTTGGTATATAAAATGCAAAGAATCATCACAAGCTAAGCCCGTTTCAGGTGTTGAATAAATGTATTTGCCGTCTCCAAGTTTCATTGTGCCATCGGGTACAAAAACTGCACTTGGCCCCCAATCTCTTGTCCACCAAGCATCTATTCCCTGAGGGGCGTAAACAAGGGTGTTATTGGCGGCATCAATGCCCCATTTGCGGTACCATTTCTCGGCTTCTTTCCCAATAGAATCATTTTCCACTAAGGTATAAAGGTGATTGTCTTTTGCCAATTCGATGGCCAATTTATACGGGATACACAGGGGCCAGGTAATCAATGTCCCTTTAGCGGATTCCCATTCGGCGGCGGTTCGGTTTTGATTGCCTTGCACATAATAATTAATTTCGGTTTGTGCTGTTGCGTTCAAGGCACAAAGCATGATTAGGGCATTTAAAAGGAACGTTAGTCTTTTCATTGTAATATTGATTTTGATGTGAAAAATTAGTAGAAATCCTTGAATATATGGGAGTTATCCGTTCATATCATGATTTTAGGATCCTATTAATTTTGTGGCAATCTTTAACTATTCAGGGTTAAAATACAGCCAGCCTACGGCTATATTAATGCTCAATGCCCAGACCATGCCCCCACTATAGGCAGAATGTAATCGCTTATGATTGATAAGACCATAGATACCGGCCCCAAAAATCATCAGGAATGGACTCAATAGTTGGCGGCTGATAAATGGCAAAAGTGCGTCAACAAAGCTTGCATATTCCCAATAGGGCTTTCCAAAAAATGAGGCTGCCCAAATATCAATGCCGCCCACCAAATGTATCACTACCAAAACTTGGCTAGAAAAACTGTTACCACAGGTCTGCCACGTAAGCCCGTGAAATAAACTTCCATATTGAAGATGGATGAATTGACAGCGAAGGCCAGTGGGGCCATAAATCAGCTCGCTGGCGATTATGGCAACCGCGGGAATTGGTTAAAATCAGGTTTGCGCTTTTCCAAGAAAGCATTTTTGCCTTCCTTGGCTTCCTCGCTCAGGTAATAGAGCAGGGTGGCGTTGCCGGCCAGTTCTTGGATGCCCGCTTGTCCGTCCAGCTCGGCATTGAAGGCCGACTTGAGCATCCGCAGGGCGATGGGTGATTTTTCCAGCATTTTTTCGCACCATTTGATCGTTGCTGATTCCAGTTGATCCAGCGGCACCACTTTGTTCACCAGTCCCATTTGCAGGGCTTCTTGGGCATCATACTGGTCGCAGAGGAACCAGATTTCGCGGGCTTTCTTCTGGCCCACTATCCGGGCCAAGTACGAAGCCCCGAAGCCACCGTCGAAACTGCCCACCTTGGGGCCGGTTTGGCCGAACCGGGCATTGTCGGCAGCGATGGTCAGATCGCACACCACATGCAGCACATGGCCACCACCGATGGCCCAGCCGGCCACCATGGCCACGACAGGCTTGGGGATCGAGCGGATCATTTTTTGCAGGTCCAGCACGTTGAGCCGGGGCACGCCCCCATCGCCCACGTAGCCACCGTGGCCGCGCACGCTCTGATCCCCACCGCTGCAAAAAGCCTTGCCACCTTCGCCCGTGAGGATGATCACGCCCACTCGCTCGTCAAAGCGGCAATGGTGGACGGCATCGATCATTTCATCTACGGTCAGTGGGGTGAACGCATTGTGGACTTGGGGCCGGTTGATGCTAATCTTGGCAATTCCAGCGTAATAGGTAAACAATATTTCTTGGTATTCCTTGATGGTTTCCCATTTAACTTCGCTCATGGTTTTCTTTAGTTTGGGCTGCGCAAAAATACGCCAAGATTAAGAATTGGTGTAATTTTACCAAAAAGCACCAGTACAGGGCCGGGTGCATGTTTTGACCTAACATCAATATGAAGACAACAACTGCATTGCTGGTTTCCGCCATTGGGCTGGCCGGATGGGTGGCCTGCGCGCCGCCGCAAAAGCGCGAAGAGGCCTTTGCCCCCCAGTTCAAGCTCTTGCCCGCCGACAAGATTACCTTCAACTCCTTCGTGGACTGCAACATGGCCGAGGCATGGATCGGGGACACCTTTCGGATTTTCCCGGGCAAATATGGCGAGGATCCGCTCTGGGGTGACAGCAAAAACCTCAAATTTGCCAACGGTAAAAATGCCGAAGAGGCTTTCCGTCAAGATAAATCGGGCTTTTTTGATCCCCAAATGCCCCCCAATGTGCCCCCGGGCCAAACTGGGCTGCACGGGGCCGTCTGGTTTGAGACCGTTTACCAATCTGCCAAGGACGCTTCGGGCAAAACGCTCTATGCCGTTTATCACAATGAAAATTATCCCTCCACTTACCCCTTTGATTCCCTCACTGGCCAGGGTTACCGCAACGAAAAATGGCCGCAGGGCTTGCAAGGCCCCACCAGCCCAGCCGCCGTGTGCCGGATCGGGATCATGAAATCGACCAACGGCGGCCGGAGTTGGGAGAACAAGGGCATCTTCATCGAAGATCTTGATCCGCGCTTGATCCTCAAGCCCCACAACACTTCCAACACCTTTGCGGGCGGGGTGGGGGATCCGTCGGCAGTGGCCAGTGGCGATTATCTTTACCTGTTTTATGGTGAGTATGGCTTTCCGGGCGTGTACAACGAAGCCGCCTATGACCGCGCCACCGAATGGGCCGGCCAGTGCATCAGTGTGGCCCGCATCGCCCTGAGCGACTTGGATGCGCCTCAGGGCAAAGCCCAGCGCTGGGACGGGACGGGCTTCTCCGCCCCCTTCAACGGAGTGGGCAAGCCCATTGCCGCGTTGCAAATCCCGCAGGCTGAGGGTGGTGGTGCGGCATCTTCGCCCACGGGCGGCTTCCACTGGGGGCCTTCGGTGAGCTGGAACACCTACCTCAACTGCTGGGTGATGCTCATGGGCAAAGTGACCGGGCCGTCGTGGTTGGGCAGCCAAGTCTTTATTTCATTCAATAAAAACGCTGATTTTGACCAGCCCAACCACACCCAGGAATGGACCACGCCCCAATTGCTGTTCGACAAACCTGGCTATATCCTGTGGTATCCCTCGCTCCAGCCCCTGAACACGCCCGGGGACGTAGCGGCCAAATATACCTGTTTACGTTTGGGCAAGCAGGCCCGGTTCTTCGTCAAGCGAATCAAGCCCGGCGACGATGAGTATGCCTCCGAGCATTTCATTGAGTTTGACCGGTAACGCCGTTGTCCGAGTCCTCTCGGACGACAGGCAGATCAATAATTGCCAAGGGCAGCTCTGCGCGCTTTGATCTTGAGCATCTTGCGGCCCAACATCGCTTTGTGGATGTCCTCCATCGATCCTTTGGGGATGGACTCGATCAGCGTCTGGGTGTAGCTGTCTTGAGGGGAATCATAAATATCTTCGGCAAAGCCGGTTTCCACTATTTTGCCATTGTTCATCACCAAAATCCGATCCGAGATAAACTTGACCACCGACAGATCGTGGGAAATAAAAACATAAGTGAGGTCAAATTTTTCTTTGAGACGGTTGAGCAGGTTGAGCACTTGAGCTTGCACCGACACGTCGAGGGCCGATACGGACTCGTCGCAGATGATGAACTTGGGCTTCAGGGCCAGCGTCCGGGCGATGCAGACCCGCTGTCGTTGCCCGCCCGAGAACTCGTGGGGGTAGCGGCCAAAGTGTACCCCGCTCAGGTTTACTGTTTCCAGCATATCCAACACCATTTCTTTGCGTTCGCGCTCGTTGTGGCCAATGTGGTGGAAGCGCATCGGTTCCATGATTGCCTCGCCAATGGTCATGCGGGGGTTGAGCGAGGAATACGGATCCTGAAAAATGATTTGCATGTCGCGGCGGAACTTGAGCACCGCATTTTTGTCCATTTGGGCCAAACTCTGCCCATGAAACCGCACCTCGCCCGAGGTTGGATCAATGAGCCGCAGCAAGGCCCGGCCCAAGGTGGTTTTGCCGCAGCCCGATTCCCCCACCAGCCCGAGCGTTTCGCCGGGATAAATATCGAACGATACACCGTCCACCGCTGTCACCCAACTGGTGGGGCGGCCCCAAAAGGAAGTTTCCAGCGGGAAATGGACATGTAGATCGCGTACGGTCACTATCGGCTCGCGGGCGCTCACCAATTGCTGCCGCGATTTGATCTCTGAACTGGTCTGGTAATTTTTCATGATGGCTTCCCCGACCGACTTGAACTTTACTTCCGATATTTCCAGTACGTTGCCGTTGGCGTCGGTATCCATAAAATCCGATACCACTGGCAGCACTTTCAATTTCACGTCCATGCGGGGGCGGCAGGCCAGCAACCCCTTGGTGTAGGGGTGTTGGGGCCTGGAAAAAATGTCCCAAACGGGCCCTTGCTCCACTATTTTGCCATTGTACATCACCAGCACCCGGTCGGCCACCTCGCCAATCAGGCCCAGATCGTGCGAAATAAAGAGGATGGAAGTGTCCATCTCCTCGCGCAGTTCTTGCAAGAGCTGGAGGATCCGGTGCTGCACGGTCACATCGAGAGCGGTGGTCGGTTCGTCGGCAATGAGCAAGACTGGGTTGCACGAGAGGGCCATCGCAATCATTACCCGCTGCTTCTGTCCCCCTGAAAGTTGGTGGGGATAAGCTTTGTAAATGGACTCGGGACGGGGCAATTTTACCTTGCGGAACAGTTCCAGCGTCCTTTCTTTGGCGTCGTTTCGGCTTATCACCCGGTTGTGCAACCGGATGGCCTCCGTCACTTGGTCGCCACAGGTAAACACTGGGTTGAGCGAAGTCATGGGTTCTTGGAAAATCATGGCCAGTTCGCAGCCGCGCAGTTCGCGGATTTCATCTTCGCGCAAGCGGGCCAAATCTACCTCGCCCAGCAGGGGCGAATTGAACATGATCTGTCCACTTGAGATGCGTCCTGGGGCTGGGATCAACTGCATCAGGGACAAAGCGGTGATGGACTTGCCCGATCCCGATTCACCCACAATGCCCAACGTTTCGCCCTTGGCCACTTTGAAAGTAATACCGTCCACTGCCGAGACATAGGTAGCGCCGCCAGCGTGGGCCTGACCATTCGATGTATTAAATCTAACAGTAAGGTCGTTCACTTCCAGCAAGTATTCCACCCGTTCGGCCGCCATAGTTGGTATTTTACAACTAAATTAAACAAATACTCTTAGTTCCAAAACCATCGCCCGAAGCATTCAATGTAAGATTTTGGCCGAATTTGTGATAAATAGAGGTTGTTGGTCTCACTTTTGCCACTAAACCATCGACTTGGCCAAGCGTCGTTGGCTAAAGTAGGTTGGGGAAGGAAACAGGGCAATCGAGAGAAAATGGCGGACAACATAGTAATGCGTTGATTTTTGGCCCCCGGGGTGCTGTTAAGTGATGAGCGGTACTAGCTGGTATGATCAGAAACGATGAGCCACTTGCCCCCGATTTTTTGCCATACCAAAGAAAACCAGCCTTTTAGTTCTTCCGGCTCCCCATTGGAGCCAGTGCGCTGCAAAAACCATTTGCCGACCACAAAGCAAGTTTTTTTGTCCACCTGATCATTATTTGCTATCTCAAAGCGGAGGGCCCCCATGCCTGCTTTGCCGGGGTAAGTTTTGCGGTATCGGTCCAAAGTAGCCTGCCAGCCATAGCGCACCCCGCTGCTGCTGATAAATTTCATCTGTTCCGACTTCCAATACCCTTCCATAAACTGCTCGATATTGCCGGCGTTCCACGCTTTTACTTGCTCATCGAGGGCTAGTTTAACCGCTTCAGTAGCCGATTTTGGCGATTGCGCCCACAAAGGCAGCGAAGTAAGTAATAGGGCAAAAATACAGGCGTTAAAGAAAAGTCTCATCGTCATGGGGTTTGATCGCGGGTGAGGGTACGGATAACATGGTAGAGGGAGGCCAATATGCACAGCAACATACAGGCCAAGGTAGCAAAGGGTTTGGCACTGCCGAGCCACCTGTCCAACGCACTGCCCACCCACCACCCGAAGGCAAGGGCGGCCAGCATCTCAAACGCCAAACCGGAGAATTTGAGGTAGGGGCTAAGCTGAGGTTTTGATGGTCGGCTTGGCAATGCTTTCTAACGGTTTGATCTCCATTGGTTTGGCCGATTCGCCCATTTTACAGGTACCATTGAACTTGGCCCCAGCCTCCACCACCAGTTTGCCGGTGAAGATATCGCCCCAAACCACGGCCGAGGGCTTGAGCACCAAAACATCGGCAATCTCCAGCATCCCGCTCACTTCGCCCTCAATTTCGGCGTTCTGGGCATAAATATTGCCCTCCACCAACGATCCTTGGCCCAGAGCCACTTTCTGTTTGCATTTGATATTGCCCTTCAACTTGCCGTCGATCCGGATGTTGCCTGGCGTCTCCACATCGCCCGTAATGAGCGTTCCCTTACCTACAATATTGGCGATTACACTGATGTTTTCTTGCACGCGTCTTTCTTCTTTGTTAACGTTGCCGTTGGTTCCAAACATTGCCATTGTAATAGAATTTGATTAAAAAATTGGGTAAACTAAATTGATTGCTTGTGCAAATAGCCTGAGGAAACAAAGCTACCTTGGTTCCGCGCTTTCTTGCCTCTTCTCAGAAAGAAAAAGGAATAAAATCTTCGGGATCCACCGGATTGCCATTGTACCAAAGTTCGAAATGTAAGTGGGGGCCGTCGGTGAGTTCCCCCGAATTCCCAATGATAGCGACAATATCACCAGCTTTCACCCGATCGCCTACTTTTTTCAAAAGTACAGAGTTGTGCTTATAAAACGAAATAAGTTGGTTTTTATGTTGCACCCCGATCACATGGCCCGAATCTTGGGTCCAAGAGGAGATAATGACCGAGCCATCGGCCACAGCTTTGATCGGTTCGTTTTTTTGGGCCACAATGTCCACTCCGAAGTGTTTTTTCTTGATATTGAACTGGTTCATGATGATGCCACCCAATGGGGCAAAAAAAGTCATGTTCTTTAGTTTCTCGTCGGCCCGCACGTAGCGGAGGGATTTGGCACTGTTTTCTTCTTGTTCAAATTGTCGCCGAAAAGCCGAATCAGTCGGGTTTAGGGTAGTCAGATCGGCGTTTTCCGATTTAACCGGCCCCATTGCCTGAGGCGCGGTTTGGGCCAGCGGACCAGTGGCCACCTTGCCTGTGATGACTTGTTGGAGGTTGGCCAAGTACACATCCCGTTTGCCCACTTCGCCCTCTAGGGAGTCCACCCGCATCATTAGCTCGATCAACCGGCGGTTGACTGTCAACTCAGACATGGCCGACTTGGGGCGCAAGGTATTAAAGGTTTCAATCAGCAGTAAACTGAGCACAAAACTGCAAAAAAGGAGGATGAACGCTGCCGCAAAAATTTTCCAGCCGTTGAATAGGGTACTGAAACGAGGGGCGAGGGTTTCCTCTTCCCGGATAATCAACCAAAAGCTTTGTGACAGTTGTGCGCGGAATTTATCGAATTTGCTCAAGTTGTGCTCCCATTAAGATTGATTGCCCAGATCAGTGTCAACGACTGTGTGGGAACCCAAAATTCGTATTTATTGCCCACAAACCGATTTTGGTGCGGGATAAAAATCAAAAAGAAAAACAAAGGTAGCTTTATTTTTACGAATTGGTGCACCAGCTTTCTACGGTGATCGTGCCAGCAGCATTTGGGCAACGTGGATCTTGGCTTGCCAAAGCCACGGTACTTGGCCAGAATTGATTTGAGTAACTTCAAGGTCGAAAAATCGGGTAGCCCCGCCCTTGGTGCTTCAATCCCAATCAGGGACGGAGATTGGGCCAGCACTTCTTTGAGCGGCCAGTTGAGTTAACCCACAGAAAATCCCTAAATTGCCCCAATGCTCCAACTCCCGCCCAAATATTACCTCACCTATTTTACCAGTGTGCTCGAGTTTGTGGAGCAGCGCTATAGTTTTGCCCTGGGCGAAACTGAGCGGGCTTTCTTGCGCGATTTTCGGGCGCTCTCCGAAGGTGCGCGCTGCTTATATATACGCATGGCCAACCGCCGCCCGTGGTTTTTTTGGCCCGGCGCGCTGGTATATCCCGAAATTGCGGATCCGGCCCGTGCTTGGCCCGAACTGTTGGCCGGGGATTGGGCCCGTCCCATTGGTCAGGTGGCCGGGCACTTGGCTGGTTCACCTGTCCTTGGCCCCGATAAATTTCTGCTCGTTGCCGCCTTGGCTAAGGCCGATCTATTGGCTGTGCACCAACTTCTGGGCACCGGGTTGTTGGGCCAGCGGCTCAAAAAGGACGCACTGGCCCAACAACTGGCTGCGGCGTCGGCGGCTGAACTGTGGCCAGCGGCGGCGCTGGCCCTCGCTGGGCTGGTGCAAAAAGCTCGGATGGACACGCTTGAATACTTCAAATTCTTGTTCTTTGGCAATTTGGATCCCGATAACATGGCCCAGTTTGTGGTGCGCGATGTTGGCCACGCCCGTTTTGCCGACTTCGACGAGCAGCAACTGGCCACTCGGGTGAGTTCCCGCGAGGAAGCCGTGGCCCAGTACTCGGCCCTGCGGGCTTACCGGGATTTCAAACTCTTTCGCGATACGGGGGTTCCGCTCAGCACTATTTTCGACTGGTTCGGTCAATTGCGGGCCACGGGCCAGCCCCTGAGCGACAAACATTTCCTGCGCATGGGCGAGCTGCTCGAGCGGGCGGGCTACTGGGCCGAGGCCCTCCAAACCTATGCGCCCACGCTGCTCCCCCCAGCCCGGGAGCGGCAGGTGCGGCTCTGGCAAAAGATTGGCCAGCCCGAAAATGCCGCCGCTCTCGCCCGCGAACTACTGGCCGCACCCCAAAATGCCGATGAGTATTTTTTTGCCCAAGATTTTCTCCTAAAACGGGCCGGGGGCAAGCGGCGGAAAAGTACGACAGCTTATTTACTGGCCTCAGACGAAATAGTGGTGGGCATTGAGCACCAGCGCTACGTGGAGGGCGGGGCCATTGCCTACCTTCAAGCCGCCGGCTACCAAGCGGCCCACTCCGAAAATTTTGTCTGGAACTGCTTGTTTGGCCTGCTTCTGTGGGAGGTGGTTTTTGATCAAGGGCAAGCCGCCCTGCACCATCCATTGCAGCGTGCGCCTTCGGACTTGTACCTGCCCAGTTTCTATGAAAAACGCAAAACCCTCATTGAGGCTTTGTTGGCCGGCATTGCCGACGGGGCCGCCGCCATTGCGTTGGCCGAGGGGACTTTTCACGAAAAATTTGGCACGGCCAACCCGTTGGTCGGTTGGCACACTGCTGTGCTGGACTGGGTGCGGCGCTATTTAGCCCTCATTCCCTGGCCCCAAGTGCGGGCTGTGCTGGGCGAAATGGCCAAAAACCTCCGCGAGCACACCCGGGGGTTCCCCGATCTGTTTGTCTGGCAGGCGGGAAACTATTACTTTGCGGAGATAAAATCTCCCAATGACCATTTATCGGCCCAGCAATTATACTGGTTGCAATTTTTTGAAAAGGTGGGGATCAATGCCAAAGTACTCCGGGTGGTCTGGGCGACTGCGGAATAATTTCTTATCGAATATCAACGCTAATCAGTCGATTAAATGACTAAATTTTTTACTGCTTTTTTACTGGTCGGGCTATTTGCCAATCTGGTGATGGCCCAGAATTCCAAGGATCTGATCGACAACGAAGAATGGTAAGTCAATGGCATGGCCGTCGGCTATCGCATCACTAATTTTCGCAAACAGGAAGTCAAGGGCAAAGGCGAAATGGATCGCTATGAAGTGGCCTGCTTCGTTTACAATAAGGGGAGACTGCGAGGTGGGCATCCGGTTTACCGGCAACGAGCGGAACACCGACAATACTAATTTTAAATTGGCCACTTTCAATTGCTTGAACGCCACCGGGGCCAGGCTCACGGCCAAGGGCACTGAACTTTTGCCGGAGCCGCACTATTTCAATCACCGCTGGACCGAGAAAAATGCAGAAGGGAAAACAGTGGAACGCTCTCAAAGCATTTTGGTAGGCTATTTTCTGACGCGGGGGCGGCAGCGCGAATCCAGCATCGTGATCATTGTCCCACCGGGAGAAAAACCCGAAATCCGGGCTTCAGTCAATTTCTAAACCTTGGTGGCGCAATGCCTTGGCTTGAATTACACCCGAAACCCAAGGAGGAGGATATCGTCAATTTGTTTTTCATTGCCCATCCATTCGGTCAGGGTATTGCGCAACAGGCCGCGCTGGCGATCCATTGGCATGGCATAATAGGTCAAAAACAACTGTTTCATTCTACCGACGGAAAACTTCCGGCCATCTGGCCCACCGAACTGGTCTTGGAAACCATCGGTAAAAATGTAAAAGGACGTGGGCTGATCCAATGCCACCAAGTGCTTGGTAAAGGTTCGTTCAGTTTCTTTCTGTAAACCCCCGATCGGATTTTTGTCGCCTTTGAGATGATATACCTCGGGCACGCCATCTGCATTGGGGCGCAGATAGATCAGGGGCGATTTGGCCCCGGCAAACTCCAATACTTTATTTTGCTGGTCAATGACACAAATGGACATATCCATGCCGTCCCGATTGTCCGAATCTGCCTGTTTGAGGGCTTTGCGCACTTTTTTGTGCAGCTCGGCCAAAACCAGCTCTGGCGACTCGATATCCATCAAGGTGATAATCTCATTCAAAAACTCGTTGCTGATCATGCTCATGAACGCGCCCGGAACCCCGTGCCCGGTGCAATCGATGGCCGCAATAAATATTTTGTGATCTTTTTCCAAGAACCAATAAAAATCGCCGCTGACAATATCACGCGGGCGAAAGAAGATGAGCGAGTCGGGTAGGGCCCGTTGCATGGCGGCCCGGTCGGGCAGCATGGCCGACTGGATCCGGCGGGCATAATTGATGCTGGCGGTGATCTTTTCGTTGCTCTTGCGGATCTCTGCGTGCTGGTGCTCAATTTTGTGGTAAGCCTCGGCGTTTTCAATGGCCACTGCGGCCAAAAGAGACAAGTTGCGCAAAATGCTGAGGTGATGCTCGGTGTAAGATTTTGGCCTAAAACTCTGGACTGTAATTACCCCGACCACGACATCCTTGCTGATCAGGGGCATATAAATGAGCGAACTGGGATTTTCGCCCGCCACCGGCGCTGGCATTTCGGTAATGTAATGGCGGTATTCGACTGCGTAATTGTTGATGAACACCTCGCGACGATGATGGATCGACCAGACCGAAAAGCGCAATGTATCGGTCATTGAATGGACAAATATGGGGAGTTTCTGGCCGTTTTCCATCCCACCCCTAAATTCTATTTTGGTGCGTTCTTCGTTGATTATCCCAATCCCAAAAGCACCGGCATCCATCAGACTATTGATGTTGATGTATATTTTTTCGATGATTTTTTCGGTGGAGAGCTCGGCTGTGATGTCAATCCCAATCTGATTGAGCAATTTTAAGTTGCGAAATGAAGTTTCCAACTGCTCGTGACTGGCCTCCAGCTCTTCTTTCTGCTGAATCACTTCGGCGGTGCGCACCTGCACTTGGTTTTCCAGATCTTGGTACAGGAACGCATTTTCTAAGGCAATGCCAATATAAATGGCCAAATTTCGCAATATATCTACGTGATATTTGGTGTAAATGCCCTTTTGAAAACTTTGGACGGTTACTGCCCCCAGTACTTTGTTCTTAGAAAAAACCGGTAAGTATATCAGGGCCTCGGGACGTTCGCCCGCAATTTGGGGTGGCGCTGGGCAGTTGGGGATGTAAGTAGCGAAGTCCCGATCCAAATCGTTGATGAGAATTTCCACTTTCTGCCGGTAACACACCACTGACAGGCTAGTTGGATCTGTCAGATCAAAATAGTGGTAGTCCAATTTTTTTCCATTTTCAATAGTGCCGTAGAACTCCATCCGCTGGTTGGTTTCGTTGACCACCCCGATGTTAAACACTGACGCATCCATTATTAGGTTTACATTGGCATAAACCGTCTCGACAATGTCCTCGATCTCCAGCTTGGCGGTAATGTCCTTGCCCACTTCCGACAGCAGCTTGACATTCTGGTGGGCATCAAGTACCAATTCTTTTTGGCGCGAAATTTCTTCCGCCCTTTCATTTACTTTAGCATCTAACTTATTGAATTCCAGTGAATTAAATAAAAAATTTCCTAAACAGGGAGCCAATTGCTCCATCAGGCCCCAAGCGTCATCGGTCATTGGGCCGGCATATTCAAGGTAGAGGATTGCCAGTACTTTATGGTGGTGCAACAGCGGCAGGCAATACGCAGTGGTTGCGTCGGGCGAAGCAAAATCGCTCAATTTGGGTAATAGATCACTGGACTTTAGGGCGGTCTTTTGCTGGAATGCCAAATCGGGCAAGTGCGAACTCAGCCCGACCAGATCAATCTCGCGGGCCTCCTCGGCGGGCTGCCATTGCCCCCCATATTCACTCAGCAACTGCCATTTGCTTGGCTTGCCTTCCAACAAACCACCGTAAACAGCCCCAGTAAGTTGCACTGATTGAGTGGTTAACAGTTGAACCAAGGGTGCTAGCTGTAACTCACCCGATAATTGGGCCAACAAGCCTAATATTTTGTTCATTAGTAAACTGTCCCCCGTCACCCGCATTGTATTTAAGTTTGATATGATTACGAGGATTAATGGTTTTTCTTGACCCCATGTGTTTATTTACACTTAGTTAATTTTGATGCTCGTTAACCGACATTGTAATCTAGCAATTGTGCTTCCAAAAATTAGGCTTCCGATATTTTGGACGTAAGATTTTGGAGCAAAAAGCTTGTAAAAAACGGGCACACTGCTTTTAATGCCATTTAGTCGGTCAGAAGCTAGGAAATCTCATTTTTTGTGCCCAAATTTGCGGTTTGAAATTATCCGCACATTCGTCCACCCTACCCGCTCTATATTGGTGATCGGCCTCAAATGGTGGCGCACGCGGGCAATACGGGTCTGTTGCCAGAATTGATCATCTTTTCTTGCAAACAGTATAAAGGGAATTGACTTTCCCTCAGTCTGGCTGGTCAAACGAACCAACCGACATGGCATTGATGCCCAATAGAAGGGATTTATCATCCCACACCAAACACTATTATTTTTTCTGATGAAAAAATTCTCTAAAGGCCCCTCCACGCAGGGAGGGAATGCTAACGGCAAAGGCCGGGGGCATGGCAAGTCATCATTCGGCAATCCGGGAGGACGCAGTTTTGGTGCAAAAGACAAACCCAGAAACCCATTTGAGCGCAACGACGGCCCACCTCGGGAAAAGCGCGAGGGCGGCTTCAACCGTGAGGGCGGTTCTGGCGGGTTCAACCGGGAAAAGCGCGAGGGCGGCTTCAACCGCGAGGGCGGCACTGGGTTCAACCGGGAGAAACGCGA
>JBBQXF010000102.1:0-16919 GCA_038209965.1 Cytophagales bacterium | reverse complement strand
TGGGCCTTGGCAGCGAGAACAACGCCAAGTTGCGCAAATTCAAATGTTTGGAACGTGCCAAAAAAATAGTCAAAGAACGTTCCTCTTTTTTTAATGCTTTATCCCTGTTGAGCTATGAGAACTGAATTAGAACAATTGGCCCGCATTGAGCGCTACCTGCAAGGGGAGATGACCAAAACAGAGCAAGTGCGCTTTGAAACCGATATGGTGGCCGATCCGGGATTGAGCCAGGAAGTGGCCCTGCAACGGTTGCTGGTTCAGGCCATTGAGCGGCAGGGCCTGCGCGAAGCTCTGAATGCGATCCATTTGGCCCAGTTGCCCCCATCAGCGGGGGAAGTGCCCAAGTCGAAGGGGCGAATTTTGACCTTTGTGGCCAATCATTTGCGCCCCAAGAAGTTAGCCTTGGCCGCCGTTCTAATCCTTGGCCTGCAACTGTGCCACAACCCGTTCGCCGATCAGCCGGCCAATAGCAAGCTGGTCACCATTAAACCAGCCTTTGTGCCCACTTTTAACGAATTTGATGTGCCATTTCAGTCGTTGGAAGTAGTGGCCGAACAGGGTAGGCGCTTCCAATTGGTCAATGGATCCCAGATCAACGTGCCGGCCCAAGCATTTGTCAATAAAAATGGCGATCCAGTGCAGGGCAAGGTACAATTGACTTACCGTGAGTTTCACCATGCCGCCGAAATTATTGCCAGTGGGATCCCAATGGAGTACCAAGGAGGCGTGTTTGAGTCGGGTGGAATGTTTGAGCTGCGGGGCCAGCAGGCCGGCGAGCCGGTATTTATTGCCAAAGGGAATAAAATTGAAGTTAAACTTGCTTCTTTTACTGATGAAGATAATTTTAACCATTATTATTTGCGAGAGCCAGTGGCCAAAAAACCAACAACCGCCCATCAAGGCTTTGGCATCTATTCAGCGCAAGCCCAGACCGCCCGCGAGGCCGCGCCCGAATGGCTTGAAACCGGCCCATCGGTGAGCCAACCGAATGCGGGCAAATGGGCCAGGTTGGATTCGCTGGAAAAATGGATCTACCGCCAAGCTCAGACCAAGGCTCAACTGGCGATCGACCAATCGGCCACCCGCCAAGCAGACGAAACCGGGATCGTCGCAGACAACACCGGCAACTTGTGGGAGTTTAAGCTAAAGGTTGCGTCGGCTGAGTCCAATCTGATCAATGACACCAGCGCCTTGGCCCTACAAAATACGGCGCTACAAAATATGTTGGCCCAACAGCCAGTTACATGGCATTATGCGGGCAAATTTGCGGCCGGCCAAAACCCGAACCTGGCCCGCAACCATTGGGTGCTTGACCAGACTTGGAGCAGCGTCGTGCTCACCACCCCCATGTTTGTCCCCCTGCGGAAGCTGACCAAAACGTGGGCAATGGCCCTGCCCCAGCCAGATTATGTGGTATTTTCGCCCGACAGTCATTATATTTTGGTCGGCAAGGAGGGGAATGTGGAACTATGGGATCGCCAGGGCAATTTTATCCGAACCTTCAAAAACACGCATTTCGCAGTTTTTGCCCCCGATTCTCCCCAGATCCTATTGGCCAATGCCCAAGAGGTTTGCTTGGTGGAGGTGACGGGCCGAGTACTGATCCGGTTTCGGGCCAAGCACCGCACCAAGTTTCAGCGAATGGAATTTTCGGCTGACGGCCAAACGGTGCTCGGATTGGGCGCCGATGAAACCATCCACCTCTGGAACCGCCAAGGCCAATTGTTGGCCCAAATAAAGGACAGCCGGAATAGTTGGTTCACCGAGGCCATGTTTTTTCAGCCCGATGGTTCCGAAGTGCTCGCCAAGGCCCACGATGGGGCCATATTTCGCTTTAACCGCGTGGGCGAGCAGTTGGCAAAGCCCGCCCGATACGCCCGCAGCTACCCCACAATCAGCCCGGAATTGACGGCCAAGCCAATCAAAAAAGAATTTATTCACTGGGTAAATGGCATCAATCAAGCTGGTCAAACAATAAAGACAAAGAGCAAACTAGTGGTTCCTGCCCTCAAGATTTTGAAAAACAACCAGTTGGTGGATTGGTTGCCCTTGGACAACGCCCGGCAGCGTTTTGTTCAGTCCCATTTCTCGCCCGATGCCCAACTGGTGCTGGTCACGGTCGACGACGGAACGATCAGCCTCTGGCAACGTAGCTTGACCGACTCGGTGCAACGGCTGGAATTGGGAAACCGGCAGGCCAGTTTTATGACCTACGTGCGCAAGCTGGCCCCATCGCAAGCGCCCAATAGCCGTGAACCCGCCCTGCAGATGGCCGATCTGATGGCTCCCTATCTAGTAGATTTGCGGGTCCGTTTTGCCAAGGCCAAAGCCACTATTGAGTCAGAGGCCAATGTGCTGCGTGCATTTGGCGTAGCGAGTTTGGGGTGCACAATGTAGATCGGATTTACAATGACTCATCTGTAATCAGTCTTCGGGCTGAACTGGATTTTGGCACTGCCGAGTTGAACCAACAATTCGCCACGGCCAGTTTCAAGGGATTCTATCTCACCGGCGAGCGGGGCAATGTGGTCATTCGGCTAGATCCGGCCAATTTGGCCAATTTCCCATTGTCGCCCAAGGGCAAAAACCAGTTGATCATTTTGTTGCCGGATCAGCGGGTGGCCATGTACAGCGCCGAAGATTTTGCCCAGTTGGACTGGTCGGCGATCCGGCAGGCCAAGCGGTGCACCTTCCGCTTGCGCCCCACGTCCCAACCGATCCGGTCGTTGGCCGATTGGCAAGCCTTGTTGGGCCAAAATACCTGATGTTTTCTGGCCCCAGTTGCGCGGGCAAATGCGCTCCGGTACACGTTAAACCGGGCTGCGTACCCGATGGCCCAGCCGTCAATGGCTTGCGCTTCAACCCGCTGATTGGCCGTGAATATTACTTATATGAACGGGGCGATGGCACCGATGTGCTCTCGCTGGTGGCCGCCCACGAATGGGGCCGGAGCTACCAACGTTTTGTGGCCAAGGCCCGCTTGCTGGCCTTGGCCATACATGGGATGTGACCGAGGCCCATTTTTAGCCCCATCCCCAAATCAGTTTCAGAAAACGATTTTACGATCGATCTTCAATAATTGGCGGCTTTACACTTCAGCGGTGGGCCGCCTTTTTTGTTTGCACGCTTGGGCCGATTTTGCGTTGTGCAGCCACCTTTGACCAAGACTGGCCCTTTACAACTGCAACTCCCAAAAGTCGTTGGTGTTGGGGTAGCTGGCTGCCCCGATTGCATTGGGCCGCACGCCTAGGCCCACGTATGCGCGCGTCCCCAAGGGCTGGGCCACCATGAGAATGTTGCCCGTACCGGGATAATCGGTGAAGCGCAGCCAGCGGTCGGCGGTGGAGTTATATTCCCAGATGTCTTTCAGGCCGCGCACCGAAGCCAGATTTTGCCCGGCCCCGTAATAGCCCAAGCCATTGGCGGCGAATGACAGCCCGTCGCGGCGGGGTTCGCCCGCAAAGTCGGCCCGCCGCTGCCAAGTACTGGTTCCGGGCAAGTATTCCCACAAGGCTGGGGCGCGACTTTCACCCTCGGCGTTCAAGCAAGAAGCAGTACGGCTCACCCAGGGTCCAGCCCACGATGCGGCCGTTGGGGCATTCACTAGCCCACTTTGCCCCGCCAAATAAGCCGCCATGCACTCGCGCTGGAAGGGTTGCATCGACCAGCCTTTGATCGCAAACCATCGGCCAATTTGCGGAGGGGGCAAGCTTGTCATGAATACACCTGAAAATGGGCAGTGCTGAGGCGACATAATTAGGCATAACTTGCCAGATAACATGCGCTAATAAAACTGACCATTTATGCTTGAATAAACCTAGATAATTGAAAATCAAATATCCACCGATTGATCAGTTGACACTCATCTTCCAGTTTGCCTCAGCCACACATTGGCCGCTAAAACTTGGCCCCAACCACGGCCTTCATTTGCAACCGCTGGACTTGCCCGTTCAAGTCAAACACTTCTATTTGTAGGAGGTAATAGCCGACCCGGGCCTTTTCGCCATTATCGCCCAAGCCGTCCCAATTGATGAAAGCCCCTTGGGCGATGGTCTGCTGGTTTAGCAACTTGCGGATCGGGCGGCCCTGAGCATCAAAGATCCGGATGCTGGCCACCACGCCCTGGCCCGCGCAGTCGTAATGAATCAATAGAAAATCTTGCCACCCGTCGCCATCCGGGGTGAAAATCTCATTTTCCAGCCGAAAACAGCCCCGCTCGGTAAAATTGCGGGTGCCGTCCGGCCCAATGGCTTGGGAGTTGGGCCGGGTGGGCGTGCCATAGTGGGGAGCCGCTGCCGAATGCCAGTTGTTGCGGTCGTTGCTGGGGGCCACAAAACTGATCCGCTCCAATGACACTCCTTCCTCGTCATCCAACAATTGAAAGTGCATTTTTTCATCATAGTCAAATCGGTCAACCAACTGCCGACGATCATTCCAAAGTATGACGGTTCCCGCGTCATCATTATAAGAAGGTAAACTAGCTTGGATCACTAGACTGTCCACCAGTTGGGAATATTGGATTCGCAACTGGGCCAAGTTGGCTGCCACCACTGTGTAACTTCTGGGGGGCATGATGTAAGTGTCGGTGGTAATTGGCCGAGTTTGGGCGGTATCAGCATTCCCCATCCGCCAATTCTTCAGGTCAATAAATTTATCCGACCGATTATACAACTCCACAAAATCTACTCCACCCACTGGTGGATTAAACAATACTTCATTGATGACCAAATCGCCCGGTTGGCCACGCTCGGGCAGCACCAGTTGCCTAGCGGCGGAAGTGAACAGGGTATTGCCCGCGCAATCGCGCACCAGCCGGGCCACGATCGTGTAGGTGATCCGTGGACGCAACGCCTGAGCTAAGCGCAGCACAACCTGATCAGGCAATCGCGGCACAAATTGCAGTGTTCGCACCACCATTCCCCCAGAAACGTCATAGTTGGCAGTAATCACACTCAAACTGTCCAATTTTTCATCAAACATTAGCCTGATCGTCAACGAATCCACTACGTCAACCCGTCTGAGGACCGGGGGCCGATTATCGCTCACGGTACCGGTGAGCGAGTTGCGCCTGGCGGGAGTGCCTCCGCTCCGGTCTTGGGAGGCTTCCCAGTTTTCGCCACCCGCGCAAGGATTGGTCAAATCGCGCATTTCCAGTGACCAACCGCCCTCACTTTTTTCCTGATCTTTATACCAACGATTCGAATAGGCAACGTCAAAAATAAGCACCCCGTTGGCGTTCCGAAGTTCTAGGCGTTCCCCAGCATTTGGCAAACCAGCCCAACTACTCATGCCGATTATTTTGGCCCGGCTTGCCCCCTGCTGAAAAGCTGGCACGGCACTATTGGGACACAACAACGCATATTCACGGGGCAACAAAGTGGTACTTGGCAAGCGGAGGGCGCGCGGTTGGGTGCTGCTGCCAATCCACAGCCAGACATTGCCCGTGCTAATTACTTTATCGGTTGGATTGTAAATTTCCAAGTACTCGCTTTCCGGCAAACCCACCACCGGGGAAGGATCGGCCATGATTTCGGTCAGTAATAATTCGTGTTTGTGGGGCATGACCCCCAGCCCAAAAGCCAAGGATTGGGTTGCCATCTCATTACCGGCGCAATCCCGGATGTTTCGGATGGCTAGCGTGTATTGCGCTTGAGCCGCCATAGGTTCCGCCAACTCTAGTAAAATTTCTCGCTGGTTAAACAACCTTACACTTCGGATAGTCAAATTATTATTGACATTATAATTTTCTCGCCGAATTGCACTTATACTATCCAGCTTTTCTGAAAATAAAACCCGCACTTGGCTGGCATTGACCACGTTCAGCAATAAAACTTCGGGGGCTGTGCGATCGGGATTGGGGCGGGCCACCGAGTTGGCGGCACCAGGTGTGCCACCCAACACCGCAACCGAGGCCGCCCAATTGTTGGCTTCGCCGCAGGGATTGGCCGGGTCGATCATCTCCAGGCTCCAACCCCCGTTCCGTTTGGGGCTATCGCCATACCAAATATCAGTATAAGTAATTGAAAACAAATAGGTTGGCCCGTTTCGCAAGGTCAATGTTTCACCACTGTTGGCCAAAGCCGGAAACCCGACCAGCCCAATTATTCGCCGCGTTGGAAAGCGGAGCGCAAATTCATTTACTGCCGTTGTAGCGCACAAAATGGCATACTCACCGGGTTTGAGCACCCCGGCGGGCAAACGCACCCCACCTTGCGCATCGTTGCCGTCATCCACTAGCCGCACATTGCCCAAATTGAGTAGGCGAGCAGTGGGGTTGACTATTTCTACATACTCTCGCTCGGGCAGGCCCACGGCTGGGGTAGGATCGGCCATGATTTCGGTGATGAGGAGCTCGTGTGTGCCCGGTTCGGCCCCGGCCCCAAAACTGGCGGTATTGTCGCCACGGATCGGGTTGCCACTGCAATCGACCACCTGTACAATGGTCAATTGATAAAGAGAATCAGCAGAAATCGGGTTACTGAACATCAACCGGACGGTTCTATTGTCGATCCAAGTTACTTTGCTGACCGATAACAAAGGAAAAAATCGGTAGTTGGCGTTTTGGACAAGGCTGAGGCTATCCATTTTTTCACTGAATGAAATCAAGAGTGAGGGTACGTTGTTTTCCACTGCCAACCGCACACTGTTCAATTTAGGAGCAATGGTGTCGGGATTGGCGCGGAACAATGAATTTTGTCGCCCAGGAGTACCACCAGAATTATCCGTCGAAGCCGACCAGTTATCAGCCTCCCCGCAAAAATTAGCCGGATCGATCATTTCTAATGACCAGCCACCCATGCGCTTGGCATCGTTCTGGTACCATTGATCAGCATAATCCACCGAGAAAATGACTTGACCGGAACTGCCAATCGCAATGCCAAGGCGTTCACCCGTATTGGACAGCGAAGGGAAACCCGGCACGCCCACCACCCGAGGTTCGGGTCGCACGCGCGCAAAACTATCCACGCGGGAGGCCGCGCACAAGACCAAGTATTGACCCGGCCCAATAAAGGTGTTGGGCAAATTGACCGCGCTTGTCCCGTCCAACAATTGCACGCCGCTAATGGTCAGTAAATCATTGGTTGGATTGAATATTTCTACATATTCCCCGGCAGGCAGGGCCGGGCTACGCGCGGGCGAGTTGGCAGTGGGCTGGTCGTTGGCCATGATCTCGGTAATGACCAGCTCGCGTGGTTTGGGCAATCGCCCGGTGCCGAAACTCACCGAAAAAGGGATGAGCAGGTTATTGGCACAATCACGTAAACCAGTGATTTGCAATAGGTAAGTGAGCGTATTGGCCAACGGCTGGGCCAATTGGAGCAGCACTTGCCGCTGATTTACCAAACTGATGACCGCCACCACAGCCCCGTTGTTAAGCCGATAATTATTGCCATTTTTGAGTTGCACACTGTCAATATCCTCGCTAAAGGTTACTTCAATTTGCCGGTTATTACGTAGCGTCCACACACTTACCCGAGGTGGCTCACTGTCTTGAATCCGGCCATTCACTGAATTAATCTGACCGGGAGTGCCTCCGGCTGAATCCAAGCTGGCCCGCCAATTGTTCTCCGTGGCACAAAAATTACTGGGATCAATCATTTCCAAGGCCCAGCCGCCCAGCCGCTTCCGATTATCTTTATACCACGTATCGGAATAGTTGACCGAGAAAAGCCGACGGCCCGATGTATCCGCCAAAATGAGCATTTCCCCTGAATTGCTCAACGATGGAAAACCAGTAATGCCAAGTATATTGACATTGCGAAACAGCCCCACCCGGGTCGTATTGGTGAGGGCCAAGATCTCGCCGGGGCGCAGCAAGCGGGCAGGCAAACGAGCCGAGCCGGTGCCATCCAAAAGCTGCAAACTGCCCAAATTGAGCAATTTGGCACTGCGGTTTTGGATCTCGATGTACTCAGCAGCAGGCAAGCGGCGCGGATTTCGCCGGTTGATCGAGTCATCCGCGGGCAGCATTTCATTGGCCATTATTTCCGAAATGACAAGATCGGAGGGAACTGCCCGGAGGCCAAGCCCGAATGGCAAAGTGTCGCGCCCCACGTTGCCCGCGCAGTCGCGGAGGCCATTGAGCACCAGTTGGTATAGCTTGGCACTGTCAAGTTCATTGGCAAATCGCAACCGCACTTCACTGTCAGTCTGATAAGTGACCGAGGCAATCGCGGCTCCTTCAGCCAAATAAACCGACCGGTTGACAAGGGAGAGGCTGTCCAAATTTTCGCTCAGTTTCACCATCAAAGTCCGGTTATCCAATGCCTGCACCTCCACCAAACGGGGCGGGGTTTTGTCGGGATTTTTGCCGAAGACTGAATTGCGCCGGCCCGGCGACCCGCCCAAGGTATCCAATGAGGCCGCCCAGTTGCTGGCCCCTTGGCAAGCGCTGGCCGGATCAATCAGTTCCAAGCTCCAGCCGCCATTTTTCTTGACCGCATTGGTGTACCAATTTGATGAATAAGCCACCCGATCGATCAACAAACTGTCCATGTCAAGCAATCGGATTGTTTCGCCGCTGTTGCTCAATGAAGGCCAAGGGGAAAGCCCCAACACATTGTTGGTGAACCTTTTGAATGAATCGACCGCGGCCAAGGGGCAAAGCACCAAATGCCCACCAGCGCCTAGCGTGTATTCGCCCAGTAAACTTTGGCTAGTCTCATCGGCAAACCGAAGGCCAAGTAGGTTAAAAGAATTGGTACTGGCATTTACGATCTCAATAAATTCAGCTTCGGGCAATTTGACCCTTGGCGAAGGATCCGCCAAAATTTCGTTGACCCGCAGTTCGCCAGGTTTGGGTTGAGCCGGCCGAGCAAAATCAAATATTTGCGAGAGGAGGGTGTTGCGTTGGCTGGCATCGCGCAAGTTTCTGACTGTCAACGCATAGAGGCCATTACCCAACCGCTGGGGCAAACGCAAACTTACTTCGCGCTGGTTATCGGCCAACTCGGCCTCGATCGGTTGGCCAATCCCGGAAATCAGGTACGTATTCAAGGCTTCGGCGGTTACCCGGAACAATGCTTTGTTAAAAACGACAACAATGCGCGTATTGGACAATACTTTGACAGCCAGCACTTTGGGCGGCATATTGTCAAAAGAAAATTCATGGAACGATTGCGGTAAATAGTCCTCACAGGCCAAATCGTAGCCCCCAAGTTGCAGTTTTTGTGGCTGACCAATTGGGAAATTTGTCGCAAAAAGCAACCGAAATTTGCGATTTCGCACCGCTGGTTCATCGGTCACCAATACCACGGCGACCGGGGGCACTCCATTCAATTGAAAAGTGCCCTGAATTTGGCTAAGCGCAATGCTATCAGTGAACACCACATCAACCAAATTGTTCCCTTCAGCAAAGACGGCAGACACTCGGGTGCGGTAAGCGAATGGAAACTGGATATTATTTGCCAAATTACCCAGCTGATCCCGGAGTTGGCGTACGGTTAGCAGATAATTTGCCTCATTTTGCAAACTATTTTTGTAACTCAGGGCCAAAGTAACTGAATCAACACCGTTGTTGGTCGCAAAATAAACTGAATCCGGCGAACCAATCCCACTGATCAAAAAATCATTGGGAGTTAGGCGACTCAACGGGCTGATTTTCTTGGAGCAAACGACCCAGACCAAATTCGGGTTGCGCACCTGCACCGCCAAAATTTGGGGGGAGATGAGCGAAATCGCCCGTTGCGTAACCGGCATCAGGTTGCCCGCCGCATCGCGCAAGTTTTGGAGGTGCAGCGTAACCTCCGCCTCTGGTAAGGCCGAAGGGAAATCTAGGTAAAAAATTTTGTTATCGGTGGCACAAATCCGGGCTCGGTTGGGCCGCAGTGTATCGCCAAGTTGAGTTACCAAATAAGCGTTCCGACGGAGCGTGGTCGTGTCAATGCGCATCGGTTCCGAAAACAGTAACTCAATTTGCCGCTTTGGCCGGGGCCAGTTCCAAACCCGAACATTGACCAAGCGGGGCGGATCTTCATCATAAATCAATCCCAACGTTCTGGTAGTCATGATGTTACGGCTCAAGTCTTGCACTTGGGTCACGCGCAGGGTGTAGGGCACATTCTGCTTAAAATTTTGGGTGAAGGTAAGCAAAACCCGATTAGCAGCTACCAACTCGGCTTTTTGGGGCAAAACACCAACCAAATTATCGCCGGTTAATTGAAAATTATTGATCAATTGACTGGTCACTGGATCCAATGCCTCGGAGAAGAGCAAGCTAACCTGATTCGGTGGTACGATACTGGCCGCTAGAATGGTTGGGCGACGGGTGTCACGCTGGAAGCTGAACCGGGCCAACCGGACGAGGTTATTGGAAAAATCACGTGTACCAGTGATGCCCCGATTGGCAACGGTCAGAGTAAGTATTTGGTTATCAGGCAGTGGCCCAGTGAACAGCAAGCGTACCCGGGTGGAATCGCGCACGTCACGCACCGCCCCCGCCACGGTGGGCAGGCCCGTCGCCCCACTCAGAGTATAAGCGGTTGCGTTTATGCCGACACTTTCCGGCAATACATTTTCGCTCCACCGAATGTCAATGGTATTGGCATTTTGCAACTCGATTTGATCGATCCAAGGCGCAACTTGATCCCGGAAAATAAAGCTGGCATCAAGACTTACCATTACGTTGCCCATAAAATCCTTGACTCGCTGGACGTTAAGCGGGTACGTGCGACCTAAAACGAAACGTCGGTCGAACTGGATCAACACCGATGAATCATTGGGATTTAATGCTGCCTTGATTGGATTTTCGCCTGCCAATAAATTGTAATCGAGGCGATTGGTCAAAGTATCAAGAACCTCCGAAAAACCGAGCAACAGGGTCTGTGAATTGGCCCCAGTCAGTCGATTGAGCCTAGGCGGTTGGCGTTGATAGGTTTGTACTGATACATTGTCAAAGAAAAACTGGTTACTCCTAGCACCCGCCGAATAGCGATAATGTACCCCGAAATGGGTGGCTTGGGCAAATGTCGCATCGGTGCCCGATCCCTGAAAAACCGCACCTTGGGGAAGTGAGCTGACAAGCAAATACCACCGCCCGGTTACCAACCGAATGACCCGTATTTTGACATTGACGGGGCTGTTCAAAGGAGTGTTAATGCCGCCAACCAATGGTACTTCTTGAATTTCGCTCCCAGTTTGCCGCCAGAGGCTTACCCGATCCTGCACCCGGATAAAATACCCATTGACCAATCCGTTGACATCGGCGTTGTTACTGGTCAGAAAAATTCGCGCATGGTTAGTCTCATCTGGCGGAGCTGGGGTTGTAAAACCCAATCGTACGTCAAAATTCCATTCAACCGCTTGTGCATTCAGGTTGAGGTTGAAACCGGTCGATAGGTAGGCCCATCGCACTCCAGTGCCTCCAGTGCCGGGGCTAGTTTGCAACTCATGGGCAGCATTGACAATAAAACCACCATTAGGCAGAACAGTACTATTGCCTGACCAAGCCAATGTGGCAGTAAAATTCCCATCGGCAAAATCATCAGTAATGAAAACGGGCTGGGCAATCAGCGTTTGGACCAGCCCCAAGCCGCAAAGTAACAGGAAGAAACCTCGCATCGGTGGAGTGTTTCAGGTAAAGGTAATCAGGTTTAGTAAGTCTCCGGGCCACTGGCCAATAAAAAAAGCACCTGTGATCCAACAACTGCCTTTTGCTCAAATGGCTCATTTGTTAACTAACAAAACCCCATTTTCAGGGGCATTATGAAACCGTAAACCCAGCCATTTATCATTTCAACGTTCGGGTTTACCTTGTTTTCAATGGGTCTCCTCAAGTTCGGGCAACTTATTGGTGGATAGCAAAAGTTCTTGCTCTTTGGCCACCAGTTTTTCCAACGTGGTGCTTTGGAGTACTTGCAGGGTGGCATCGCGCACTTGCAGCATGGCATCGCGCAGACTACAACTGGCCTCGTCCACACATTCTTCACAGCGTTCGTAATACTTGAGGCTGGTACAGGTCACCAGAGAAATGGGCCCGTTCATCAGGCGAATGACCGCAGCCAGATCTATCTCAGCGGGTGGTTTGGCCAAGTAATAGCCCCCACCCTTCCCTTTGCGGCTGGCCAAAAAACCGATATTTTTCATTTCCAACAGGATTGCTTCCAAAAACTTGCGGGGAATTCGTTCGGCTGCAGCAATATCACCGATCAGCACTGGCCCATTGCCCATTTCTTTGGCAAGCTTGATCAATGCCTTGATGGCGTATTTTGTTTTCTTGGATAACATGGGCGGCTAGCGTGGTTTTGTCAACGAACAAATATACCAATTGTCGGGTTAAAAAACTGGTAAAATTGAAAACGTGCCCAAAAAGGCACTGGGATGGCCCTTAAACCCCGATCCCCAACTGCCGCATGAGCAAACTGGCATTGAAGCTCTGGCAAGCGCCGGTGCGCAGTTGGTAGGAGAAGTGCAGTTGGTCATCCACCACTTCACTGCTAAAATGGTAATTTCGGATCAGATCCGGGGATTCCTCGGCCAAAGAAGCCAGTTCCAGATCGTGGGTAGAAACCATCCCTGAAACGCCCAACCGCTGCAATTGCCGCACCAATGCTTTTGCACCCGTGTGGCGGTCATGCGAATTGGTGCCTTTCAAAATTTCATCCAGCAAGTAAAAAGTATCGTGCTTCGCTTCGGCTTGGTCGAGCATGGCCCGGATCCGGCGCAGTTCAGCATAAAATGACGACACGCTTTCACTCAGCGAATCTTGGGTCCTCATGCTGGTAAATACCTGCATAGGGCTGATGGTTAGGCTTTTGGCACACACGGCAGCCCCCGCGTAGGCCAGCACGGCATTGAGGCCAACGGTGCGGAGGAAGGTGCTCTTGCCCGACATATTGGAGCCGGTGATCAAATAACAGACACTCGCCCCACTGATTTCGTAATCATTGACCACCCGCTTGGCCGGGGCGATGAGCGGGTGGCCCAGTGCCGTGGCCCGCAAGGTGAAGGGCGTTTCGGTAATTTCGGGCAAAGTGAACGTGGGCTGGGCAAAGGCCAAGCCAGCCAAACTGTTGAGGGCATCCATCTGGCCCACGGCCTCGAACCAACGGCGCACATCATTGCGGTGCTGCATTTTCCACTGCTCCAACCGGATGGCCCAACGCAGATCCCACAACGTATGCATAATGAACAGAATGTAGAAATAAGCGTTCTCTCGTCGTTCAATGTGCTCGATCATATTGCCCATTTGCCGAATCGCCTGGGAAGCAGTCGATTTATCGGTTTGGCTGGCAACAGTGGCCTTCAGGTGCTGCAAAGGTGCGGACTGAAAAGTTTCGGCCTCGATCTGTTTCACCAACCCGGCCACGGCTTTTATGGCGGGCAAATGCTCGGAAGTTTGCCGCAACAATTCCTCTACTGATTTGAAAGTGAGGCGGATAACCACCAAATTGAGTAGGACAAGGATCAGCGGCACAATGCCAAATTGTTGCACGACCAAATAGGCGATCATGGAAGCCGGGGTGAGCCAGCCCAGCACTTGGGCCGCTGTCCGGAGCCAGCCTTGCCCAGCCGCATGAAAGCGCAAGGGGCTGTCCAGCCATTGCCACAGCTTGGCCAACTCGCCTTGGCTGGTTTGAAAATCAAGGCCATCAGCGGCGAAATGCTGTCGCCAGTCCACTTTGGCCGCCAGTTCGTGCCCGGCGGTTTGCCGCTCACGGATTTCGGCCGGGGTAGCGCAGTGCTTGAGCCAAGCCGCCAGCCGATCTGCCCCCACCAAGGTGACGGTCCGGTTGAGGTATTGGAAAAGGGAAGCTGGGCCAAAAATGTCTAAATCGCCGGTATAGGGGTGCGCAGGATCGGCATAAACGGCGCCATTGGCGGGCAGATCCTTCCATTGGTTGGCCAAACGCTTGATCTCGGCTTGGTTGATCTGGACGAGGTGTTGGTGATGCCGGCGCTGGCCACTGATCCGGCTGTGCCACTGTACCAAATACAAGAAAATGGGCACGGCCACCAAGACAGTCAAGCCCAGCAAGTCGGCTTGGCGGGCATTGGCCCACCAAACGGCCAAAATTAAGGCGGCAAGAAAAAAAACGATCCGAATAGTGCCGATTTGCCGCTCTTGGCCTTGGAGTTCCCGGGTTTTTTGGGCAAATTCGTGAAGGCGTTTCTCAAAAAATTCAGTCATGGGGCAAAAATACGTCAGACAGGCAATATTCAGCGTGCTTTGTGGATTGGGGTGGTCAGGTTTCAGCTTTTGCCAAACGCAACCCCAACCAGATACCTTGCTTTTTCACTGGGCAGTACAATCCTTGACTTTGCGCAGTACCCTGATGCAAGCGATGGAGATCACCGTGCGCGAACACAATGCCGAAGCCCTGCGCGAGGCAATCCTCAAACGGCACCCCATCAGCCACCCAAACCTGCCTCAGTTTCCAACACTCCCGACCGGGGCTAAGCCTCATCCGTCCCGTTCAGTACCCGATTGGCGGGAAGAAATCAAACGGGGCAAAGCAAAGAAACAATAAAATGGTTGTTCAATCTGTCAAATTGGGAATCGTAATGGTGAAGGTAGTGCCTTGCCCCTCCACTGATTCCACTTGGATCTCTCCCCGCAATTTATTGATGACCTCTTTGACGATATAAAGCCCCAAACCCGAGCCGGTGGCCTGATCAGTGGCCCGGTAGAACATGTCAAATATCCGCGACAGGTGCTCTTGGCCAATCCCGATCCCGTTATCAGAAATGATGATCGTCGATTTTTCCGGAGCCACTTCCACCATTACTTTTACCCAAGAGTGCAGTTGATAGGGGTTGTAATAGCGGAAAGCATTGCTGATCAAATTATTGAGCACCACCAGCAAGCGGTGTCGGTCGTTGACAAAGGGGGTGGCCTGCGAAATTGCAAATGACGTGTCCAATTGGTGCTCGGGGCGGTGGTGGGCCTGCATTTCTAGCACGTTGGCAATTTCCCCCTCAAAATCAATGGCTTGCAACTGCAGCTCGGTGCGGTTGTTGCGCGAATAGTCCATAATATCGGCAATAAAACCGTTCAACTTCTGGAGGCTTTTGTCCTGCAAATCAAAGTACTGGTGGGCCTCGGTCAGATCCTTGGCCCGATTGCCCAAGTAAACCAAGCCCAAGACCGAGGCAATCGGGGCTTTGAGATCGTGCGAGATGCTGTAAACAAAACGATCCAGCTCGGTGTTGAGTTTTTGCAGTTCATCAAATTTGGTTTGCAGCAACTCATTGGCCTTCTTTACTAGGTGGGTTTGTTTGGTAAATCTATCGATGTAAAAATAGGAAATCGCTATACTACCCACTATTCCAAAATAAATGGAAACCCAACTGATGGCACGCTGTTGGGCAGGGGTCACGTCAGGGCTTAAGAGCAGCGAAAAGTCGGTAAGAATCAAGACCAAAAAAGCCAGCAAAATCATTGAAAACAGGAACACAACGCTCTTGGCCTCGGATTTGTCAAAAGTAAGTATGGTGGCAAAGATGATAAGCACATAGATAAAATGAAGGTTGCTGGTTTGCCCGAATGTAGAGGCCGCCAAAAATATATTTAAAATTGTTATAAAAAAAAGTAATATTTTGGCCCATGAATGAAATGCTAGCCAGTTAAGTAAAAAAACTACTAAATTTTGAAGTGCCAGAACCAAAACGAGTACCGATTGGTAGCTATTGCCGAAGTAGAGATAAATGATAAAGATTGAAGGCAAAGTAATGCAGAAAGTTAACAAGGCTACGTGATTGATTAGCTCAATTTCTTCGGCTTGTTTTGGAGTATAGTCGCTTTTTATTCCAAATGCGCCAATAGTTTTCCATATAAATAATATTTTTTTCATTTCAGTTATTTATTTTTAAAATTTTAGCAACTTAGCTTTAGCGAGCAAGGTAATAATTTGTTTATTGATAACAAAATGCTACCGCTTTGGGAGATAAACGAGGGCTGGCTAGTGCTTTTGCCAAAAACGCAGCGGTTTTTGACAAGCAGATCGCCTACAGCCAAGGGCTCAGTAATCCGGGCCACGGGAGGGCATACCTTACGTGGGCTTGCGGCAATTGGAAGGGAAAATTTTCACTTGAAGTTGACCAAATGCCGAGGCTTGGGCTCAGCAGCCAATCGTGGTGTTTTACTTAAATAATTCTATATCAGGGTTTTATTTAGCCCCATTACACTCGATCCCAATTGATTTTTGGCTGACTGGAAGCGTAAATCATTGAAAATCAAATCAATGATTTGTTAATATTCCTAAAATTATTTTTCGCTGGGTACCTTGGGCGAAACGGGCCAAAAAGCAGTTGGCCCCAGCATGGTCTGTAAACCATGCAAGGGCCAACGGGTAAATTTTCACCAAGAATCTACTTATTCCAACCATTCTCCTTTGCCACCCACCAACCAAAATTGGCGGGTGGCGAGGGAATCCTTGTGGCATCGGCCACTATCGCACGTCCCACCACACGCGGGTATTGATGTTATCGGGACCTTGACGGGTCACGGCAGCATTGCGGTTGTCGGCGTTCAGCCCTTGCTCACTGGTAGGGTAGATAAAGCGTACTGGGATCCGGTTCTGGTTCAAGTTGTCGCGACCTGGAACCAAGCGTGGGATGTTGGTGCGCCGCCAATCGAACCACGGCTCCATGCCCTGATAGTAGAGCGAAATCCATTTTTGCGTCCCAATCTGCTCCAAGGCATTGGCTGGGTTAAAGGCCACACTTTCTTGGGTGAGGTAGGTGGGCATAACGGGCAGGCCATAGAACTCAAAGGAAGCCCGAATTCCATTTTCGTAATAGGTACGGGCCTCGCCAGTACTGATCAAGTTGCGCTGGCGGGCCTCGGCCAAAATAAACTGCAGCTCAGCGAAGGTCATGATCACGCCCCGGGCCACTTGGATGCCACGCAGGGTGATGGCCTCCTCGAAGTATAATGTGCCTATCCGGGAAATAAAATTGGACCCGCCATTGAAGCGAAG
>JBBQXF010000101.1:0-17021 GCA_038209965.1 Cytophagales bacterium | reverse complement strand
TTGGTCGGTGCCCAAATTTCGGATCACCAACTGAATACCCAGCCCTTGATAACTCCCCGTACCCGAGGCGGTGACTTGGATTTTCTTTTGCTCAAGTGCCGTCAGCAACGTAATCTCATCGGCAGATGCCAAAAAAGTGGGAAGAAAAAAAACAAGGAGCAGGAACTTTTCAATTCTCTTGAGCATTGACAGTGAGGATCATGGATCCGGTTAAGGGCGAATGTTCTAAAAACGGGCAAGCATTTGGCCAAAAAAACTTGGTTTTTTTTGGCCAAATGCTTGGCTGAAATAAAATAATGCTTAATTTTGCACACGTTTTTTGAAAGCCGTCTTTAAGGAGAGGTGCCTGAGAGGCCGAAAGGAGCAGTTTGCTAAACTGCCGTACGGGCTTCAACCTGTACCGCGGGTTCGAATCCCGCCCTCTCCGCTTTTATATTGCCTGTTTTTAGAAACTTCGGGGAGTAGCGCAGTCCGGTAGCGTACCTGGTTTGGGACCAGGTGGTCGCAGGTTCGAATCCTGTCTCCCCGACTATTTTCCCTTCCTATATCCTCCTTCGATCTCGTAGCTCAATGGATAGAGCAACTGCCTTCTAAGCAGTAGGTTGCAGGTTCGACCCCTGCCGGGGTCACTTTCATGGATTCCGGTTGCTCATTTATGATGCTGAAGCTAATGCACCGGCTGTCTTGAGGCGGCTGAGCCCCAAACCCCAAAATTCTACGATAAATTAAACTCTCCGGCAACTTTGACCCAAAAACCGAGCACCGCCCGTTGGTGGTGGCCAATCATGGATCCGGTGCCTCACTTTTTGGCTGCGTTCTGGCCCACCGAGAGCAGTTTACGGGTGATCGCTTACCACACGGCCGGCCGGGCCAGGGCAATGGTGCCCAAGGAAGCATCCATCTCGGCCTCCAACCCGATGGGAATGGTGAACTTGGCGGGGATGTGGCCAATCATCGATCCGGCAAACACTGGAATGCCCAGCCTCCCCAAGTGCTCGTCCAATACTTCGTCCAACGTCAGGCTGCCATAACTTTGGGCGGGACTGCACCCCGTAAATTTTCCCACCACTACGCCCCGCAAACGCGCTAGGATGCCCGCCAGTTTGAGTTGGGTCAGCATCCGATCTATTTTGTAAACTTCTTCGTTGATATCCTCAATAAATAAAATTTTATCGGTCCAGTCGGGCAAAAAACCAGACCCGATAATGGAGCAGAGCACAGTTAGGTTGCCCCCGGCCAGCACCCCGGTTGCTTTGCCGGGGCAGATAGTGCGGATCCGATCATTGACTTGGACTAGGCTGTCCCCTTTTTGGGCCGGGTTTTGGCAGATCACCGCCTCGGCAGCCATCAGCACTTGGCAAAAGTATTGGGCGGTAAAACCATTGAACCCACCGTTGGCCACCGGGCCGTGGAAAGTGACCAAGCCAGTGCGCTGGTGGACGGCCAGCAGCAGGGCGGTAACATCGCTATAACCGATCAATATTTTGGGGTTTTGGGCAATGTTCTCATAGTCGACCAAGGGCAAGATCCGCCCACAGCCATAGCCCCCGCGCATGGCGATGATCCCAGCCACGGCAGAATCGGCAAACATGGCGTTCAGGTCGGCGGCGCGCTGGGCATCGGTGCCGGCCAAGTAGCCGCGCCGCGCCCGCAAGTGCTGGCCAAGCTTCACCTTCAGCCCCAGGCCCACCAAATTTTCAATGGCCACTTCGAAGTTTTCCGCGTCGTACATGGCCCCGGCCGGGCTGATCAGCCCGATGGTGCTGCCAGGTTGCAAACGCTTGGGAATAATCATAATAATGACTGTGTGGTAACAATACGTCGGTCAAATAAAAAATGAGAAAGCATTGAAAGTGCATTAAAATTTTGAGTTACGGAAAACAAAATGTTAACAGATTTGATGCTAAATCTAGAAAGCCTTGCGATCTGTTTGGGTTGCAGTTTATCCGCTCCAAATGTAAGTATATTGTTTAAGACGCTAAAAGCAATATGTCTGCCATCGCAGGGACTGATCCGCCAAGTGTCAAGGTCAGCCCCGAAAGGGCAGTAGCTGCCTGCCCCGAGGGGCGTCTCATACCCTGCCCCACAATAGGTTTGGCCCGTGGGGGTGCGGTTCCCCCAAGCTGGGCCTTCCCGTTCTGAAGGCTATTTTCAAAGCCCAGTGGAACCTCGAAAATGCAATAAAATTAGCCAGAATGACCCGGTTTTTTTAATCCCCAGTTTGTCCCTGCGGACATGATTAATGCGGCTTAAATAGCAGCCACATTGACTGAGTTGTAGGCCCGAATTTGTCTTTGTCGGCACACCAATTCCGATGGCAATTTTATTTGTGTTACTAATTGTTTGGAAGTCCCCAAATTTTGGGTCGTCTTGAGTGGTTGCCAAATCTATTGCAAGTTTGGGCTCATAGCCGGTCACAGAAAGCTCAGGGGAAAAATAGCACCTGCCTTGTATGAAATAGCGAGGTGAATTAATCTTTTATGGGTGACAATATTAGCTGAAATGTCGCCTCTAATTGGTTTTGTCTGTGCCAATGAAATTTTCATTACCCTGTCATTTCAAATTGCCAACAAACCTCGCCATTTTGTGATAAAGTGCGTTACTTCACCCGTTCAATTGAATATTTCACCAAATCTTTGAGAGAGGCCTTGTGGGGCGAATCGGGAAAATGGGCAATGATCAGCAATGCCTCGGCGTAATACTGGTGCATGGCCTCGGTTGCGTATTCTATCCCGCCCGACTTTTTTACAAAGGCAATTACTTCGGCCACTTTTTTGGGTTTTTCACTCTCATTCTTTACCAAATTGATGATGTGCCTTTTTTCTAGCCAAGTAGCTTTTTGGAGGGCATAAATCAATGGCAGGGTCATCTTTTTCTCCTTGATGTCGATGCCCACCGGTTTGCCGATCTCGGCATTGCCGTAGTCGAACAGATCGTCCTTGATCTGGAAAGCTATGCCTATCTTTTCCCCAAAAAGTCGCATCTGTTCCACAACTTGGCGGTCCGCCCCAGAAGAACTGGCCCCAACCCCGCAGCAAGACGAGATGAGGGTGGCCGTTTTCTGGCGGATGATTTCAAAATAGACCGCTTCGGTGATGTCCAGTGCCCGGGCTTTTTCCATTTGGAGCAGCTCGCCCTCGCTCATTTCGCGCACCGCCCGCGACATGATGGTGAGCAGATCGAAGTCCCCGTGTTCTACGGCCAGCAGCAAGCCCCGGGACAGCAGGTAATCGCCCACCAATACCGCGATTTTGTTTTTCCACAGGGCATTGATGGAAAAGAAGCCCCGGCGGTGGCTCGAGTCGTCCACCACATCGTCATGGACCAGTGTGGCTGTGTGCAACAGCTCGATCATGGCCGCGCCCCGGTGCGTAGCTTCGTTAATCTGGCCACACATGCCAGCAGTGAGAAACACGAACATGGGGCGCATTTGTTTGCCCTTGGTCTTGACAATGTAACTCATCACCCGATCCAACAGGGCTACCCGTGTTTTCACCGAATCGCGGAACTTCTTCTCGAAGATGTCCATTTCGTGCGCAATGGGCGCTTGAATGTTGGTTAAGTTCAGAGTCATAAGCGGACAGCAATGTCTGGCCAAAATTAAGTGAAGATTCTTAGATTCTTTCCGTTCAGGGGCCAACGATCGAAAAAGGCCCAAAGAACAAGCCTTGGCAAAGTTTTGCGACTTTTGCCAAGGCTTGTTCGATCAGGTGACATTGATTGTCTACATCATATCCTTCATCACCATCAAAGTCTCATTAAGGTAGATGTCTTTTTTCAGACCATCCAACCAAACTTTGTTTTTCTGAACCCGGGTGCTGTCCAAGTTGATTTCGGTCAAATCGACCTTGGGGTTGAACAGGGTAATGCCAGAACTGAAGTTGTTAATGCCTTCGTACTTTTTGGCCTCTTCGCGATCCCTGGCCAATTCTGCCCGATACTTGACCAAGCTCAGCGTCACAACGGTTTGGTCGCGCTCGGTTCTGAGCCGTTCAGCGTTTTTGTTGATCAACGAGAAGGTGGCGTTCTGGCTCACTCGTTGTTGGCTACTGGTTTTCAGAGTGCCCATTTTGCCGCCCAACGACCGCCAAGCCACATATTTGGCTGGCGAAATTTCGTCCCAAGGCAAGGGGTTCTGCTCTTCTTTTTCGCCCACTTTCAGATAAGTATAGTTGTCGGGCAGGACAATATCAGGGATGACCCCCTTGAGTTGGTTGGTTCCACCGTTGATCCGGTAAAATTTCTGGATGGTCAGGAACAGCGATCCCAACGGTTTGACATCGTTGTAGGCGGCTGGCAGCATCCGATCGAGATCGACGATGGTTTGCACCGTACCCTTGCCAAAAGTGGAGGCCCCCCCGATGATAACGCCCCGTTTGTAATCTTGGATGGCACCAGCCAAAATTTCGGAAGCCGATGCGCTGTAAGAATTCACCATCACTGCCAACGGACCATCGTAAGTGATGGAGGCATCGCGGTCATCATAAATCTTCACCCCTTCAAACCGATCTTTGACCTGGACCACCGGGCCTTTCTCGATGAACAAGCCCACCATCTTGATTACTTCTTGCAGTGATCCGCCGCCGTTGTTGCGCAAATCCAACACCACTCCCTCGGCTCCCTCGGCTTTTAATTTTTCGAGTTCAGTTTTCACATCCTCCGCGCATTGCCGCCCGCCGCCCGAATTGCTGAAATCTGCGTAAAAACCGGGCAAAGAAATATACCCGATCTTTTTGTTGTCAATGGGCCGGTTAATGATCACCGACTTGGCATAAGTTTCTTCCTTGAGCACTATGTCGCGGACAATCGGGATGATGATCAAGCTGCCATCTGGTTTTTGCACCGTCAGGCGGACTTCCGATCCCTTCTTGCCCTTGATCAGGCGTACGGCGTTGTCCAGCCGCATGGTGGTGATATCGATCGCTTCTGCCGCTCCTTGGGCTACTTTGAGGATGACATCACCCGCCTTGAGCTGGCCCTGCCGCCATGAGGCACTGCCAACGATGATCTCGGAAACTTTGATAGTTCCATCGCGCTGCTGTAACATGGCTCCGATCCCTTCAAACTTGCCCGAAAAATCTTCGTCAAACCGTTCTTTGTTGCGCGGGGCGTAATAGCTGGTGTGGGGGTCATAGGCCGCTGTGATAGCGTTCAAGTAGCGGGCCAGCCGCTCTGGCTTGTCCATTTCCCGGTACATGCTGAACAAGTTTTTCATGTCCTTGGCCAGTCCTTCCCGGGTTTCTTTCTCCAACTCGGCTTCCGACTTGATCTTGACTTCCTCCGCTTTTTTCTTGCCTTCTTTTACCAATTTGAGCGCATTTTCTTGAATTTCGGTGACACTCACCAAACGCGGCAAAGCCAAAAGCTTCAAGTATTTGCGCCAATTTTCTTTCATTTCGGCCTCAGTTTTGGCAAAGACCCGCTTCTCGTCGTCGGTTTCAAAACTTTCCTCTTTGCTATAATCCAACGGCTGGGCCAATATTTCATTGGCGAAACCTTCGGCTTGTACCAGGCGCTTGTTCCATACTTCATTGGAAGTTTCAAAAAAGGCATACTTGCCTTCATTGATCTCATCGTCAAGCTTGTCCTTGAATCTGGTCAAATCCTTCACATCGCTTTCCAGCAAGTACAATTTATTGAAATCCAAGTTCTGGATGTATTCCTTGTAGACTTCTTCAGAAAACTTGTTGTCAATAGTGTGTTCAGAAACGTGGCCAGTGTTCAAGTTTTGCATAACCAATTTGAGCAACACCTCCTCTTTGGACATGTCTGAACGGAGTGCATAGGGGTTGGTATAAGAAGGTAACATGTACGATCCCAACACAATAAGCGGCACTACCACCGCCGTGGCAATCAAAAACCTCTTTCTCATAAGCGGCTTAAACATAAAAACTGGGTTGCTTTTGGACAAATATAGCAAAAATAGGTGCTATTTCTGAAGGTTTAACGTTATTTGGGAGCGGAAAGTTGGCTTAGAGCCAAACCGTTGGCAATGGGCAGCCACTTGACGGGCTAGTTGGCTGCTTTCCGATGGGTGATCGCTCCCAAAAATTACCTATTTTTGGCCTGAAGCCAACTAATACTGTCCTGCTATCATGAAAAATCCCGGTTTGCTTTTGTACTTATTGACCATTTTGTGTGGAGCGTGCCAATCTGGTACTGTCCAGAAAAATCAACCGACTGAACCAGTGGCCCCGCTCGCAGTGGTGCCATCGTCCCAGCAACTGGCCTACCAGTCCCGGGAACTCATTGGTTTTGCCCATTTTGGGGTCAATACATTTACCGATCGCGAATGGGGCACGGGGCAAGAAGACCCCCAGATCTTTGCCCCGTCTGCCCTCGATGTCAAGCAATGGGTGCAGGCTTGCCAAACTGCCGGGATCCGCACGCTCATCCTCACGGCCAAGCACCACGACGGCTTTTGTCTTTGGCCCAGTAAATTTACCGAACACTCGGTCAAGAACAGCCCTTGGAAAAACGGCCAAGGCGATGTGGTGCGCGAAGTGGCCGATGCCTGCCGCGCGGCCGGCATCAAGTTGGGCCTTTACCTCTCGCCTTGGGACATGCACGAGGCCAGCTATGGAACCGCCAACTATAATACCTACTATCTCAGCCAGTTGCGCGAACTCATGACCGAATATGGCGAAGTGGCCGAGGTTTGGTTTGACGGGGCCAAAGGGCCCAACGCCAAAGATATGGAGTACGATTTTACAGCTTACCGCCAGCTCGTGCGCGAATTGCAACCCAACGCGCTCATGTTCTCCGACGAAGGCCCGGACATCCGCTGGATTGGCAACGAAAAGGGCATTGCCGGGCCCACCAACTGGTCGATGCTCCATCCCGATAGCGTGGATGTGGGCAAAGCTGACTCGCGCTACCTCAACCGGGGCGATCCCAAGGGTACACATTGGATCGTGGGCGAGTGCGATGTTTCCATCCGGCCCGGTTGGTTTTATCACCCCAAAGAAGATAATGCGGTGAAAAGTCTGGATCATTTGTTGGAAATTTACTACAAATCCGTGGGGCGGAACGGGACGCTCCTGCTCAACATTCCCCCGGATCAACGGGGACTGTTCCACGAAAATGATGTGGCCCGGCTCCAAGAATGGCGCTCCGTAGTGGAGGAAACCTTTCGCACCAACTTGGCAGCCCGCCAGCCCGCCACTGCCAGCAACCACCGGGGCAACTCGGCCCAGTACGCCCCCAACCAGTTGACGGACGGGGATCAAACCACTTACTGGGCCACCGATGATTCCGTGACCGCCGCCTCGGTGGAGGTAAAATTGGCCGCTCCCCAAACGTTTGACCGGGCCTCGATCCAAGAATTCATCAAACTGGGCCAGCGGGTGGAGCAGTTTGCCCTGCAAGCTTGGGTGGGAGAGCGGTGGCAGGAAATCGGGCAGGGCACGACCATCGGTTATAAACGCTTGTTGCGCTTCGCCCCCGTGACCACGGATCGGGTGCGGTTGGTCGTCCAGCAAGCTACCGCCTGTCCGGTCATTGCCGAACTGGGACTGTTCAAAGCTTCGGCCAAAGAAGGCTATTGGGCCGAGTTGGAATCGCTCAAATAATTGGGCGATCAAGCTCGCCAGGTTGTTCTGACCGCGAGGCGATTTACAACGGTTTGTCCTTTTGACAACCCCCAGCCCCATTTTGGTCTGGCCTCATCAATAAAACAGCCCACCTGATCTCGGATCAGGAAAAGTGGGCTTAACTTTGTCTTTCTCAATAATATAACCAATGCACACTCACTTAAAAAAGGTCTTGCGGCAGGTCGGTCATTTGTCACTGTTGGCCGGACTGGCTGCCTGCACCTCGGACAGCAACGCCCCCCTCGTCGTGCCGGATCCCTTCGGCATAAGCCTGACCATCGTTTTTGGCTCCACCACTGGCGGCTCGCCCATTACTTTCAACTACATCGACCCCGACGGGCCCGGAGCGGCGGCACCGATGATCTCGGCCCCGCCGCTCCGGGCCAATTCAGTTTTCAATACCAATATTAGTCTTGGGCTTGTCGAGAAGGGGTTGATTGCTGATCGGACCGGCCAAGTACGCGATTTGGACAACCAATACCAGCTTTTCTTTTTGATTGTGCCGCCCAGCCTGATGCAGCACCGCTATACCGACGCGGATCGCGATAACCTGCCCCTCGGCTTGGGCAACCGGATCGAGACAGGCCCGCCCGGCCGGGGTACACTGCGGGTAGTATTGCGCCGCGCCCTGAACAAACGGTTTACTAACCTTGGGCCCGACAATTTCCCCCAAGCGGGCGGAGTATCCGATGCCGACGCCACCTTCAATATAACCGTTGAATAATCGAAAAAATAGCGTTCGTGCAATGGCCGCGCACCGGAGAATCAAACTGTGCCAAGCCAAAAAATGATTTTAGGGGTTTTTAAAGATGGGTTGACTTGATTTTCAAAGGTTTGTTCTCTGACCCCAAACCAATTTTGACTGGGTTTAACGGGCACAAGGACTGTGAAATTCCAACTGGGTTCTCCCAGCCGGAATTTTTTTGGGCCGGCTCCGTTCCCGTTCTTTTCCCTTCGCGCTGACAGGCTTAAAAGTTCTTCAAAATTTGCCCGCTTGATCTGGTCAGCGCGTTTTTGCAATTATGTTGCATTTGCTTATATTTGCAACATTGTTTCAACTACTACTAGTGCAAAGATTCGCCGCCCTATTGATATTGAGCCTGACAGTCAATCAGGTACTGGCCCAATCCCCCGGTTGCCACTGCTCAATCGAGGGGAAAGTAACCAGTGCAAACGGTTCATTGGGCCAAGCGAGCATCCGATTGACCACCCCAAAAAGACAAACCATCACCAACGGCGAAGGCTTTTTTTCTTTTGACCGGCTATGTCCGGGGGAATATGAGGTACAAATCCATTATCAGGGTTATACCGATCAACAATTTCGGTGCAAACTGGATTCGGGCTTGCACCTCGCCATCCGGTTGGAAGAAACCACCTTGCTGCTGGAAGCTGTTACGGTGCAAGCCCAGCGCGAGGCTACCGGGGCCGTGCACTTGGCCACCAGCCTTGACAAAACCGAATTGGACAAGGCCCGGGGCGGAAATTTGGCCGAGTCGCTGCGGGACATCACCGGGGTGAACTTGCTCCAGACCGGCCCGACCATTGCCAAGCCGATCATCCACGGGCTGCACAGCAACCGGGTGCTGATCCTCAACAATGGCATCCGGCAAGAAGGCCAACAATGGGGCTCGGAGCACGCGCCAGAAATCGATCCTTTCATTGCCACCAAATTATCAGTGATTAAAGGGGCGGCGGCGGTGCGCTATGGATCGGATGCGCTCGGCGGGGTGATCATCGTCACCCCGCCCGATCTGCCCCGCGCCCCGGGCTTCACCGGCGAACTGTATTTGGTGGGCCAAAGCAATGGCCGCCAAGGCACTGCTTCGGGCAGCGTGGCGGGCTATGCCCGAGGCATCGGCTGGCGGGTGCAAGCCACCGGCAAACGCGGGGGCAACCTGCACACGCCCCAGTATTTTTTGGCCAATACCGGCTTGCGAGAGGTCAATTTTTCGGGCGCAGTGGGCTATCACCGGGAAAAATTTGGGGGTGAAATTTTCTACAGCCGCTTTTCCACCGAGATTGGCATCTTGGCCAGTGCGCACATTGGCAACTTGACCGATCTCAATTTTGCCCTCCAAAGTCCCCGTCCGGTTTATCCCGTTCGGTTTAATGATGAATTTACTTATGCCATTCAATCGCCCCGGCAAAAAATCGCCCACCACTTGCTCAAAGCCAATGGCCATTTGCAAATGGGCCAAATGGGCAAACTGACCTTCCAATACGGCCTACAGGCCAATTCGCGCCGCGAGTTTGATCAGCGGCGATCCAGTGCGGCCACTGATCGGGCGGCCCTGGACCTTCAATTGATCACCCATACCCTGGACGTAGTATTGGAGCACCGGCCAATCGGCCCATTGCAGGGCAGCGTGGGCCTCAGTGGCCTGTTCCAAGACAACCACAATGTGCCGGGCACGGGCATCCGGCCGCTCGTGCCCGATTACCGGGCTGGCAGCGGCGGCATTTTTGTGATTGAAAAATGGATCAAAAATACATTTGAACTGGAAGTTGGGGCCCGCTATGATTATCGGCATTTAACGGCTTGGCGCTTTGATCGGAACGACCAATTGACCCGCCCCGATTTTAACTTCCACAATGTTTCGGGCACAGTGGGCGCTTACTTTGAATGGTCGGATCAACTCAATTTTCGGAGCAATTTGGCCTCCGCGTGGCGGGCCCCCGCCCCCAACGAACTGTTCAGCGAAGGGCTGCACCACGGGGTGGCGGCCCTCGAGTTCGGCCGGGCCGATCTGCGCCCCGAACAAGCCTACAAATGGATCAATACCATTCAATACACCAACCCAAAGATCCGCTTTGAGGCCACGTTGTACTACAACAAAATTGACAACTACATCTACCTCAATCCACAGCTACCGCCCGAATTGACCATCCGGGGGGCCTTCCCCGTGTTTAATTATGACCAAACCAATGCGCGTTTCTGGGGATTGGACGGTTCGCTGCGGGTGAACCTCGGCCCGGCCGTGTACTACACCGCCAAAGGCGCGATGGTTCGGGCACGGGATGTATCGCACCAAGCCTATCTGCCATGGATCCCCACCGACCGGATCGAGAATGGCCTCACGTGGCGCGTTCCCAACCGGCTGGGATGGCAAGATGCTTATTTGTCGGTGAACAGCTTGAGCGTGGCCCGGCAGCGGCGGTATGAGGGCCAAAGCGATTATGCTGCCCCGCCCAGCGGCTATACCATTTACCACCTGGATGCGGGGCTGGCTTGGCCCTTGGGCAAACAAAAACTGGCGATCCATTTCAGTATCAGGAATTTGGGCAATTTGGCCTACCGCGACTACCTCAACCGCTTCCGCTATTTTACCGATGAAACCGGTCGCAACTTCATCTTGCGCCTAAACTATTTTTTTTAATTTTTTTCTTACTTAAATCCAGTTTTATGACAACGTTTAAATTTTCTCAATGGGCCATGACCCTCATTTTAGGGGGTGTTCTTTTCACTGCTTGCAACAAGAAGGATCCCGAACCCGAAAATGAGCAGGAAGAGATCAACTCGATGGTGGTCACTTTCTCGCCCACTGGTGGTGGCTCCCCCGTGGTGTTCAGCTTTTTGGATGCCGATGGGCCGGGTGGCCTGCCGGCGGTGATCGCTGCCCCTGCCTTGCGGGCCAACACCACCTACAACGTGGGCGTGGCCTTGGCTAAGGTCAAAGGAGCCGCTGTGGAGAGCAAAAATGCGGAAATCACGGCCGAGGGCACGGTGCACCAGTTTTTCTTTGTGTTTAATCCTACCGGACTGGCCCAGCACACTTATTCTGACACCGATGCCAGCAACCGGCCCATTGGCTTGGCCAACCGCGTAGTGACTGGGGCCGCTGCCACGGGTGCGCTGCGCGTGATCCTGCGCCATGAACTCAACAAGGCATTTGCTGGCCTCAATGCCACCAACTATCTCCAAGCGGGTGGCGAAACCGACATTGAGGTCAGTTTCAATGTGGCAGTGCAGTAACTCAATCTGCGGCCGAGGACCGCGAAGCACCGATACTGCCCCGCGTTGGTTGCTTTGGGTTGGGTAAACCAATTCAATTATTGTCCCTTAAAAATAACCCCACTGCCATGCCCAAAGCCAGCATGGCAGTGGGTATTTTAGCCTCGCCGATGGTTGGTTTGGGACTTATTTATTGTCAAATGCCTTTTGTAAATCTTCAACAAGCTTTTCGTTCCCTTTTTTGGGATCGGTGACCCCAAAACTCCATTGGATCATGCCAATCCCAGCATCTTGGTCGGTGCCGGCCACAAACACATTGGCGGTGTCGGCCAGATAGACCCAGCAATCGTATAAAACTCGGGTGGGGGCACTGGTATCAACCACCTCCCAGAGCTCAACCTCGCCCGACTGGGCCAAAAAATCTTCGGTGGTGGTATATTGCTTGCCAAAGCCAAGCTGGGCACTAATGGCCATTTGCTCAAGATAGACGGGAACTAACTGCTTGTAATTGTGATGATTGACGGATCGACATTTTTGAAAGAGGAGATTTGCCATTGATTTCATGGTTTAGATAAATGGGACAATGCATTGAAGGCTAAACTTACAACTTTCCGCGTTAAAAGCCAACCGATCAGTGCGCTTGGGCAGTATAAGCAAGCAGTTTGGCCCCATTGAGACCAATTTTTGGCGCCAACCAGCCAGCTCGCCAGTGCTGGGCAACCCTCAGCGGGTATTGGTCAGTTGCAGGCCAAAGGTAATCCGGTGATCATAATTGCTCCGCCCCATGGCGGTCACGCTCTCGTAGGTGGAGAGCACACTCAACTGGAGGACCAATATTTTGTTGATCGGGGCGCGGATGTCCAAACCATTGCTCCATCGGAGGTTGGCTTGGTCAATCGCGGGCTGGAAAAATGTGGAGTGGTAAAAAAGCAGTCGTTTGCGAAAAAAGTTGTATTCCATGACCAGCCGCGTGGAGCTGCGGATCACCCGTAGATCTTCGCTTTGGACAAAATTAGTCACTTCGCTGATCAGTGCCGTGCTGATCGAGCACTTGAACCGTTGGCCATTATTGGGCCCATAGCCCGTGTGGTAGCCGATGCCCGCCCCGGCCAACCAGCGGTGATCGATCCGCCGCAGGTTGCTCCGTTCACCAATGGCAAACAGCAAGCCATACACTGGTTTATTGTACAAGATGGTCATGTTTAAATTACCGGTCCATTCTCGTTCGGCCAGTTGACTGTTGGTTTTTCCGTAGGCAAAACCGGGGATCAGCTCAAACCAAAAGATCTTCCCGCCCACGTAGCGCAGGCTGGCGCGCTGGTTGAACAGGAAGCGGTTCACGTTCCCCAAGTTGACCAGCCCATCCGTGCTCCAGCTATAAAGCACTTTATGGTTTCGGGGTTTGGGCCGGCCCAGTGCTTCCAGCGAGTCGATCTGGCGCCGCAACCGGGGGCCGAGCTTGGCCCCGTGGATCACCCCGGCCAACGAGTCCACTTGGTGGGGACTGATCTGGGCATTGGCCGCTGGTCCGATCAAAAAAAGGGCAAGGAGCAAATACAGGTGTTTCATCCGTCCGAATATAAATTAAAACTGGGCCAATCATCAAAAATAGTTGTCTTGTTGAAGGAAGTTGATTTTTTTACCCTTTATTTTGGTGGCAAAAAACGACATGGATTTTTCGCCGAGGCAGCTGGTGTTTATTGGGGTGGCCCTTCTGGGCATCGGGTTGGTGGGCTTGGCGGAGTGGCTGCTCAAAAAACGGCGGGCGCTGGCCGATCCCAGCCGGTTGGATGAACTCATCCTCTGGGGCGGGGGCCTGTCGGTGGCGTGCCTGATCCGGCTGGTCTATCTCAATTACGAAGCCCCCGATTTTGGCTTTTGCCTCCTGCCGTGGTACAACCAGATTGAGGCCCACGGGCTTGGATCCATCACCTACCAGTTTTGCAATTACCCGCCGCTGTACCTGTATTTGGTCGCGCTGGGCACCTATCTGCCATTGCCACCGCTGTATTTGTACAAATTCATTGCTTTTGGGGCCGATTTTGCTTGTGCCTGGCTCACCTACCGCAGTTTGCTGCCCTCGGTGACGAGCCGCAAGGTGGCGATTGTCGCGGCGCTGGGCGTGCTGGTGGCCCCCACGGTGGTGTACAACAGCGCGCTCATGTCACAGGCCGATATGACCTACACCGTGTTTCTGGTGCTGGCCGCTCATTTGATGGGCCGGGGCAGCTATGACCATGCCCTGGTGGCCGTCGGGCTGGCGTTTTGTTTCAAATTGCAGGCGGTGTTTTTCGCGCTGCCCGTGGCCGCGCTCTGGGTGCGGGGCAAGGTGACCCTGCCCCAGTTGCTGGTGATCCCCGGGACCTACGTGCTGTCCACCATCCCCAGCGGCCTGCTGGGGCGCGGTTGGCTGGATGTGCTCACCATCTACGTCCACCAAACGACCCATTTCCCTTCGCTCACGCTGTGCGCCCCCTCGGTCTATGCCTTCCTGGCGGGGTTTCCCTACCTGCCGGTAGCGTATGTGGGGATTGCGCTAACGGGCGGCTTCTTGTTTTTCTTCGCCTATTTGGTGATGGTCAAGCGCATGGCATTCACCCCCCGGTTGATCATCAGCCTGGGCCTGCTGTCCACGCTGGGCATCCCCTACCTGCTCCCGTCCATGCACGAGCGCTACTTTTTTGCCGCCGATATTTTTGCCATTTTATACGCGTTCCACTATCCGCGCCGCTTTTTTGTCCCCATCGTCATGATTTTCTGTTCGTTCATGAGCTATAATTGTTACTTGGTGTCGCAAAAGTACATTGGCTTGGCCCCGATGGCCCTTGCCCTGGGGACATTGCTCATTTACCTCACCCGGCAGTTTGTGCGAGAAATTTGGCGGGGGTCACCGCTGCCCCTCGCGGACAATGGCCACCCCCCAAAATAATTTGGGAAAAGTGCCCGGCTTCCCTAAAACATTCGCACATTTACGCCCGTTTATTGTCTGTATGGAAATCTTTGAAGATACCTTCCGCCCGGTCAGTTATTCACGCACGACCGTTTCTGAACTGATGATCCCTGCCTACGCCAACTTTGGCGGCAAGATCCACGGTGGAATGCTGCTTTCGCTCATGGACAAAGTGGCCTATGCCTGTGCTTCCAAACATAGCAGCAGTTATTGTGTCACCGTTAGTGTCGAAGGGGCAGAGTTTTTGCAACCAGTGGAAGTGGGAGAAATGGTCTCTCTGTTTGCGTCGGTCAACCACGTGGGCCGCAGCTCGATGCTGGTGGGGATCAAGGTAGTGGCCGAGAATTTCTTGGCAGGCATGGTGAAGCACACCAACACTTCCTACTTTACCATGGTGGCCAAGGGAGAGAACGGGCTGCCCCGGACCGTGCCCCGGCTGGGTTTGGAAAACCGCGACGATGTGCGCCGGTTTTTGGAAGCCATTAAGCGGAAACAGATCCGGGAATTGTACAAAAGTGAACTTAATAATGCAAAAACAAATTTGCAAATAGAGCGCGAGTTGCCCAAACTCGAACAAGAACGGTGCAGACTGCTTTACCAACCAGTAAACTAATACAATGAGACATTACAATATTACCATTTCCGGCAAAGTGCAGGGCTGTTACTTCCGGGCCTCTGCCAAAGCCAAAGCTGAACAACTGGGCATTGCCGGTATGGTAAAAAACCTTCCCTCGGGCGAGGTTTATGTAGAAGTAGAAGGCAATGACGAAATATTGGACGAGTTTATCCAATGGTGCCAAAACGGCCCAGCCTATGCCCAAGTGAAAGACATCGATTTGGAAGAAGCCGATGTAAAAGGGTTGAAAGGATTTGAAGTGAAGCGATAGCAGTATCTCAGCTTCTGGCCTACGGAAGGGTGTAAGTCTGGCAAAATGCTTGGAAGATTTCGGTATTGCCCAAGCCAAGGTACTGGCCAATGATGACCAGCTTGTCGTACTCGGTCCGCGAAATCCCCCTCGGCTGCAGGATTAGATCCTCGTCGTTCAAGAACAATGCCCCCAACATTTTCACCACTACGTAAGGTCCGTTGAGCAATACTGCCCGAAAATCTGGTGGATCAAATTCAGTTTGGGCCGGGCGGAGCGCCACTTCAGGGTAACGGGCCAGCGCATTGGCCATTACCCTGGCTAGCAGTTCATAGCTGGGTTGCTCAAATTGGGCAAAATCATTGATAAACTTGCTCATCCCTTCCATTATCGGGTCTTTGCGCAAGAAATAGTTCCCTTTGGAGAAATGCCGGGCCTTTTTGTTCAGGGCCAGTTCTTCGTACAGGCTGATGCTGCCATTGGCCATGGCCAGTCCAATGGCGGGGGCCAAGAGGAGGAGGGCAAAGAAATCCCCGTCGTCCAGGTCGCGGAAAGCCCATTGGGCCTTGAGCTGTTGGACTTGCGATTGGATGGTTCGGTTTGTCAATAGGGCCGCGATCTCAAGTTCATCAAATTTCATGGTCATCCCGCTGTTTATGGAGGGCTAAAATAGGAAAAATTCGGGATTATTCGCGCACCCACCCCTCAAAATGGCGCTTATACCGACACCGCCGCCCGGATGGCCGGGTGCGGGTCATAGCCCTCCAGCGCAAAGTCTGCGTAGGAAAACCCAAAAATGTCCTGCACGGCCTGGTTGAGGTGCATTTGGGGCAATGGGCGATCGCTCCGCCCCAACTGCAATTGGGCCTGTGGCAAGTGGTCAAGATAGAGGTGCGCATCGCCCAGCGAGTGGATGAACTCGCCCGGGGCCAGGCCGGTCACTTGGGCGATCATTTGGGTGAGCAGCGCATAGGAGGCAATGTTGAAGGGCACGCCCAAGAACGCATCGGCACTGCGCTGGTAAAGCTGACAGGAAAGCTTGCCATGGGCCACATAAAACTGGAACAGCGCATGGCACGGGGGTACTTTGACCTTGTCCACATCGGCCACGTTCCACGCGCTCACCAATAGGCGGCGGGAATTGGGGTCGTCCCGGATCTGCTGCACCACCCGCGATATTTGGTCAATGACCCGGCCGCCGGCCCCTTGCCAAGAACGCCACTGGTGGCCATAGACCGGCCCCAGTTCCCCGTTTGCATCGGCCCATTCGTCCCAGATGCTCACCCCGTTGGCTTTCAGGTAGGCGATATTGGTGTCCCCGCGCAGGAACCAGAGCAGTTCATGGACAATGGACTTGAAATGGAGCTTCTTGGTGGTGACCAAGGGAAAGCCCGCCGCCAAGTCAAAGCGCATTTGGTGGCCAAAAATGCTCAATGTGCCAGTGCCGGTCCGATCGCCCTTTTGCACCCCTTTGTCGAGTATGGTCTGGAGCAGGTCGTGGTATTGTTTCATAGTGGAAAGTCGTTTAAGTTGTTATCCAGCCATAACGGTCAAAAAACCATCCGTGTAATACTTTTTGGCCAAACGGTGCAATTGCTCGGCGCTGATGGCTTGGATATCGGATACGTAATGATCGTAGTGGTCTTGTGCCAAGCCATGAA
>JBBQXF010000100.1:0-17668 GCA_038209965.1 Cytophagales bacterium | reverse complement strand
TGCACATGCTGCGCAATTACGTGGGGGATGAAGCTTTTTTTGCCTCGCTGCAACAATACCTCAAAAAATATGCGTACAAAAAAGCTGAAATCCATGATTTGCGGCTGATGTTTGAGGAAGTGACGGGCGAGGATCTGAACTGGTTTTTTGATCAATGGTTCATGTCTGCCGGGCATCCCCAGCTCGCCGTGCGCGATAGCGTGAGCAACCAAGAACTGATTTTGACCGTGGCCCAACAACAGGACACCACTTATACGCCCCTGTACCGCCTGCCGCTGTACGTGGATATTTGGGTGAAAGGAAAAAAACAGCGGCACCACATCGATATTACCGAGCGCGAGCAAACCTTTCGTTTTCCGGTGGCCGCCACCCCTGAACTGGTGCTGTTTGACGGTGAAACCCAACTGCTGGGCACAGTGGAACACCCCAAAAGCCCTGCCCGCCTCATTTATCAGTTGCAACATTCGGATAGGTTGCTGGCCAAACTGGCGGCAGCCGAAGCCCTCCAGATCCGCTTGGAACAGGATCCGGCAGTGAAAGGGGCCCTGTTTGCTGCCCTGGCCGATGACCAATGGCAAGTACGTCAAGTAGCTGCCGATGCCTTCGCTGATTACACGGGTGAGGATCTGGCCACTATTGCCGATAAGCTTAAAAACTTGGCCCTCAACGACGAAAAATCCTTGGTTCGGGCTTCGGCCATCAATGCGCTGGCAGGTAAAGTGCCACCCAGTTTCTTTGTCAAAACCATGAACGACAGTTCCTACACTGTGTTGGCCAATTCCATGTATGCCTACGCGAATGCGGGGGGAGATGAACCAGCCCAGTTGTTTGAAAAGTATGAAAATTCAAACAATTTGTTGGTGGTCAAAGCATTGGCTGAATTTTATGCCTATGCCCAAGTGCCCAACAAGATCGATTGGTACGTAGATAAGATGAGCCGCAAATCGGGGTATGAACTCAGCTACTTGTTCAACAACTTCGGGGCTTACTTGCTGGAACAGCCCGAAAAGGTGCGCAAGCAGGGCATTAATTATTTGGCCGAAATCGCCCGGGGCAACCCCAACCACAATACCCGGGTGAGTGCCTACGCGGCCCTGCAATTATTTGAGGGCATCGACGACCTCAAGCTCAGTATCCGCGAAGCCGAAAAAGACGAACGGGTATTGCAATACTACCGACTGATGAAAGAATAAAGCCCCCGAAACAGCCTATTTTTTCTTGGCAGCTTATTTTGATAGTTGGTAAAAGTGTGGTTTTGAGCGGGTAAAGTGCTAGGCCAATGGCCCAATGTCATCTTGGCCCAACCGCTGGGCCTGCACAATGACGGCCAGATCGGAGGCCAAATATTGGCCCCACAGTTGGTACGCCTTTTCGGATGGATGGATGCCATCGGAGCAAAAATAGCTGGGATCCTGGCCAAACTCTGCTTTGGAATAATAGACGAGCCCATAGAACGCAGCCAATTGCTGGGCGCGGTGCCCCAATGCTTGGGCGCAAAGGCCCAAAACACCCCGCAATGGCTGGGGAATGGCGGGAAACTTCGCCACTGGCGGGACCGTGGCCAGCAGAATGGGTACTGGGCCCAGCGAACCCCGCAAAGTTTTGATCAGCGCGGCCAAACTATTTGCCCAATGGCTCGGCGGGTGCAGCCGGAAGGTGTCATTGGCCCCCAACGCCACCACCACCAGATCATACGACTGGCCAAACAACTGTGGCGCGAGGGCAAATCGGGCGGATTGGGCCGTGACCCCATTCTTGCCCAGGGCAGTCCACCAGACTGGCCGTTCCAGCAGTTCCGCCAAATGAGCGGCTGTTCGCCCCGCCATCCCCACGGCGTGCGTGCTAGCCCCAATGCCCGCCACAGTGGACTCGCCCAGCACCAGCAGGCGCAACGGTGGTCGCCCGTTGGCCACACCTGCCCAGCCCTCGGGGCTACCCACTGCCCCCGGCAAGCGGATGACCCGTTTACGTACCCGGCGGCCCTGCCAGATCAGCACAGGAAATACCAAGAGGGCCAACAACAAACTGGCGGGGTAATATAAACTGATGCCAAACGGGCTGGCGATAGGGGCGCGGTGGCGGTGGAGTTTTTCCATGGCCCCGATTAGCGCCCCAGTTCCAAGACTGTGGCCGATTTGGCGGGCAAAACCAACGTTTGCAGATCCTCCACTTTGGCTCCGGTCAATACGTCCCGGCCGTGTTGGTAGCCAGTCATCAATTCGGCAAAACGCTTCGTTTTCAGGGTCTTGGGCTTGTCGCTGTTGTTAAAAGCCACTAATACACAGTTTTGCCCATCGTGGCGAAAATACACGTAGGTGTCATCTTCGGGCAAAAAATGGGTCAACTTTCCGTGGTGGATCACAGGCTTGCCCTTGCGCCAGTTGGCCAATTTGCGCAAATAGTCAAGGGCTTCATTTTGGGCCGGGGTTCGCCCTTCGGGGGTAAAAGCATTTTGGGGATCACCGGGCCAGCCCCCAGGAAAATCCTTGCGCACATCGGGATGAAAGCCACCATCGCCGGCCATCATAAGCTCCGTGCCGTAGTAGATTTGGGGGATGCCGCGCATGGTCAGCAGATAAGCCAGGCCCATTTTGAAACTGGCGGGGTTTTCTCGCACCGAGGTGAAATAGCGCGATACATCATGGTTGTCCAGAAAAATGACATTGTTCTCTGGCTTCTCATAGACAAAATCTTCGGCCAGCACATGGTAGAGGCGGCTCAGGCCATCGGCCCAGCCCGTCGGCTCGTTGAAGGCTTTGGTAACGGCCTCAAATACTGGGAAATCGGTCAGGCTGGGCAGGGTTGACTGATAGGTATCGCGGTTGAACGTATTTTTGAGCCAGTAGGCCGAAATGGCCGCTGAATGGATCCATACCTCGCCCACAATGTTGAACTTGGGGTATTCGTGCATCACTTCGCGCACCCAGCGGGCCATAAAATCCTTGTCCGGGTAGGGGTACGTGTCCATGCGGATGCCATCAATGCCGCTGTACTCGATCCACCAAAGGGTGTTTTGGATTAAATAATTGGCCAACAATTCATTGTTTTGGTTCAAGTCTGGCATGGTAGTATCGAACCAGCCCTTGGTCATTTGGGTACTGTCGGCCTGTGAAGCATGGGGATCAGAAATGACGGCCAAGCGGTAGTTGGAGCGGGTGAACTCGGGAAACTGGTGGATCCAGTTTGGCGCGGGCAAATCCTTCATCCACCAATGGCTGGACCCGATGTGATTGGCCACCATGTCCTGGATGATCTTCAATCCTCGCTGGTGGGCCTGATCGATCAGTTGCAGGTATTTTTCGTTATCGCCAAAACGGCGGTCGACGCGGTAAAAATCAGTGATCGCATAGCCATGATAGGAAGAAGCGGGCATATCGTTCTCCAGCACCGGGTTGAGCCAGAGGGCGGTAGTGCCCAGATCCTTGAGATAATCCAAGTGGTTGATCACCCCTTGGAGGTCACCGCCGTGGCGGCCAAAGGGAGCTTTGCGGTCTGCTTTCTCCAACATCCCGGCGACGTTGTCATTGCCGGGGTCACCATTGGCAAAACGGTCGGGCATGAGCAAATAGATCAAGTCGGCTTGATCAAACCCTTGGATCCGGTTCGTGGCCGTCGATTTGGCCCGGATTTCATAGTCGAGTGTTTTGGTGGCCCCACCCTGCTCAAACACCAGCGGTAATCTGCCCGGCTTCACGTCGGGGGCCAGCTCCAAGTTGAGGAACAAATAGTTGGGGTTTTCGGTACGGATGGTTTCGGCCAACCGCACACCCGCATAGGCGATACTCACTTTGGCTTGGCCGATTCCCTTGCCGTGCACGAGGATTTGCAATTTGGGGTTTTTCATGCCCGCCCACCAAAACGGGGGCTCCATGCGTGGCACATCGGGCTGGGCACGCGCACTGAGGTGAAAAAAAGAAAGCAGGCTCATCAAGCAGAGAAAAATATTTCGCATGTGGATCGGTTGTTTTCAAATCAAACAAAAATAGGTCATTTATGAAAGACCCCGGCTGGTGGGGGCCACTTTTCAACTGACCATCCCGAGAAGGGTCTCGAGGGCCAGGTTGGGCGGCCCTCCAAAGGAAAGTGTTTCCGCCGTGATGGTAACTTCCCACTGGCAAGTTGGCCGGCGAAATCGGGCCGAGTGTGCTCCGGCAATACCTACGGCGTGGCGGCGGGCAGTTCTATCCGGGTGAACACAAAGCCGCGCTCGTGGCTGCGCTCCTCAAACCCAATCTCAAGGCCCATCAGAAACAGCATCTGCCGCTTTTCATACACCAGTGGGATGTCGGCAATCCAGTAGGTACCGTCGCCCGCTTTGGGCTTGTCGAAACCCAAGCGGTACTTGACCCCGCCGCAGCCCGTGCCGCCCTCGGCCATCACCCGCAGGGCATAGCCTTCGGGAATGTTTTTGTGCTGCATCAGGTAGCGGATCTCCCCAGCGGCCTGCGCTGAAATGGATATTGGTTCTATCATGGGCATCATGGGCGTGGTTGTTGCACCTGAACTTGCTTTTTCTCAAACTAATCTGCAATGGAACAGATCGGTGCGCGATTTGGCTCAACCAGAAATCGGTTTGGAGCGACTTGGGAAAAATAAACCCCCTGATTTTCAAGGATACCCTCCCTTTCACTTGGACAATCCATTTAATCTTGGCAGAAAGCACTAAATTAACGGAGTAAATCTAAAAATGGTTTTAGTTTTGCCATCGTTTGTGCGTTTTAAGTGCACTCCCAAACATTTTACTTGCATGGAATTTCTGACCGAATTACTGAAACTTACCATCCCGGCGGCCTTGGTGTTGTATGGCATGTACCTCACCACCAAATCCTTCCTCAACAAAGATTTTGAGCGGCGGCTCATGGAACTCAAGGTCAAATATGCTGAGTCGCTGATCCCCATGCGGTTGCAGGCGTATGAGCGCATGGCCCTGTTCTTGGAGCGGATATCGGCCCAGAACCTGGTTGTCAGGCTGACCGACAACTCGCTCAAGGCCCGCGAACTCCAGCAAATGATGATGGACGAGATCCGCAGCGAATTTTCCCACAATTTGTCCCAGCAGGTTTATATGAGCGATGAGGCCTGGGCCCGAATCCGTGACGCGATGGAAACCATGATCTCCTTGATCAACCAGGGCATGGAAGGGCTGGACAAAGATGCCCCTGCCCTAGAACTGTCCAAAAGCATTTTTAATACGCTCATCGCCCAAGGGGGCGAAGAGGTGACCGCCGGGGCTTTGCGCTTTATCAAGCAAGAGGTGCGCACGTATTTCTAGGCGACCAATCTGCGGGAATCTCCGCTTGCCCGTTATTGGGCCGTTGGCCACTGGGCACAAAAATACCGTTTGGGCTATTTCCCAGACGGTATTTGGTTTTTTCTCCCAATACGGGGCTAGATCGGTTCTTTCTCCCGTTTTTTGGTCACAATGCTGATCCGGGGCCTTGCTTCGTGCATGACCGGAGGTTTGGCCTTGTCTTTTTCGCGAAGCATGATGTTGGCCTTGATCCGCATCCAGCGTTCGTAGAGTTTTTCGCGGAGGCTAAATGCTTTCTGCGGTTCGGGCTGGGCTTCGGGCTGGGCCGGGTCTTCTTGCTTTTGTTGGGGATCATAGAGCATGGCGGTGCACAAACAGTTCGTGCGGTTCTTGCTCATTAATATTTCGTAGTTGACACAGCTCTTGCACCCGCTCCAGAACTGGTCGTCGTTGGTCAGCTCCGAATAAGTGACTGGCTCATAGCCGATCTCCGAATTGATCTTCATCACGGGCAAGCTGGTGGTGAGGCCAAAAAGCTTGGCTTGGGGATATTTTTCCCGGGAAAGGTCGAACGCCACTTGTTTGATCGTTTTGGCCAGCCCAGCCTTGCGGAACTCGGGGTTGACGATCAGGCCCGAATTGGCCACATAGTTGCCGTGTCCCCAAGTCTCGATGTAGCAAAAACCGGCAAAAACGCCCGTGTTGGAGAGGGCAATGATCGCTTTGCCCTCGCGAATTTTTTGTTTGATGTATTCGGGGTCGCGCTTGGCGATGCCCGTGCCACGGGCTTTGGCCGATTCCTCGATCTGGCGGCAGATTTCAAGTGCGTACGCAAGGTGTTTTTCTTCAGCAACCTGAACAGTAAATTCCATTTTGTCGATCAGTGGTTGGTTAAAGTGAATATTGGGGATAACAATGTTAGCAAAGGGGGCAAGGCTCAACGCAAGCCCAAAACGCAGGCCAGAAACCGCAACAGGATGTTAAATGATTGCGAAATTTGAGGAGAGGGCAGCCCGGGGACGGCCCATTGATGTGCAGCCCCTACGGGCGCAAGCAACTGTTGGGCCTGCACAGCAGAACCAATGATGGATTTGACAATAAAATCGGCGGGTGGATATCCATTATTTTGAAAACAGCGTCACAAAGTAATTGCTTTTTTTTATTCATTGCAAGGTATGTAACGCAAATGCCCCCCAAAAGTTGTTGATCATGGCACAAAGCGGACATACGCCCGGTCATCGAACGAGAGGTGGCCCGGTTGCATTCCCTTAGTGGCCTTGAAACGGCGAAAGCACAGTGGATCGTCGTGCAGTACAGCTTGCAAATGGGCTTCGGTGGCGGCCAGCGAAGGGAACAGCATCGGGTAGCCGTCAGAAGCCAGTACCACTTCTTGGCAATCGGCCGGCACCGGTACCACTTGGATTAAAGACGGGGGCACGGGGAATCCGTCCAGCACGGCACTGGCATACTCCCCAGCGGCCGCGTTGTTGTGGAAGGCAGCCATGCGCGTGAGCAAGGGCATGATAAACGCCCGGCCCACATCCTGCTGCCGCAACTGATCGATGGTCTGGCCCTCGAGCAGCATGAGTTCTAGGTACATGGCCCGCGCATTGGCATTCACCACCTCAGCGCGATCACGGGGCCGGAAAGCTTGGCCATTGATCAGGTGAAACGAATCGCCCACGCGCCAAATCTGGCGGTGGTGGCGGTGGTACAGGATCAGCGAACCGCAGATCCGCTCCACGGGGTGCTGGCGCAGGTGCTCCACCAGCCCGTGGGCCTGATACTGGGCCGCTATCTGCCCGGTCAAGTACATTACAGCGGCGTGGGCACCCACGTCAATGGGGAGCCGGGTCAAGGCCCCGGCCAGCAATTGGGCCGCCATCTTGCCGGGGGGCAGGCCCTCGTAGCGGCGGTTGGTTTTGCTGGTGGCCCCGTCGATGATGGCCACCAAATCGTTGGTGATTACTATTTCATCCTCACAGTCAAGGGTATGGCCCGTTTTACTTTGGATCAATTTTTCAATAATGTGCATTAGCCGCAGTATAAAACCACTAAAAAACAGAATATAGGCCAATTTCGGCCATTTCCCAACGACTTGACCGAGTTTTGGCCCCTGATCCTGCCGCCTATTCTTAAAAGAAGTAACTTTCTCCCAAAAAGTACGTAGATTATCCCTAAATTGCACCGCTAACAACAAATAGCGGTGTTCTCCGGTATCGACCTCCATTTTCCACTTATTTTTTTGACAGCATTTAGCTCGTTGACTAGTTTGTTGTTCGCAACCAATCAAGCTTGCACGCGATCTATCTCAACTGCGCTCGTTTTGGCCGGTATCAAAAAACACGCAATTTTTATCTATGTCCAATTTTACAGTCAATTAATGATGTATAAGAACCAACGTACCCTCCAAGTGCTGGGCTTATTGCTCATGGCACTTCTTTATGCACCCAAAATACAGGCCCAAGAAAAATGGGACCTACAAAGGTGCATTGATTATGCAGTGGAGCAAAATCTCCAGTTGAAAATCGCCAAGATCCAGCAGGACATCAACGAGGCCAACTTGTTGCAGTCACGGGTCAACCGGCTGCCCAACCTTAATGCCAACGGGAGCCAACAGTGGAACTTTGGCCGATCGATCGACTTTTTCACCAACACGTTCACCAACCAGCAGGTGGCCAACTTCAATACTTCCATCAACACCAATTTTACGGTTTTCAATGGGTTCCGGCAGATCAACACCATCAAGCAAAATGTGGCCATTCTCGACGCCAGCCGTTCCGACGTTGCCCAGGTCAAGAACGACATGATGCTCGACATTGCCAATGCATACCTCACCATTCTGTTCAACCGGGAATTGCTGGGCGTGGCCCGGGTGCAGTTGCAAAATACCCAAGAACAATTGGATCGCACCATGCGCCTGATCGATGCGGGGGCGTTGGCCGAGGCCAATAAATACGACATATTGTCGCAAAAAGCCAATGACGAGAACCGGATTACCCAAGCCGAGAACAACGTGGACATCGCTTTGGTACGGCTCAAAATCTTGCTCCAGTTACCAGTCGAGACCCCAATCGAGATTGTGATCCCCCAACTGGCCGACCCCAATGCCGCAGATCTAATCATGACCCCATTGAGCGTTTATGAGCTGGCCCAAGGCACTCAGCCCAATGTGATGAGCGCAGACAAGAACATTGAAGCGGCCGATTTGGGCATCGCCATTGCCCGGGGCAATTATATGCCTACCTTATCTGGTTTTGGGACGGTGCTTACGGGTACTTCCAGCCAGAATTTTGCCTTTGTCAACGGTGTAAGGGGAGACTTAAAGCCATTTGGCCAACAGATCGACGAAAACCTTCGGCAAGTGATCGGCTTTCAGCTCCAAATCCCGATTTTCAACCGTTTTCAGATCCGCAATGCAGTGACCACCGCCCGCCTCCAGCATAATCGCTCCCAATTGCAGGCCCAAAACGTGCGCAACGTGCTGCGGCAAACCATCGAGCAGGCCTACGCCGATGCCAAGGCTGCCCAGCGTTCTTTTATCTCCAACCAAACCCGGTTGGCTGCCCTTACCCAATCACAGAAAATAGTGGAGGAGCGTTTCAATGTGGGCGCGGCCAACTCGCTCGACTATGCGTTGGCAAAAAACAACTTGGCCATTGCCGAGTCAGAATTGATCCGGTCCAAGTTTGATTATATCTTCCGTATTAAAGTGTTGGATTTCTACGCGGGCAAAGGGCTGACCCTGTAATCATAGTTGGTTGGTTGGGCTAGGGGAATTTTACCCCCGCCCGCCCACCAACCAACTATTTAGCAATACTTTCGGCCCTTGGGCAAGAAGTTAAATGGAATAAAAAATACACTTAATACTCGTGAAGCAACAAAAAAATCAACATAATCATGGCAAAGCCGCGCAAAAACAACAATACTTTATTTATCACGATCGGGATCATCTTTGTTTTACTTATTGGGGGAGCAATTTTAGCCCGACAAATGGGCTGGATTGGCGGGAAGAAGGCAGTGGAAGTGGAGTTTGCCAATGCCAAACGCTCGGAAATAGTGGAGAAGGTGAGTGCCTCGGGCAAGGTCCAACCCGAGATTGAGGTCAAAATCTCGCCCTTGGTTTCGGGGGAGATCATTGATGTGATGATCAAGGAGGGGGATTCGGTGGTGCGCGGCCAAGTGCTGGTCAAGATCAAGCCCGATAACCTCAAGTCGGTACTGGACAGGGTAATGGCCAACCTCAACACCCAAAAAGCCAATTTGGCCCAGTCTCGGGCGCGCATGGAATCATCGAAAGCGACTTTGTACCGCCGCAAACTAGAACTGGATCGGAGCAAAACCCTCAGTTCCCAAAAAGCCATTTCCACTTCAGATCTGGAAACGGCCCAAACCAATTATGAGGTGGCCATTGCCGATCTCAAATCGGCCGAAGAGAACATTGAGGCGGCACGCTACGGCGTGATGAGTGCCGAGGCCCAAGTGAAAGAAGCCAACGAAAACCTGTCGTTTACCACCATCATTGCCCCAATGAACGGGATAGTGTCCAAACTAAGTGTGGAAAAGGGCGAGCGCGTAGTGGGCACGTCCCAAATGGCCGGCACGGAAATTCTGCGCATTGCCGACTTGGGGGTCATGGAAGTACGGGTGGAAGTAAATGAAAACGACATCATCCGGGTGGCCAACGGTGACACGGCCATCGTCGAGGTGGACTCGTACGCCTACAAGGAAGCCAAGTTTCGGGGCGTGGTCACTTTGATAGCCAACAGTGCCAAAGAAGTGGCGGGCCAAAGCAGCGATGCCATCACGGAGTTTGAGGTGCGGATCCGCATCCTGCCCGAGTCGTACATGGCCCTGCAAAAAGAACGCAAGGGCAAATCACCGTTCCGCCCCGGCATGACGGCCAGCGTGGAGATCATCACCGACCGCAAAACCGGCGTGCTGACAGTGCCCTTGGCTGCCGTTACTACCCGGGAGGACAAAAAAGACGAGAAGCCCGCTACTGATCAGCCCGCTCAAAACACCAATGTGACCAACCAGAATGCCAAGCCCGAAGAGAAACAAAGGATCAAAGAAGTGGTTTTTGTCAACGATAACGGAGCGGCCAAAATGGTGGAAGTAAAAACTGGGATCAGCGATTATGACAACATTGAAATCCTCTCGGGCATCAAAGAAGGGCAACAGGTTATTTCGGGGCCTTTTCTGGCGGTTTCCAAAACCTTAAAAGATGCCGAACTGGTGATCAAGAAAGAAGAGAAGAAAAAAACTGCGGAGAAAGAGGGCGAGAAATAGCCTGACAATTCTCTAAAAAAAGGCCGGAACGTTCGCTGGAACGTTCCGGCCTTTTTTGGCTGCGGGCCTACTCCTCTTCTTCAACTATTGCCCGGCCATTATTGATGCCCTTCATAATGCCACGCTTGGACTCGCGGATGAAACTGAGGACTTCGTCCCGCTCGGTTGATTGGGTCACTTCCGCCTCGATCATTGACAGGGCTTGGCTATTGTTCAGCCCGCTCTGATAAATAATGCGATAAACTTCCTTCAGATCATTGAGTTGATTGGTGGCAAATCCGCGCCGTTTGAGCCCAATGGCGTTCAGGCCGACGAAGGTGAGCGGCTCCCGGGCGGCCTTGGCATACGGGGGCACGTCTTTGCGCACCAGCGAGCCGCCCGATATCATCACGTGCCGCCCGATCCGGACAAACTGGTGCACTGCGCTGGTTCCCCCAATGACGGCAAAATCGCCGATTTCGACATGGCCCGCCAATTGAACCGAGTTGGCAATCACCACATTGTTGCCGATCACACAGTCATGGGCCACATGAACGTAGGCCATGAGCAAACAATTGCGGCCAATTTCAGTCCTAAACTTGTCTTTGGTGCCCCGGTTCAAGGTCGCACATTCACGGATGGTGGTATTGTCACCGATAATGACAACCGTGTCCTCTCCGTCAAACTTAAGGTCTTGTGGAATGGCTGAAATGGAAGCCCCGGGAAAGATGCGGCAGCTTTTGCCAATTCTAGCTCCAGAAAAAATAGTCACATGGGAACCAATCCACGTGCCATCGCCGATCTCTACATTGTCATAAACAGTGGCGAATGGCTCGATGGTCACATTCTGGCCGATTTTTGCGCCCGGATGGATATATGCCAAAGGTTGGTTCATTGCATAGGGTTTAAAGAATCCGCCACTATCGGCATCGGTTCGGGATGATTGGCCACCGCGGTGGGTTTGTTTTTGCGCACCAAACTGGCAGTTAACAGGGCTTCACATACCAGAGCCCCGGCCACGAAGGCTTGGCCTTTCATTTTGAGGATGCCCCGTTTGATGGGGCCAAGCAGTTCACAGCGGAGAATCACCGTATCGCCGGGCTGAACCATCTTTTTGAACCGACAGTTCTCAATGGCCAAGAAATAGGGCCAATAATTTTCTGGCTTGTCCACCGTGCTCAAGGCAAACACGCCCCCGGTCTGGGCCAACGCCTCCACTTGCAGCACCCCGGGCATTACCGGATTGCCAGGAAAATGGCCGACAAAATAAGGCTCGTTCATGGTCACGTTTTTCACCCCCACGACTGAATTGTGATCTATGTGCAAGATCTTGTCCACCAGCAACATGGGGTAGCGGTGGGGCAACAGTTTCATGATCTGGTTGATGTCCATCATGGGCACATTGAGCGGATCGTAAGCGGGCATTTGGTAGGGCGATGCCTTCCGCATGATGCGCTTGATTTTCCGGGCAAAAGCAACGTTGGCTTTGTGGCCGGGCCGGGCTGCCAAGATTTGGGCTTTCAGCGGTTTGCCCACCAGGGCCAAGTCCCCCACCAGATCGAGCAGTTTGTGCCGGGCCGGCTCATTTTTGTAACGCAGGTCCACATTGTTCAAAATCCCCTCTTTCTGAACATGGACTTTGGGTTTGTGGAACAGGCCCGCCAGATAGTCCAGTTCATCGTCTTGCACTACCCGATCCACGATCACGATCGCATTGTTGAGGTCTCCGCCTTTGATCAGGTTGTTTTTGTAGAGCATCTCCAGCTCGTGCAAAAAACAGAAAGTGCGGCACGAGGCAATCTCAGTTGAGAATTGGGCAATGTCGTTCAGGGTGGCGTGTTGGCTGCCCAATACCGGTGAATTGTAATCCACCATGACCGTGAGCCGGTAATCGTTGAGTGGTAGGGCTGCCAATTCCACATTGCGGTCGGGTTCAGCATAAAAAATGCCCTCCGAAATTTCAAAGAAATCGCGCAAGACCCCTTGATCTTCAAAACCGGCTTCTTGTAGGGCATTGACAAAAAGCTGCGAACTGCCATCCATGATGGGCGGTTCGGGGCCGTCGAGCTGGATCAGCACATTGTCCACTTGTAGGCCAGTAAGCGCGGCCAATACGTGCTCTACGGTATTGATCCGGGCATCTCCCTGCTCAATGGTCGTGCCCCGTGAAACGTCCACTACCAGATCGGCATCGGCATCGACGGTGGGCGATCCGGGCAAATCCACCCGCTGAAATTTGATACCATGACCGGGCCGGGCGGGCACAAAGGTCATGTTGGACACTACCCCGGTGTGCAAGCCTGCCCCAGAAACGGTAACAGTTTTTTTGATAGTATGCTGTTTGGTGTTCATCAATCTAAATAACAGTCAGTTAAACTTTCCCCGCTCCGGTTTCCCTTTCTTTGACCATGTTCTCCAAGTGGCGAAGCAAAGTGGGCATCCGGCGGAAAGCGGCATAAGCTTTAAAATACTCTTTTACATCTATGGCTGGGGAACCGACCAAAGCCGTCCCCTCTTCTTTAACGGTCTTGATAATGCCGGCTTGTGGGCCAATGCTGGTACGGGCGGCCACTTTGATGTGCCCACTCATGCCCACTTGGCCCGCGATGACACATTTTTCGCCCAGTTCGGTGGAACCCGAAATGCCGGCCAATGCCGCAATCACCGTGTGGCGGCCTACGCGGACATTGTGGCCGATTTGCACCAAATTATCCAGTTTCACCCCTTCGGCCACAACCGTGGAGCCCATAGTGGCCCGATCAATGGTGGTGTTGGCCCCGATATCCACGTAATCTTCCAAGATGACATTGCCCAACTGCGGAACTGGCCGATAAGAGCCATCGGCTTGGGGAGCAAACCCAAAGCCATCGCTGCCGATAACGGCCCCGGAGTGGATGGTGCAGTGCCGCCCAATCACGCAGTCGGCGTAGATCTTGGCCCCGGAATAGATGATGGTATTGTCGCCAATTTGCACATTGTCGCCGATATAGGCTTGGGGATAGATTTGCACATTGTGGCCAACCCGAACATTGTGGCCCAAATAAGCAAAAGCACCCAAGTATAATCCCTCGCCGTAGTTGGCTGTGGGAGAGATAAACGAGGGGGTTTCTATGCCTGATTTCGCCCCTTTGGTGAGTTTCTGGTATTGCTCCATCAGCAGGGAAATGGCTGCGTAGGCATTCTCGACCACGATCAAAGTGCAGGCAATCGGCTTGCGCGGTTGAAAGTCACGGTTGATGATGAGCGCGGAAGCTTGGGTGGTATAAGCATAGTTCTCATACTTCATGTTGGCCAGAAAGGCTATCTCGCCGGCTTGCGCCTCTTGGATCTTACCTACCCGGTATATTTTTTGCGTTGCATCGCCCCTAATTTCGCCCTGCAACACCTCGGCAATTTGCTGAACCGTAAATTCCATCTGCATTTTTCAGTACTAAAAATTTCAATTGATAAAGCACCCTGATTTCTCTTGGCTTTGGATCGGCCTAGCACAATTCTCCCTTGTTCAGGGATCCATCTGCCTGCCCGCAACTAGAAACGCAAAACCAACAATCTTTTGAATGTCAAGGATTTACGGCTTGTACCATACTTTTGCTCCAGTTATTTCCGAAAAAATTTCACAAAGTTAAACATCTTTAGGGTAGCACAAATAGTATTTTTTCACAATTTTGGTTAAGGCTTTGATGTTGGGCAGATCCGAGGCCTCGGCCACGTCCACCACTTGCCCTTTTTTGGTAACAATCAGAATACCAGCATCCTCTTTGGGCTGGTAGGCGGCATTGGTAATGGATCCAAAGCTCACGAAATACCCGGCTTCCTGCGGGGTGAGCTGCCATTGGGCGGCTACCCGTTGGCGGCGCTCGCGAATCTCGGCCTCGGGGATCTTTTCGTTCTCCAAGCGTACTTTGAGCAACCGGCGGTCGATCAGCATCCGGGCCAGCCGGGCCAACACCGGGTCGGGGTGGCTGACCCAGAACTTGAGGCTGCCCCAGATATCGTAATCGTCCAGTTGGGCAAACGCCTCTTGGTAAGCTGGTGTTCGGTAAAACACCTCCCAAGTCACTTGATTGTCAAAAAAGACGGACAACGCTGGGGTAGTGAACACTGGTTGCCCGTTTTGGTGCAACTGCTTGGCCCGGCGCACCACTTGGATCAGCATCTGCTCCGTGCTGACGGTGGTTTTATGCAGGTACACCTGCCAGTACATGAGCCGGCGCGACACTAGAAAGTTTTCAATACTGTAAATCCCTTTAGCCTGTACCACTATCCGGTCGTCTTGCACGTCAAGCATGGCGATGATGCGGTCGGGGTTGATAGTTCCTTCCTGCACTCCGGTAAAAAAGCTGTCGCGCTGCAAATAATCGAGCCGATCCATGTCCAGTTGGCTCGAGATCAATTGATGAAAAAACTTGCGCGGGTAAGTGCCCCGGAACATTTCAATCGCCAAGTTGAGCGCCCCCCCAAATTGACCGTTGAGGCGTTCCATGAGCAGGAGCGAAACCGCTTCGTGATCGATGCCAGTGAGCAAACTGGCCTCCAGCGCGTGAGAAAAAGGGCCATGCCCCAGATCGTGGAGTAAAATGGCAATCAAAGCTGCCTCATATTCGGCATCCCAAATATAATGACCTTTGCCCCGTAATGTATTGAGTGCCAAGCCCATGAGGTGCATGGCCCCGAGTGCGTGGTGGAAGCGTGTGTGAATGGCTCCCGGGTAAACCTGTTCGGTGAGGCCCAACTGCTTGATCCGGCGCAACCGCTGAAAATAGGGATGGTTGATGAGATCAAAAATCAGCTCACTGGGAATGGTCAAAAAACCATGAACCGGGTCATTGATAATCTTTTTTTTGTTCATGCACTATCACTGAACAGATAAATCAGAAAGTCCCCAAGTTTACTTTGCTTTGGCCGGGGCAGTTGGGTACACATAATTGAACCGTTTGCTAATTTCCTTTTTGGAAACTTCGGCCACTGTCACCGTCATTTTCAAATCTTGGAGGGGCCGGTTCATCCCATCTCCCGGCTCGGCGGCGATTTTGTCCAACACCTCAAACCCGTCGAGGATCTGGCCAAAAACCGTGTAGCCGCCATCGAGAAATGGAATTCCGCCCTCGGTGGTGTAGGTTTTCACTTGGGCCTCCGAGATGGGGAGGTCAAGCTCCACTTGGTAAGCGGCTTCGCACAAATCTTTTTGCTTTAGGATAAAATCGACCATGGCCTGCTGATCTCCCGTGTTTTGGACTTGGGCATATTGGGCCATCATGGCTTGTTGGTCGGGCTGCTGCACCAGTTTGAGGAACAGCTCGTACAACTTCTGGACGTTGACGCGCAATTGCGGATTGCGCAGCTCGGCATCGGTGTATTTTTTGCCCTGCACAATGTAGAATTGGCTGCCGTCAGATTCTTTGTTTGGATTTACCTGATCCGGTTTGCGGGCCGCCGCAATGGCCCCCCGGTGGTGGTAATATTGGGGGACAATTTCTGCCGGGATTGTGTAGCCTGGCCCAGTATTGCCCAGTGGAGTGCCCGCTGGCGCATTTTTGGAAGTTGGGTCGCCCCCCTGAACCATAAAATCCGCAATGACCCGGTGGAACAGCAAGTCGTTATAAAAGCCTTGCTTGGTCAATTTGATGAAATTTTCTTTGTGCTTCGGGGTTTCATCGTAAAAGAGGGCATGGATTTCCCCGTGTTTGGTCTTGATGGTTACCAAAAAATCTTTGCCCGAAGGCGCTTTTTGACCTTCGCAAGCATTGATCACCAGCCCTAGGGCAACCAAACCAAATAGAAACGCACTTTTTTTCATGGTTAAAAGAGGGATGCTATTTTTCTCCATTGCAAATTTATAGCAAGATTGCCCGGATAGCGTGTATTCTACGCCGGATTTTCCCGATCTTTGTGAGCGGCCACGAATAACCGTCCACACCTCTAGTCTTTATTGCCCAATGATGGATCCCTTCCCCAACGTGTTGAAACCTGCCCCCCAGCCCGAGCGAATTATCTTGGGCGTGGATCCGGGCACCACTGTCACAGGCTATGGCTTGATCCGCCTGCTGGGCAAGCAGATGGTGGTACTGCAATATGGGGTCATCCACCTGAGCAAATATGAAGGGCAAGCCCTGAAACTGGCCAAGATTTTTGAGCGGATCAGTCAGATTGTGGAGGAATTTAGCCCGGACGAAATGGCCCTTGAAGCGCCTTTTTTTGGTAAAAATATCCAATCGATGCTCAAATTGGGGCGGGCCCAGGGTGTAGCAATGGCCGTGGCCCTGTCCCGGCAGATCCCCATCACCGAATATGCCCCCAAAAAGGTCAAACTATCCGTTACCGGCAATGGCAACGCGGCCAAAGAACAGGTTGCGGCCATGTTGGTGGCCCAGTTTGGGCTCAAGGAGGTCCCCGAACTGCTGGATGCAACCGATGCGCTCGGGGTGGCGGTGTGCCATGCTTATCAGCAGCAGAGCACGGGCGGGGGCCGGGCCAAAAGTTGGGCGGCTTTTGTGGCCGAAAACCCCAAACGGCTGAAGTAGGAGCCATCCGCACGGACGGCCAGCTCAACCGCCAAATCCCCACCCATTGTCAAAATGTCACCTTTTTTGCTGATATTTAGCCCAATACCAGCCTCATGAAAACTTGTTACCTTTTACTGTTTTGGGGATTCATGCCGGTGGGTGGCCTATTAATCTTGGCCCAAGCACCGCTCGAACCAGCCGCCGTTCTCAAGGCCCATATCGTTTTTTTGAACGGGATTGCCCGGGCCGTTGCGCCACTGGTCGCCGATCTGCAAGCCTATGCGCAGGCAAGCGAGGCCGCCAAGCAAGGCCGGCCGGTCAAACTGGCTCACCATCCGGCCCATCCGATGCCCCAAGCGGCTTTGACAACGCTACTGGTGGCGGGCCAAGCACTGGCCCCAACCCAACAAGCCCAACTGGGCGAACAGTTACAGATCATCCAATCGCTGTTTCAAGAGTTGGATCAGCTAAATGCCAGCCTCAGTTATGTGATAGCGGGCAAGCAATATACCCTGGACGGTTGGGAGTATTCCGACAAACTACTCCGCCGACTGGCCAAGCTGCTCAACCTGCTCGAGCAACGCCGTGCCATCGTCTATGCAGCGGTACAACAGGGCTGGTCGACCCTGCCGGTTGCCATCGA
>JBBQXF010000099.1:0-17747 GCA_038209965.1 Cytophagales bacterium | reverse complement strand
CCCGCCACCATCACATCGCGGTTGGTCTCAAACAAGGTGGCTGCATTTGCTCCGGTGCGCCAGACTTTGCCATAGGGGAGCAGGGACCCAAAAATGGTCCGGCCTTTTTTGGCAGGTTGACAATAGACTACCTTGATAATCAGTCCGTTCTGGTCATAGTTTACGGTGGCCTCCGGGCTGAACGAACTCGTGTACAGCATCATGGAATAGACCGCCACGCCTACCACCACAATAAACCCCGCCACAGCAATCAGTATTTTCTTGGTTTTTGGATTCATATTCATTGAAACGATTGGTTACGGGGCAAATAACGCAATTTTATACCAAGATTAAAACGATGTTGGGCATCGATGTGGTTGCTGTACTTGACCTTCAAGGATTCATTCGTTTTGCCACTCTTTGACCAATTCCAGTGGGTGATCAACCTTGCTCCAAGATTTTATTCCTTCTCATCGTGTGACTCGATCAGCTTGAAACCGGTCCCGTGCACATTGATGATCTGCAGGTGCTCATCGGTCTTGAGGTACTTGCGGAGCTTGGTAATGTACACGTCCATGCTGCGCGAGTTGAAATAATTGTCATCGTGCCAAATCTGTTTGAGGGCTTTGGAGCGTTCCAGCGTTTGATTTTTGTTCAGGCACAACATGCGCAGCAGTTCGGCCTCTTTGGAAGTGAGTTTCTGCTCGCCAGCGGCATCCTTGAGCACTTGGGTGTCAAAATCGAAGGCAAAATTCCCAATCTTGAACTTGGTGGGCTCGGGAGGAGTATTCGCGCCCCGTTTGGTGCGCCGCATGATGGCCTTGATCCGCAGCAAAAGTTCTTCCATGCTGAACGGTTTGTTCACGTAGTCATCGGCCCCGATCTTAAGCCCCTTGATGGCATCTTCTTTCATGGATTTGGCCGTCAGGAACATAATGGGGATGGCCTTGTCCGATTTGCGCACTTCCTCGGCCAACGAAAAACCATCCATGATGGGCATCATGACATCAAAAATGCAAAGGTCATAAAGGTTGGCCTTAAAAGCTTTGAGGCCCGATTTGCCATCGCGGCAAAGGGTAGTGTCAAAGCCCTTTACATCGAGGTACTCTTGCAATATTTGCCCCAAGTTCTGATCGTCCTCAACGAGCAAGATTTTAGTTTCCTTCATTTTTGTGTTGGTATGGTAATAAAATGGTGAATTTCGTTCCCTTGCCCAGCTCACTTTTAACGCTGATGCTGCCATTGTGGGCATCCACCATCGTTTTGACGTAGCTCAGGCCCAAGCCAAATCCCTTTACATCGTGGAGATTGCCGGTGGGAACCCGATAAAATTTGTCAAATATTTTTGCAATTGTTTCTTTTGAAATCCCAAGGCCCCGGTCGGCGATGGTCACGATCAGGCCGCGCTTGCTGTCTTCGGTGCCAATGCGGATCTGGGGCTTATCGGGCGAATACTTGTTGGCATTGTCCAATAGGTTAAAAATGATATTGGTCAGGTGCACTTCATCGGCCTCGACAATGGTGCGGCTGGCCAGCAATTGGGTGACCATCTCCCCGCCCCGGTTCTCGATCTGAATGGCAATGTTTTCAATCGTTTTCTCGATCACCTCGTGCACATCCACCCGCTGGAGGTTGAGCTCGAAATCCCCTTTCTCCAGCGTGGCAATTTGCAACACTTTTTCCACTTGTGAGCCCAGCCGCTGGTTCTCGTCGCGGATCACGTTCAGGTACCGGTTGAACAGTTTTTCATTACTGCGCATATCGGGGTCTTGCATCATTTCGGTGGCCAACGAAATGGTGGAGATCGGGGTCTTGAACTCGTGTGTCATGTTGTTGATAAAGTCCCGGGTGATCTCCGAAAGCTTCTTCTGCCGGAGAATGGTCGATACGGCCATGACAAAACAAAAAATGATCAAGGCGATAAAACCCACCGACGATACCAGCACGGTCAGCATCTCGCGCAAGATAAAGGTATTTTTTTGGGGGAAATAGACATACAAGTAGCTGGGCGTCGCAAAAACATCGTCGGCAAAGAGCCGAACACTGTAATTGTTCTTGCCCTGGTTAATGTCTTTGACCAGGGCCAACTGCGACTTGGCCACTGTATCTTTGGCCAGCACTAGTTTGTAGGTCCCGCCCGTGATCAACACTCCGTAGTAATAGGGCATGTCAACCTTTTTGTCTTTCAGCTCACGTTTTATGAGCGAGTCGAGCAGCACCCGATCCACCCGTTCGTCAATGGGCTGCTGCGAATGTTGGCGGTTCTCCTCCATTTTCATCCATCTTTTGACCCGGCTCATCAATTGGTAGTACCGCTGGTTGACCAAGTTGCGGATAAAAACCGCCGAGTCCCCGATTTCGGACTGGGGCGCATAAAGTTTATAGCGGATCGGTTCGTTTTCCACCTTGAGCCTGTCGGCCAAGCCCCGCCAGCCCCGCTTCGGTTCGGCGAGTGGTTCCCCAAGTTCTTGGCCAGTTTGATTTTGGGCATAAGGGTCGGCCAGACTGGCCGTGAGCATCTCTTGGGCCTCGGTGCTATTGATAAATTCGTAGTCGTTCAACTTTTTGGCCACATTGTCCAGCGCGGTCATCACCTCTTGTTTGAACCGATCCTCGCTCAATCGGATGGCGTTGTCGATCCAGTAAAACTGCAATACCACCAGGCCCACCAAGGCCAAGCTCATCAGGGCCACAATATATGAAAGCTGTTTTTTGCTCACTATGCTACGGTTTCGTCACACAATATTACCTTATTGTCCCACCAAAGCCTTCCAATGTTAACATAGTTTAACAGGCTTGTTCTTAGTGCGTTAACCTTGACAAAGCTTCCCTGGCACTGCGGGACAACTATTGGGTGAAATAATAAAGTTGTTAAAATTTGGAGGTTGTGCAACTCATTTTTTTGAAAATTTCATAGATTGAGCCTCGAAAGCGATTAGCTATTACTCACACCAAATTTAAATTCAAATTATGAAGCAAAAATTACTACTGAGCATTCTGACGATGATGCTTACAGTTGGTTCGTTGTTTGCCCAAACCCGCACGGTTACTGGAACAGTGACCTCGGTAGATGACGGCTCGCCCCTACCCGGGGTGACCGTACAAGTGAAAGGCACCAACACCGGTTCACAAACAGATTTTGAGGGCAAGTTTTCCCTCAACGTGCCTACCAGCGGTGGAACGCTGGTATTGCGGTTCGTGGGTTTCAAGACCCAAGAGGTAACAATAGGCAGCACTAGCAATTTTGACATTAAGCTGGTGACTGACGAAAAGATGCTGAGCGAAGTAGTGGTGACTGGGTATGGGACCCAAGAAAAGCGCGAAATTACTGGGGCCATTTCCTCGGTGAAGGGCGATGTAATCCAAAACCTGCCCGTACAAAGCTTTGACCGGGCACTGCAAGGCCGCTCGGCTGGGGTACTGGTACAGTCGGCCAATGGTGCTCCGGGTGGTGCGGTGTCAGTGAGGATCCGGGGCGTTGGCTCCATTTCGGCGGGCAACGAACCCCTGTATGTAGTGGATGGGGTGCAGATCAACAATGCCAGCAACACCAATACCGTAAGCAACAACCCTTTGGCATTTTTGAACCCAAATGACATTGAGTCCATCGATGTGTTGAAGGATGCGGCCGCAGCCTCGATCTATGGCGCGCAAGCTTCCAACGGTGTCGTATTGGTGACTACCAAAAAGGGCAAGGCCGGCCGGACTACTTTTAATGTCGGCTATTACACGGGTATTGTGGAGCCCATCCGCTTGCTTAACGTGTTGAACAGCCAGCAGTGGGTACAAGCCCGCATTGAGGCAGTGCAAAACCAGAACCCCACGGCCTCGGCCCAAGCGGTTCGGGGCAATGTATTTGGCGGCATTCGCTTGCCCGCCGATTTTACTGATGCCCAAGTAGCGGCGTTGCCCACTTTCGATTGGCAACGGGCATCTTACAGAACCGGGATCAACCAAAATTTTGAAATCTCGGCCAACGGTGGCAACGATAAAACAACTTTTGCCATTTCTGGGTCATACAACAAGCAGGATGCCAACACGTTGGCCGTTAACTTTCAGCGGCTTACCGGCCGGGTGGGGTTGCAGCACAAAGTGAACAAGAAGTTGAGCATCGAGACCAACCTGAACCTGTCCAATATTATCCAGCAAGGCCCTTTTGGGAGTCCCAACGGGGGTTCATTCCTTGGTTCGCCCACGTTCTCTTCGCCCTTGATTTTGCCCATGAACCCCATCTACAATGAAGATGGGACTTTCTTCGGTAATCCCCAATCGGGTGGTTTGGCGGGGATCCTGAACCAGAATGTGGTGTTAAATGCTGAATATAACACCCGCAAAAATCAGGTCAACCAGATGGTTGGCAACGCGGCTGCCATTTGGCAAATTGCCAAGGGCCTTAGCTTCCGTTCCAACTATGCGATTGACTACCGTTATATCAATGGTAGCACCTATGCAGACCCTCGTACCCAAGATGGCTTTGCGAATCGAGGTAACTTCTCCTCCGAAAATGAGCAGATTTCCAACTTCCAGACCAACCAAATCTTGAACTTTAGCCGCAATTTTGGCAAGGATCACAAGATTACGGCCTTGGCTGGGTTGGAGTACCGGGTGGAGACCCGCGAAAGCTGGGAGAGCAGCATAAATACTTTTCCCACTTCCTCGTTCCGCACGGGTAATGCCGGGGCCACCCCCACTTTCGTAGGCTCGTTTTGGACCCAGTGGAAACAGGCCAGTATGTTTACCCAAGTGAGCTACGATTTCAAGCAACGCTACATCCTGACCGGGGTATTGCGGCGCGATGGCAACTCGCGTTTCGGGATTAACAACCAAAATGGTATTTTCCCCAGTATTTCGGCGGCTTGGTTGTTGACCGAAGAAAGTTTCCTCAAAGATAAAGTAGAGTGGCTAGATGATATCAAACTGCGCGCCAGTTACGGCGTAACCGGCAATAGCCAAATTGACAATTTTGCTTCGCGCGGGCTTTTTGGCGGCGGGTTCAACTACGGGGCCGATGCTGGCATTGCCCCCACCAGCTTGGCCAACCCTGCCCTGCGCTGGGAACGCAACGCCACTACCAACTTTGGGATTGACTATGCGTTGTTCAACCGTCGGGTCACTGGTACAGTGGAGTATTTTGACCGCCGCAGCAAGGATCTGCTGTTGGAACAACCCATCTCGTGGTTGAGTGGGGTCGGAGCCATCAACAACAATGTGGGGAGTATGTACAACAAAGGCTTCGAGTTTGAACTCAATACAGTAAATGTAGTGGCCGGTGACTTCACTTGGAAGACCAACTTCAACTTTACCGTGTTGGAAAACAGGGTGACCCAGTTAGTGGGAGCGGATACCGTATTGGCCTCGGATCAGTCGGTGCGCTTGAACCAGACCATTGGCTCAGTCTTCACCTCGGAATATGCAGGCGTGAACCCGGCCACCGGGCGGCCAATGTGGTACGACGTAAACAACAACCTGACCTACATCCCCTTGAACCCCCGCGATTTTCGGGTATTGGGAGCTGGCCTGGCCACCCGCTTTGGCGGCTTGACCAACGATTTTACCTACAAGGGCCTCACGTTGTCCGTCTTTTTTCAATATGAGTTTGGCCGCAAAGCGTTCAACAGCCAAAACAGCTTCTTGACGGAGAATGCTGGCCGGCCATTTAACGCACTGACCGATATTTTTGAACGGCGCTGGACCACCCCCGGCCAACTCACCGATGTCCCCCGGCCGATCAATGGGAATGCCGAAGTGCGGGGTGCAAGTGCGTTGGCCGGGTCGCGCACCTTGGAAGATGCCTCTTACATCCGTCTAAAAACGGTCTCGTTGTCTTATAACTTGCCCACTTCCCTGATCAGCAAAGTCAAACTCGCCCGGGTACGGGTGTATGCCCAAGCCTTGAACCTGATCACTTGGACTAAGTGGACTGGCTATGACCCAGAGTTTGTAAACCTTGGGTCGGGCAACAGCGGGGTGATTCCCTTGTCGCGGAACTACACCTTCGGCATTGACATTGGTTTTTAATCATTCCTAAATTTTTCTCTCTATTAGCATCAACATGAAGCGATTATATATTAAAACTTTGATCTTGGTGGTTGGCCTTTTGAGCTTGTCCTGCAAGGACTTGCTGGATGTGCAGCCTCGCCAGTCCGTTGATGCCGCCACGGCCCTTCTTTCGGAAGAGGCCATTGTGGCGGCCATGTCGGGCGTCTATGACCGGTTGCAAAACCTGAGGATGTATGGGCGCGATTTTATTGCTTTGCCGGAGGCCCTGTCCGACAATGGCCGGGCCACCAACAAATCGGGCCGTTTGAATCCCGAGTATCTCAACCAGCCCAACGCCCACTTCGCCAATGGAGCATGGCTGTTATCTTATTACGCGATCAACCAGATCAATCTGATTTTGGATGGTCTGGGCAAGGTAAATGTGGCAACTGCCACCAAGGACAATTTGGAAGGCCAAGCCCTGTTTTTGCGCGGACTGATCTACCACAACTTGTCGCGCGTTTATGCCTACGATCCGGGAGCAATCTTGACCCAAAGCAACCGGGGTTCGGTGCAATTGCAGTTGAAGCCGATTTTTGGTTCCGACCAGGTTGAAAACTTGGCCCGCTCCTCAATTGACGAGGTTTACACCCAAATCTACGCCGACTTGAATGCTGCCATTGCCAAATTGGGCAATACCCGGACTCCGTTTTTTGCGAGCCGCGGCGCCGCTCAAGCCTTGTTGTCACGGGTGGCACTGCACCGCCGCGACTATGCCACCGCTGTCCGGGTTGCTACGGAGGCACTGAGCAGCGGGGTGGGCCAGTTTGTCAATACGGCTTCCTACGTGGGTTCTTGGCGTTCGGCCAGCAATCCCGAGTCGATGTTTGAGCTCCAGTATGCCATCGCCGAAAACTTGGGGGTGAACGAGTCGCTCCAAACGTCGTTTACCACTTTGCTATTCTCTGGCAATCGGGCCAGTTTGGGTGGTTTTGGTGATCTGGTCCCCACAGCCAACTTGTTGGCTCAATTTGAGGACGGTGATGTGCGGCGCAACCTTTATGAGCTTGGATCGGCTGGGCGAGGCACGGCCGAGATTGAGTGTACCAAGTTTTTGGGCCGTAATGGGCAACCCAACTTGGACAACGTCCCGGTGCTCCGCTTATCGGAAGTGATCTTGAACCGGGCTGAAGCCTATGCTTCGGCTGGGCCTCAACAGAACGAAGCCCTGGCCCTGGCCGATCTGAACCGGATCCGCAACCGCGCGGGCTTGGCCTCGGTCACCTTGACTGGATCAGCTTTGTTGGAAGAGGTGTTGAAGCAGCGCCGGGTAGAATTGGCCTTTGAAGGTGACCGCTGGTTTACTCTCAAGCGCCTCGGCCGCGACATTGTGAAGGCTGCCCCAGCCCAAACATTGCCATTTATTGATTTCCGCATGTTGGCACCCATTCCCGTGCGCGAACTGCAAATCAACCCTAACTTGGTGCAAAACCCAGGCTATTAATTTCTCTGGTTCCATGCTGGCCAAAGCTGGCATGGAACTTATTTTTCCATTTTGACCCATAAAGAATCAACGATGAAAAAGATATTCTCTCTCTTCTTATTTTTATCCGTTGTCGTCGGGACCACCGCCTGTTTTGAGGACAGCAAAGTGGTTTTCGCCGGTATCGTGGCCGAATTCAACGAAACCGTGGTGCGCACCCCTGCGCTGGGGGTTAATTATCCCCTGATTGTGGTGCGCAATGGCGCGGGTCAACTTACCACCCGGGTCAACTTGGTGGGCCCGCAGCAGCCCAGCGAGCAAGTGCTCCGGGTTACTATTGACCCGGCCTCCACTGCCCAGCCCACCAATTACCGTTTTGGGGGCACGGTCACCATTCCGGCCAACAGCAGTTTTGGGAACTTGCAATTTGAGGTGCTCAATGCGGCCAGCGTGCCCACCACTGGCCTAAACGTGGTTTTTGTGCTGGACGGCAACGAGCTGATCAAGCCCAGCGAGAACTATCGCCGCGTCGGTTTCCGCATCAATCCCTAGTCGGCCGGCGCGTTTTTAAAGGCCCGTGACTGAAAAGTTGCGGGCCTTTTTTTGTTCCCAATTGGCGGTGGGTCATTCTTCTTCGCTGCCCAGCAGATCGGGCGGGATGGCTTTACTGGTCTTGGCCCCCAACAGGCGCATTTTCTCCACCCGGCCCAACAAATTGCCCTTTCCAGTACTCATTTTTTGCAAAGCGGTGTCATACGCCCGCTGGGCGCGGCCCAGTTCGGTGCCCAATTCTTTGAGATCGCCCAGCAGCCCCACCATTTTGTCGTAGAGCAGGCCACCTTCGCGGGCAATCTCCTCGGCGTTGCGGTTCTGTTTCTCCTGCCGCCAGATGCTGGCCACCGTGCGCAGGGTGGCCAGCAGGGTAGAGGCGCTCACCAGCACGATATTGCGCTCGAAGGCCCACTGAAAAAGTTCGGGATCGTGCTGCACGGCCAAGCTGAATGCCGGCTCCACGGGCAGGAACATGAGCACAAAATCAGGACTGCCCGGGGCATAGAGCTGATGATAGTTCTTGGCACTCAGGTCACTGATGTGTTGCCGCATGGATTGGAGCAGGAGCCGGAGCTGGCGTTCCTGCTCGGCCCCGTCCTCGCTGCGGTGCCAGCGCTCATAGGCCGTGAGCGATACTTTGGCGTCCACCACCAAGTACTTTTTTTCGGGCAGGTGAATCACCACATCGGGTTGGAGCCGGCGGTTGTCCTCGGTGGCCACGCTCTGCTGCACGTAGTATTCGCGGCCGCTCATCAGGCCCGATTTCTCCAAAACACTCTCCAGGATCATCTCCCCCCAGTTGCCCTGTGACTTGGACTGCCCCCGCAGGGCCGAGGTCAACTGGTGGGCCTCGTGGCTCATCTGCTGGTTCAGCTCGTGCAAGCCCCGGATTTCGCGTTCCAGCGAGAACCGTTGTTGGGCTTCCTTGTCATATACTTCTTCTACTTTTTGCTTAAATTCGCTGAATTTTGCTTGTAATGGCTGCAATACAGCAAAAATATTCTCGCGGTTCTGTTCAGTAAAGCGGCGGCTCTTGTCTTCCAAAATTTCATTGGCCATGTTTTTGAACTCCGCCGTCAGCCGCTGTTGGGTCTGGGCCAGTTCCACTTCCTTGTCCCCCATCTGCTGGCTCAGGTGCAGCACGTTGGTGCGGGCTTGGGCCAATTGGGCCGAGAGTTCCATCAGTTCTTGGCGCAGCCGGATCAGTTCTTCCCGGTGGTCGCTCAGGTTTTTTTCAAAAATCTTTACTTTTTCTTCGGCCACTTGCCGTTCCATCGTAGCTTGGGCCAGTTGGCGGGCGGTTTCGGCCTGCACTTTTTGGTGGGCTGTCCCCGCTTGGGCCCGCGCCCAAAACCACGCCAACAGTGCACCAAGGGCCACGCCGGTCAATAAATAAGCAAATTCCATTCAATTATAATTTAAAAAACATTCAAATAAATCCATTATTTTTGAATAAACCAAACCGGTGATTGTCATCCTGATTGTTTAATAAAAATAGCCGCCTTAAAATTTTGATTGACCAAACAGATAAAATATTAGCATTCTTGGCCAGCGGGCACATTGGTGGTTTGCCATAGTTAACTCTTTGATAATGTATTGCTAAAGGTATTGCTTGTAAAGTAATGCTTTGCCCTAAGCCCGCTAACCATTTTTTGGTCAATCTTTTAGAAATCAGGCCCGTTTTTTTGAGCCTTTTTTTCAAAATACATTTGTGTACGTCTGTTCATTTGTTTAATTTTAGACCAGAAAACCGCAAAGCCGGATCCAGACTTGTCCAGTGCACTTTCTACTGATCAGCACTCTTTGGAAACCGGCCAAGTCTGGTTGCCACAACCCTAAAATTGTCAAACCCAATACCCTTTAGCAGTGATAAATTTTGTTTACCCCATTGTATATTTGACAGAGCCAGATTTTGACGCTTGCTATGTCTCTTATTTCTTTATTGTCAAAAAACCGTTGTCCCAATTATGCTAGTCACCAAACGCAACGGCAGGCTCGAGACTGTCCGCTTAGAAAAAATCACCGCCCGGATCGAGAAATTGAGCTACGGGCTTGATATGAATTTTATTGACATTTTTCAGATCACCCAGCGGGTAATCCAAGGGATGTACGATAAGATCACCACCGTGGAGCTGGATAACCTGGCCGCCGAGACTGCGGCGTCCATGACCACCCGCCATCCCGATTACGCCACTTTGGCGGCCCGGATCGCGATCTCGAACCTGCACAAGGAAACCAGCAAGTCTTTCTCGAGCACCATCAAACGGTTGTTCTTGTACGAAGACCCGAAGACGGGGGAAAATGCCGCCCTGATTTCCAAGGAAGTATACGAAATAATCCGCAAAAATGCCGCCTTGTTGGATTCGGCCATTATTTATGACCGGGATTACAACTACGACTATTTTGGGTTCAAGACACTGGAACGGTCCTATCTGCTAAAAATGGAGGGCAAAATTTCCGAGCGCCCCCAGCAAATGCTTATGCGCGTGGCGGTGGGCATCCACATGGAAGACATTGAATCCGCCATCGAGACCTATAATCTTATGTCGGAGAAATGGTTCACCCACGCCACTCCCACGCTGTTCAACGCGGGCACGCCCAAACCCCAACTATCATCGTGCTTTTTGCTCACCATGCGCGAGGACAGCGTAGACGGTATTTACGACACGCTGAAACAATGCGCCCGGATTTCACAATCGGCCGGGGGCATCGGTTTGGCGATTCACAACATCCGCGCCACGGGCAGCTACATCAAAGGCACGAACGGCACCTCGAATGGCATTGTGCCCATGCTCCGCGTGTTCAACGACACCGCCCGTTACATTGATCAGGGTGGGGGCAAGCGCAAAGGGGCCTTTGCGATCTATCTGGAGCCTTGGCACGCCGATGTCAGTGATTTTTTGCAGCTCCGCAAAAACCACGGCAAGGAAGAAAACCGCGCCCGTGACCTGTTCTTGGCCCTTTGGATCCCTGATTTGTTCATGAAGCGGGTGGAGGCCGATGAAGAGTGGTCGCTCTTCTGCCCCAATGAAGCGCCCGGCCTGAGCGAATGTTACGGTGCCGACTTTGAGCGGCTGTATGAGAAATATGAGCGCGAAGGCCGCGCCCGCAAAGTGGTGCGCGCCCAAGAGTTGTGGTTCGAAGTGCTGGAAGCCCAGACTGAAACCGGTGTGCCTTACATGCTGTATAAAGACCACGCCAACCGCAAGAACAACCAGAAGAATTTGGGCACGATCAAGAGCAGTAACTTGTGCACCGAAATCATGGAATACACTTCCCCGGATGAGGTGGCGGTGTGCAACTTAGCTTCGCTGGCCCTGCCCAAATTTGTGATCAATGGTCGGTTTGACCACCAAAAACTGTACGAAGTGACCCGGACAGCGACCCGCAACCTCAACAAAGTGATTGATGTCAATTACTACCCAGTGGAGGAAGCCCGCAATTCCAATATGCGCCACCGCCCCATCGGGCTGGGCGTGCAGGGATTGGCCGATGCGTTCATCATGCTCAGGATGCCATTTGAGTCGGAGGAAGCCCGGGGCCTGAACAAGGATATTTTTGAGACCATCTATTTTGCGGCCATGACGGCCTCGATGGAATTGGCCAAACTGAATGGCCCCTATGAAACGTTCCAAGGTTCCCCTTTGTCGCAGGGACAGTTCCAGTTTGACCTCTGGGGCGTGCAGCCCGAGTCGGGCCGCTGGGACTGGGAAGCCCTCCGTCAGCAGGTAATGGAGCACGGGGCCCGCAACTCACTGTTGGTGGCCCCCATGCCCACCGCTTCCACTTCCCAGATTTTGGGCAACAATGAGTGTTTTGAGCCTTACACCTCCAATATTTACACCCGCCGGGTGTTGTCGGGAGATTTTATCGTGGTGAACAAGCACTTGATGAAAGATCTGATCCGGTTGGGGCTGTGGAATGAGCAGATGAAAAACATGATCATCCAAGCCAACGGATCGATCCAGCCCATCCCCGGAATCCCCCAAAACATCAAGGATCTGTACAAGACCGTTTGGGAAATCAGCCAAAAAGCCATTGTGGAAATGGCAGCCGACCGGGGCCCGTTCATCTGCCAAAGCCAAAGTCTCAATATCCACATCCAAGACCCCAATTTTGGCAAGTTGACCTCCATGCACTTTTACGCTTGGAAGAAAGGGCTCAAAACCGGAATGTACTATTTGCGTTCCCGCCCCGCTGCCGACCCAATCAAGTTTACCTTGGACAAAGCCGCGTTGGCCATTGGTGGAGTGCAACAACAATTGGCAAATAAGGCCAAAGTCCTAGAGCCGGCCGAAGTGGACGGCACCGCCGCTTACCAGCGCAAGCCAGCCAGCCCCGAGGCCATGCCCGAGATCCAGCTCAGCGAGCCAGCGGCCAAGCCCAGCGATTTTGACCAAAAGATGCAGGACATGTCCTGTTCACTCGACGACCCCGAGGGTTGCGAATCGTGCAGTTCTTAATTGCCCATCAGGGCCAATCTGCTTACCGCCGCTGGCCATTTGCTAGCGGCGGTTTTGTTTTCGCCGATCGTTTATGCCTATCTTTGCTCAAAAAAAGTCGGAATGATCAAACAATTAAAGGTTGACAAACTTTGGGGAAGGGAAAACTTTACCTTTGAGTTTCACCCGGATCTCAATATTTTGACCGGGAGCAACGGCTCGGGCAAGACCACCTTGCTCAAGTTGCTGTGGTACATGGTGAGTGGGCATGCCCGGCTGGCCCTAGAAGAAATTTCGTTCGCCAAAGCCTACGCCCAAGGGCAAAAAAGCGAGCCCCCTGAAATCCATGAAATAACCTTGACCAAAACGATCGCTGAGGTGAGTCTCTTTGGTAATGATAGCCTAGGAATAACGGTTCCGGGCGATACGCTGTATTCCATCAAACATAATAAGACGTTGTTCTCTGCTTTTCACGATGCTTTTCATGTATTGATAGCCGATCGTACTGACATGTCAGCACGAGAGCTGCGCCAGCAGGTTGGCGAGGAAATCCAGTCGGTTCCGCTAGAGACGATCTTTTTCCCCACGTTCCGGCGGGTTGAAGGTGGTTTTTCACTCGGTCATGGCGATGATGGCCAGAAAGTAATCGACGGTCTGCGGGAGTTTAGCAAACGTATGACTCACGGCATATACAACCTCAACAACCAGCATCGCTTTGTGGCGTATGCCGATGATGACGATATTCGGGGGCTGATCACCGAAATTTCGTCCAACATTAGGGTAAAACTGCAACCCATTGAAGATGAATTTATGCAGTTTGTCAAAACTGCTGCCTCAAACGCATCAACGTTTGCCCAACAGTTAAAAGACAATATTGCGCACAAGGAACAGAAAGAAGCCCAACTCAAAGAACCCCTCACTAAACTTTCCCACTACATCGATACTTTCTTTTTGGAAAAAAGTGTGGAAGTGAGCGAGGAACTGGTGCTGGGCAACCATTCCACCCGGGTCAAGTTGTCCCAACTTTCGGCGGGGGAAAAAAACTTGCTCAATTTTCTGGTGTACGCAATGGGCTCCCCAGATGTCATGTTTATCGACGAACCGGAACTCAACTTGCACACCGACTGGCAACGTCTTCTGCTGGGTGTACTGCGCGAGATAGCACCCCGAACCCAATTTTTTGTGGCCACTCACGCCTCCGCCATCCGGGCCGCTTACCCCGGAAAGCAGTTTTTTCTGGACGATCAGCTCGTTGAGGCATAAGTCATGGGCAAAAAAAAGAGCAAAGAGGGGCAAGATGCCCGAACCATTGATGAAATCTTGGACGAGTTGCGAAACTCAGCCCTCAACACCTTGTTGTTAATGGTGGAAGGCCGGGACGATATTCAAATCTATCGGGAAATCGCCTTCCGCCATTTATCAGCCAGTCAGATCGCCTTTGATTTTGTGGGAGTGATCAATGAAGATGGCAATCGAGACGGCGGCGGACGCAACCTTCTACTGACACTGTTCAAGAGGGTGAAGAGCGAATTGCCAAGCCTGAAGCGAAAGGTGCTGTTTTTTGCGGACCGGGATTTGAAAATATTTGGTACTATCCCAGCCGAATGGGGGGGAGTTCATTTTACCGATGGCTACTCGATTGAGAACGACCTATTTGCCGATGGCCAGCCGCACAGCTCGCTTCATGCCGATGAGCAACCGATTTGGCAGGAAATGATCGATAAGTTGTGTAATTGGTTTGCCGGGCAAGTGCTCCTTTGGTCAGACGGGCGTGCTGATAAAATGAAAATAGATCTAACCATGAGGAATCTCGATCACCTAGAAGGCATTGTCAAGATCGCCCCGGATTGCCCCGATCTGGATTTGGCGGCCAGAATAAAGACGGATTTCATCAGACTGACCCGGGGCAAGCATTTGCTCGAGTTGCTGTGGCACATCCACCATGCAAGACCTACCGGGCACTTCCGAAAAGAGATTGTTCACTTTTGGCAGGACTGCATCAACCGTGGGCTGGAAAATAGCAACAGCCATACGTACCGCATAAGCCAACTGCTCCGGGCTAGTGCGGTTGGTAGCCAACCCTAACCCCTAACTCCTGCTTTCTGCCAAATCCTTATGCAAAAAAACACCCTGACCGAAGATTTTTTGGCAAAATTTGCGAATAATGTTGTCAATCGTAATGCAACCTCCGTTATGGCCACCCTCGAGGGGATGTATGCCGAAGACATTTCCTCGATCTTGGATGAATTGGATGCCCCCAACAGCAAATATGTCATCCAGTTATTGTCGCCAAAAATAGCTGCCGATATTATCAGTAATCTTGCCCCTGATATCCGCAAAAACTTTTTGTTGGTTTTTCAGCCCGCCGAGATTGCCTACTTTACCGATTACATGGACTCGGATGATGCAGTGGATTTGCTCAACGAGTTTCCCGTCAAGAAGCGCGAAGAAGTATTGGCCCTGCTAGATGTGGAGCAGGCCAATTATGTGAAACCACTGCTCCACTATGAACCCGACTGTGCGGGGGGATTGATGGCCACCGAATTGATCAAGGCCCGGCTCCATTGGACAGTGCGGCAGTGCATTGAGGAAATCCGCCAGCAAGCCGAAAATGTGGAAAAAATTTATTCAGTTTATGTAGTGGATGACGACGACGTGTTGCAGGGCCGAATTTCATTAAAGAAAATAATCATTGCCCCTGATGCCCAATTGATCTCCGAACTCTACATCGAGGAGACTGTCGCGGTCGAGACCTACCGCGAGGGCGAAGAAGTGGCCGCCATCATGCAAAAATACGACTTGGAGGCCATTCCGGTCGTCAATGTGAAAGGGCAACTCTTGGGCCGCATCACCATTGATGACATAGTGGACTTGATCACGGCCCAGGCTGAAAAGGATCTGCAAGCCGTGGCCGGTATTTCGGAAGATGTGGAAGAGGACGATTCTGTGTGGCTGCTGGTCCGGGCCCGCCTGCCGTGGCTGCTCATCGGGATGCTGGGCGGCATTTTGGGGGCGCGGTTCATCGGTTTATTCGAGCGCGACTTGGCCCTGGTTCCGGCCATGGCCTTTTTTATCCCGCTCATCACTGCCACCGGGGGCAATGTGGGCATCCAATCGTCGACCATCATCATCCAAAGTCTGGCCGAAAATACCGTTTTTCAGGGCAGCCTGCTCCTGCGGCTATACCGCGTACTGTTGGTGGCCATCCTCAATGGGCTGGTCATTGCCCTCTTCGTGTTTGGGTTCAACATGCTGCTGTTCAACAATTTTGTGCTCTCCGCAGTGGTATCGGTGGCCCTGTTCAGTGTAGTTTTACTGGCCTCGATCATGGGCACTATAACGCCGCTGATCTTGGATCGGTTTGGGATCAACCCCGCACTAGCGGCTGGGCCGTTCATCACCACCACCAATGATCTGTTGGGCCTGTTGGTCTATTTTTCGGTGGCCCGACTGGTTTATTATTGGATCCCGATGTAATAGGCTGAGATTCAATGAGCAAACCGCCACAGTGAAAAACCCACCCCAAATGTGCCGACTGCAACTTTTGGGGTGGGTTTTGGTACCGGCTACTTTTCCATCTATTGGGACCAGGCCGTTGGTTGGCGATCCCAGCGGTGTTGCTGAAGTTGCGCCAGCAGTGCCGGAGTGAGGGCCGGAGCATCGCTACAAGCCAAGTTCTGGCGCACGTGGTGCGGCCGGCGCATCCCCGGGATGATGGTGTTGACTGCTGGGTGGTGCAAAATGAACTGGAGGGCCAACTCGGGCATGGTCAGGCCCTCGGGGATGAGTGGCCGGAGCGCTTCGGCCCGATCCACGCTGGCATCCAAGTTTTCGGGCACGAAGTAGGTTCCCCGCCAATCTCCGGGCGGGAAAATGGTTTCCTTCGTGAGTGTGCCGGTAAGGGTGCCCTCGTCAAACGGCACCCGGGCGATGATCCCGATCCCAAGCTCTTGGCAAAGCGGGAACAATTCATCTTCCGGGCTTTGATCAAAAATGTTGTAAATGACCTGTACTGCATCAATGTGGCCGGTGCGCAGCGTTGTCAGCACGTTGGTGGGTTCCCAGCGGTTGACGCTGATCCCAAAATGTCGGACCTTGCCTTCGCTTTTGAGTTTTACAACTGCGTTTTGCCATTCATCCATTTGGGCCCAATTGTCATCCCAAACATGGAATTGCTGGAGATCGATCGTTTCCACCCCCAAGTTTTGCAGGCTGCGCTCGGTATATTTGATGATGTGCTCAGCTGGGAACACCTCGGCTAGGGCATAATCGGGCCGCGAGGGCCATTTCAAGTTTTTTGGGGGAATTTTGGTGGCCACGTAGAGCCGCTGGCCCGCTTGGCGTTTGAGCAACGCGCCCAGCAACCGCTCGCTGCGCCCACCCCCGTACGCGTAAGCAGTGTCAAAGAAATTGCAGCCCAGTTCCACTGCAAGATCGAGTGCCGTTTGGCTTTCGGTGTCCTCTGAGCCTGTCCAGCCGGCCATGCCCCACATTCCGTAGCCAATTTCACTCACTGGCCATTCAGTGCGGCCAAATTTTCGGTATTTCATCATTATCCAAGTTGCGTTAGCGTATGTTTTGAAATCGGTGGTCGGGGATTTAGGGGGTTGATAAAATTGAGCCTTTGCCGTAGTTTGTGGTTTATCCCATCACAAATCAACGCAAGGATGGAAACTACCAAACCCCATTTTAAGGCCCCAAAATTTACCGACCCCACTGATGCTCGGTGGGCAATAATACAAAAATTTGTTGACACTGGCCGCAAAACCAAAAAAGACTGACGGATGGTCGTCAGCGGTACAGGCTTCAACCTGACCGAGGCCAACCACGTGATCCACTATGACCTGTGGTGGAACCCGGCCGTGGAGGCTCAGGCCATCGACCGGACGTTCCGCACTGGCCAAAAGAAAAATGTGATGGCATATCGGTTCATTACTCAGGCCACTTTTGAAGAAAAGATAACGAGATGATCCTAGTCAAGCGCGATTTGGCCAATTTGACCGTTACTGCGGGCGAAAACTGGGTGGGCAACCTGTCCAATGTTGAGTTGAAGGAGATTTTTGCGCTGCGTTTAATCTTGGCCAACCCACCGGGGAATATATCTTGGCTCGGTCGTTCTTTTTTACCGGTGCAAGCCAATAAAAGAACGCGGCCCAGACATGATCCGGGCCGCGTTGTTCAATCAATAAATGTAGTACCTAGTCGATCATTTTGCTGGTCTGCACCCGGATGGATTCATCGTGGATGAGTTTGAAAATGTGCCCCACAAAATTTTTGTCCAAGCCCATTTTTTCGCCCCATTCAGGCCGGGT
>JBBQXF010000098.1:0-17840 GCA_038209965.1 Cytophagales bacterium | reverse complement strand
CTGATCGTAGGTTTTGGGGGTGTCATAGATGCCGCCGACATATTTGGACACGTGGCCCAGGTAGCGGCGGTACTGGCCCACCACCTGCCCGTACATTTCGTCCAAGTCACCATAGTCTTGGGCTTCTCGCTTGGTCCATTCGGGCAAGTTGGGCAATATGCGCTGCAAGTTTTTGATTCCCAAGGTACTGGCTTGCATGGCATTGTCGCCCACATCTTCACTCTGGCTGCGGGGATCATAGGGGTTTATCTCTGTGCCAAACCAATACATGGGATCTTTCTCGTGCGACAGTACCCATTTGTTGAGCACTTTTTGTTCTTCTTCGGGCGTTTTGGCATCGGGTACGGGTTTGTAGCCCCATTCGATGGCCCAGCGATCATACACCCCAATGTTGGGGAACAGATTGGTCACCCCATCTTCTGGCTGGGCCACGTAGTTGAACCGGGCATAGTCCATGATGGAAGCAGTGTGGCCATATTTTTCCAAAAACACTTTGTCGCGGAGCTTGGCCACCGGTGTGGCGTGGCTGGAGCCGAAGTTGTGGCGCAGGCCCAAGGTGTGGCCTACTTCGTGCGAAGAAACGAAACGCACCAACTGCCCCATGAGTTCATCCTCAAATTCCGGCTTGCGGGCCCGCGCATCCACGGCCCCGCCCTGCACCATGTACCACTTGCGGAGCAAGCTCATCACGTTGTGGTACCATCCGATGTGGCTTTCCAAAATCTCGCCCGTGCGCGGATCGTGCACATTGGGCCCGTAAGCATTCTCAACGTCAGACGCAAAGTAACGGATCACCGAATAGCGGGCATCTTCCAGACTGAAAGTGCTGTCGCCCTCGGGCCAGTCTTTGGCCATGATCGCGTTTTTCCAGCCCGCTTGCTCGAAGGCTTTTTGCCAATCGTCCACCCCGAGTTTGAGGTACTTGCGCCACTTTTGGGGCGTGGCTGGATCAATATAGAAAACAATGGGTTTGGCCGGCTCGATCAATTCGCCACGGCGCATTTTGGCCGCATCATCGGAATTTTTTGGCTCTAGACGCCAGCGGATCGCAAAGACTTCTTCTTCCGATTTTTGGGAGTTTTCGCCATAAACCGTATATCCATTGGCAAAATAGCCAACCCGTTTGTCAAAAAGCCGTTTTTGCATTGGCTTTTTGGGCAATAAAATCAAAGAAGTGTTCAGCTCCATGGTAACTGCCCCGGCAGCCGAATAAGCGGGCAGGGCCACACTGGTTTGGGGAAAGGGCGAAGGGCCAAACGAAGGTGGCGGCGGTGGGGTCACCGTGTAAGTCTTCACCACCCTTATCTCCGTGTTCATCGGGAAGCTCTTGATCGAGTGGATGTAGGTGCGGTCGGCAGCCGGCGCAATCAAGCGGAATCGCTGTTTGGTGCTCGGCGGCAGCGAAACTACTTGGTTGTCACCCTTGAAGAAATCCGTCACCTCGATTATGGTTGAGGTATCCCGCCGCACCGATTTGATATCGAAAGCAGCCGCGATCGGTTCCAAATTGGAATTGCGCACGGCCTGCGAAATGGGTGAAACGCTGTCCAAAGTGGCATTGATGTACAGGGGCACGCGCAGGAACAATTTGTTCTCCGGCCCACGCTCCCAGCGCAGCACTTGCTCATTGGCTTGTTCACCGCCGTAGCCCGCGTCGGTTGGGGCCTTGCTGATCCGGGTAATGGCCATAAACTCACGGCCCATTACCGAATCGGCAATCTCCAAGAAATACTTGTCGTCCAACCGGTGGACGGTAAAGGCCCCGCGCATGGTCTTGGCCCTGGCCGTGATCACCTCGCGGTAGGGACGCGGACCCACCTTGGGCTGGCCACCTGTGGGAGTGCCCGACGCGACCGCCGGTGTGGTAGAGACAGCAGGAGTGCTTTTTTTGTCGTCTTTGCGTTGGGCATAGAGCGGCAGGGTGGCTAGCAGGGCTATCAATGTTGCTGACCAGTATAAGGTACGTTTTTTCATTATTTAGATTAAACTTAAAACAACTAGAACCAATTCGGGGCGGATATGTTTTGCCTACCGATCGGCCTATTGTTCTCTTTTGAGCACGTATTTGACCCGGAGGATGTAGACAAACTGCACAGTGGGGGCCAATGGCGAGGGGTTTTCCACCCAATCATACCCTTCGGAGGCCATTGGGCTGTAATATCGCGTCACGGTTTTTTCCACTTCGTTCACCGTTGCGCCCCGTCGTTGGTTGCCCAGTTGCGCCGCCGAATACGCAGTGTAGCTTTCGTAGCGCTCAGCCGGCTGGTACACCGTCAATTGATCGGCAACGGTCTGATACTTGGCGTTGAACTTGACCCCAATTGAGCGCAACTCCTTGTTTTTCTTACTGATTACCCGCAGGGCCACCTGCCGCAGGGTGTCGGTCACGGCCCGCTGATCGGCCACCAAATACTGCACTTTGGCCAAATCGTAGATCTCGGCCTTGGCCGCCTCTTCCATTATTTTCTCCAGCCATTCCTCTTTTACGTAGCCAATGTGGAGGTTTTTTTGCAATCGAACACCAGTGGGCACTTCATTATAGCTTTTACTGAACAGCCGCTTTTCCGTCTCAAAGGCATAAACGGGCACTTGGAAAACAAAATCGGGGTAAATATCGGTGGGGGCAATCCCCAAATCGGTCAGCGCTTTGGTAAATTGCTGGAGGCGGCGGCTGAGCAATTTCTGGGCTTCCTCCAGCGACTCCCCCACTTGGGTCACGCTGAACACCGCTTGATACGACTTGGCGGGGGCATTGAAAAGCACCCGAGCTTCCAAAATCAAAGTGGAATCGTTGACAAAACCTTGATTGGGGCTGGATGCTGCTTGGTTATAGGCATAATTGGGGCGGTTGCCTTGAGCAGCATTGCCTTGGTGCTGCGCTTGGGCCAAGGTAGCCAGCCCCAGCAAGATTAAACAGCAGTTTAGTAGTTTCATCGGCTTTGGGTTAGATTTGTGCCAACCAAAGTACATAGATTTCTCTTATTCGAACCATGTTCAACGATCCCGAACTAGACGGCAAATATTTGGGGACTATCAGCAAAGATTTCGTGATCGTGGCTGACACCCTCAAAGAAGCCGCTTACCAAATTCGCAAGCGCGGTTTTTCCGATTATCCAGTCTTTCCAATTTGCAAAACCGACCAACCAGTCGGCCGGTTGATGCTGGCCAAAGCCGAACTGAACACCGACTGGGATTATTACGCCTCGTTCTTGAGCGAGCTGGTGGAGCGCAAGATTGTGGATGAGGATAAAATTGATGATTTTATGGCAAACTATAAAGATTCTGACGAATTCGCTTGTCTGTTTGTCATTGATCCCACTTTCACCAATTTTGTGTTCATCCCCTACCCCGAAGATTAGGTCGGCTACCCATACACAAAACGCCCCCCAAAGATTATTGCATCTTTGGGGGGCGTTTTGTTGGGCCCTTGGCCCGAATTTTCCTTACTTGGCTTTGTCCACCACCAACCGCTGCTCACGGTTGGCCACTTCCCAAGCGGTGTTGAAAATCAGCCGACCAATTTTCTCCATTTTGTCAAAATTTATTTTCTCAACATCGTCCCCGGGCTGATGGTAATCTTCGTGGGTGCCGTTGAAATAAAAAATCACCGGGATGTTGTGCTTGGCAAAATTATAATGGTCAGAGCGGTAATAGAACCGATTTGGGTCATCTTCACTGTTGTAGGTGTAGTCTAGTTCAAGTTCGGGCGAAAACTTCTGGGCCGTGGCTTCGCTCAACTTGTGCAGATCAGAGGAGAGCATGTCCGATCCAATGATGTAGATATAATTTGGATTGTCGGCGTGCTTTTGATCCACCCGGCCCACCATGTCGATATTGAGGTCGGCCACCGTACTTTTGAGGGGGAAGATAGGGTTTTCCGAATAATATTGGGAGCCAAGCAGGCCGCGCTCCTCGCCGGTGACGGTCATGAACAAAATGCTGCGGCGCGGCCCTTTCCCCGCCGCCTTGGCCTTGGCAAAAGCCTCCGCAATTTCCAATACGGTGACAGTGCCCGATCCATCGTCGTCAGCACCATTATAAATCACTCCATTGGTTATCCCGATGTGATCGTAGTGGGCCGTTATCACCAAAACTTCGTCTTTTTTATCGGTTCCTTCCATAAAACCCAATACATTCTCGGAAGATACCGGAATGATTTCACTGTCAACTTTAAGCTTCACCTTGTTTTTGAGTGATCCAGCATTGCTTTTGCCCGTTTTGCTTATCTCCTCGGCAGTGGCTTTCCACTTTTCGGGAGTAATGCCCAGCATCGCCACGGCGGTGTTGGGCGAGGCGAACATTACACCAGTATTGGCGGTCAGCTCTTTGGCCGGAAAACCGACCGACCCGCCACTCATGGAGCGGAACATCCCCAGGGTACGACCAAAGGCTTCCTCCGAATCGGACACGATGATGAGCATTTTGGCTCCCTTTTGGCGAGCTAAAGCCACTTTTTTCTGGGGACTGGCCAAACTGGAAGGGCTGGCAGTGCCAGATACCCAGTATTTGCCCTCGGCATTTTTTGGTTCGCCCGCCATTACCACCACATATTTATCTTTGATGTCCAAATTGGTGTAATCCGCATAATTGGCATCCTCAATCCCATAGCCAGCATACACCAATTCCGTGCTGATCTTGGGGGTGCTAAAATCGCCATAGATCACAAAGTCCTTCAAATTTTCCAGTTTCGTTTTCTTGGCCTTGACAAACGCTTCGCCCTTCTTTTTGCGTTCCAGCGGCACCGGCTGATAGTATGGATTGGTGGGATTGGCCGCTACGGGGCCAATCAATCCCAAACTTTTAAAATGATTTGCAATGTATTCGGCGGCCATTTTTTGGCCCTTGCTGCCCGTGTCACGGCCCTCGTAGGCATCGGAGGCAATAATGGTCAGGTGCTTGCGCAAGTCGTCTTTGCTCACGGTTTGGGCAAACGGGACGCGGGGATCTTCTTGGGCCAAGGCCGGAAAAGCAAGCCCGCCCACACAGGCGAGGATGGTAAGTAGTTTCTTCATGAACAAGTGTTTGGCTATTACTGGGTTAGAGGCGTTTGATTTTGCTGTAAAAATCTTGTTGATAAGTCCGGCTGATCGGGATAAATTTCGTTTTGATGATTACCGAATTATCCTCGATCGCCTCGATCTTTTTGATATTGACAATGAATGAGCGGTGGATCCGGGAAAACTTATCATCGGGAAGTTTTTCTTCAATGGCCCGCATGGTAGTATCCAAAATGTATTGTCGTTGATCGGTAGTGACCAATACATAATCATTCAGGGCTTCAATGTACAAAATATCGCTCGTACTGATGCGTACCATGCGATTGTTGACCTTAATGAACACATTGTCTTCTTCGGGCAGCAGCATTTCCCCACTTTTACTGGACACCATTCTGAGGCGCTCCACTAAGTTGGCCACTGACTTGGCAAATCGCGGATAATCAACGGGTTTGACCAAATAATCGGAAGCTTGAAGCTCGAAAGCGGTAAGGGCAAAATCAGTGTGCGAAGTGGTGAAAACTGTGACGGGAATGCGTGGCAGTGCTCTTAACAGATCCAGACCGGAAAGCTCGGGCATGTCAATGTCCAAGTATAAAATATCTACCTCTTTGTTGTTGATCAAATAACTCAACCCCTGCTTGCTCGACGCAAATGAAGCAATACAGGTCAAAAAGCTAGTAGTTTCTACATAGTGCTCTAAAATTCTACGCGACTGCTCGTCGTCGTCAATAATCACGCACTTGAACATTGGCTAGGTGAGGAAAAGCAAATTTAAACAGTGAATTACACAGATATTCAAAATTAGCACAAAAAAAGTCTCAAACCCTTGGTTTGGCTTTTATAGCTTCAAAGATGGTCGTTTTTAGGTAATTTTAACGAATTGTTGCGCACAGCAAAGCGTTAACGCTGCACTTAGTTGAATATTGTTGGGCCAGTTAAAGGATCGGTTGCTTGTATTGCCCAAGATTTTGCTTAACTTAGATGTAGGAATCAGTTGCCCCTCTGCCATGCTCGACAAACACGAAAAAATCGCCCGCCCAGCTTTGGGCCATTTTGCCCGCACAGAATTGGCCATTTTGGGCACCTCATGTGACCAAATCAAACAATTGGCTTATCGGTGTATTCAACAATTGGCAGATTCCTTCGCCATTGCCTACGTAGATGCCGACCACCCGGGGGCGGATCGGCAGACCGAAGCTGGCCCTGATCCCCAATCGGCCCTCACTTATGGGGCCACGATCGGCTTTACCGATAAAATTACCCATTCGCAATTTGAGTATTCGTTCATTCATCGGCCCCGAGCTCTGGGCTATGAGCGAGTGGAGGGTCATCCGGTGGCCAATTCCCTGCAAATCAACTCTTATTTGGGCTCAGCTGACCTAGTCTTGGTCAACGGCAACCATTTTGAGGCCCAGGGCCAAGTGGTGGTGATAGATCCGGCTAAACCACTGACCAAAAAGTTGGGCAGACTCACCCAGATAAAACTGGTAGTGTTGCAAACCGGGGTGACCGAAGTGCCCGCTGAGGTGAAGGCACTCCTTGAACCGGGGGTTCCGGTCATGGCCCTTTCGGAGAGCACCAGAATCATCGGGTGGCTTAGGGATTACCTGCTCGGCCGCGTGCCTCCGTTGTACGGATTGGTGCTGGCGGGAGGGCACAGCGCGCGCATGGGCCAAGACAAAGGGCTGATCCAATACCATGGTCGGCCCCAGCGCGAGCACGCCCACCAAATGGCCCAGCACTTTTGTACTCGGACTTTTGTGTCTTGCCGGGCCGACCAATCGGGCGAGCTGACCGATCGCGGCTTGGCCACCATTACCGATTCTTTTTTGGGGCTTGGGCCATTGGGGGGCATTTTATCCGCTTTCCGCGAGCACCCGGACGCCGCTTGGCTGGTCTTGGCCACTGATCTGCCCCTGCTGACCGATACTACCCTGGCTCATCTGGTGCAACACCGGCAAGCCCAGAAGATTGCCACGGCTTTTGTGGGCAACGACGGCAGCGGTTTTCCCGAGCCTTTGATCAGTATTTGGGAACCCAAAGCTTACCCTGTGCTGCTGCAATTCTTGGCAATGGGCTATAATTGCCCGCGCAAAGTACTGATCAACAGTGATATAAACTTACTTGAGGCCCCAGCGCCCGTTGAGTTTACCAACGTTAACCTACCCGCTGAGCACCAAGTGGTATTGGCAAAACTTGACAAGCAATGACCGCTTGCAATGGTTTATTCTACCCGGAAGCCAATGATCAATATGTCGTCCACTTGTGGCCCCTCCCTCATTCAGTTTAGGGATATTAAGCGTTTTTTATGGGCAGTATCGGAATCCGCCGCCTTTTGAAGGCAACCAAAGTCATGCTATGCCCTCTGATAACCAGACAATTGATTCTCGTTTGCGTGGTGCCGGCCGAAATTAAGCAGATAAAGACCGCAGCCGCACCGAAACGGCTTCTTTATGGGCTTCCAGCATTTCTGCCTCGGCCATTACCTCAACGGCTGGCCCCAAATGCTGCAAACCTTCCGGGGTGAGTTCTTGAAAAGTGATTTTTTTGACAAAACTATCCAACGAAACTCCCGCCCAAGCCTTGGCGTAACCGTTGGTGGGCAGGGTATGATTAGTGCCCGAAGCATAGTCACCCACCGCCTCGGGGGTGTAGTGGCCCATAAAAATCGACCCGGCATTGACTATTTGCTCCGCTATTTCGTATGGGTTTTCCACGGCCAAGATCAAGTGCTCTGGGGCATACTCATTGAGCAAAGCCACGGCCGCAGGCAGGCCATCGAGCAACACACTGCGGCTATTTTCCAAAGCCACTTTGGCGATCACCCGGCGGGGCAACCGCTCCACTTGTAACTCCACCTCAGCCATTATTTTGGTGAGTTGATCGGCATCGGTACTGACCAAGATGACTTGGCTATCGATCCCGTGCTCGGCCTGAGACAGCAGATCGGCCGCCACAAATGCGGGATTGGCGGTTTTATCGGCCAAGACGGCCACCTCCGATGGGCCAGCGGGCATATCAATGGCCACGCCAAATTGAGCAGCCATTTGTTTGGCAGCGGTAACATATTGGTTGCCGGGCCCGAAAATCTTGTGCACTTTGGGCACACTTTCAGTGCCGAAGATAAAGGCCGCAATGGCCTGAGCCCCACCCGATTTGACCACTCTGGTCACGCCCACTAGTTGGGCAGCGTACAAGATCGCGGGATGGATCTTGCCCTCAGCATTGGGCGGAGTGGCCAGCACTACCTCCGGGCAGCCCGCGATCCGGGCCGGAACCCCGAGCATCAGCACGGTGGAAAACAAAGGGGCGGTTCCGCCGGGCACATATAAACCAACCCGCTGGATGGGCACGCTCTTGCGCCAACACTTAACGCCCGGCATGGTTTCCACCACTTTTACCTCTTCTTGTTGAACCAAGTGAAATTTTTCCAAATTGGCCAATGCCACCTGAATGGCAGCTTTCAATGGCTCGCTCACCAACTGGGCGGCTTCCGTAAATTCTTCCGGCTGAACCAAAATTGAGTCCAACCTTACGTTATCAAATTTTTTCGCAAATTTGAACAACGCCTGATCACCTTTTTTCTTGACTTTTTTGAGGATAGGTTTTACTTTCTTGGCAATGGCCCGCGAATCCATGACTGGACGCGCAATGATGTGTTGCCATTCGGAAAATGCTGGGTATTGGTAAAGTTGCATGAGACTTTTATAGTGAGATTGTTTTCTTGGTTGGGCCATTTACTTGCGCCGTTCTTGAATAATTTTGGCAATTTCCCCGCTTGGCTTACTATCTTTTTTGCCCAAGTTCGACAACGGATTTTGGCCCGGAAAAGGAAGTGCTTGGGGTGGTTGCTCGGTAAGATGATTGGTCAAGTTCACATCACTAAGGGTAACTATTGTTTCCAAATTCTCGACCCGGTGTTTAAGTTCTTGGTTTTCTTTGGCCAACAAAGCAACCCGCTGCTCCAATTGGTGCAATTGGGGTTCGTTCGTACTTTTGCCTTTCTCCAACTCCATTCTTTTGATCTTGGTGAGTGTCCCAGCCAAAATGGCCACAATGGGTACGGACATAATCACACTCATTATCAGAACGTCATTCATAGTTGACAAGCGATATTTAGCCCACAGATATAAAACACGAATATAAAAAAAGCCGGTGGGTTTTGCAAATGTCCTAATTTTACTGGACAAGCTGGCCAGATTCAATATCGCCCGACAATACTAGGATCCGGTGATCATAGGCCAATATTTGGGTTTTGTCAATGGAGTAAGTGGATATTTGGTTTTAATCAACTAATTTTAGGTATTCCACCGTTATTCTTACCGCCAGAACCCACTTGGGCAAGGCCCTAGCACCCAAAACCCACTCGATGAAACTATCTGACACCAGTACCCGGGCACCCAAAGAATGGGAAAAAGAAGACACAAAAGCTAGGACCAACATGCTGATTAACCAGATCAGTGACTACCAGCGGGTGATGTACGCCCAGGGCCAATCCAGCTTGCTCATCATTTTGCAGGGCTTGGACGCTTCGGGCAAGGATGGGACGATCTCGACGGTGTTTAAAGGGATCAATCCACTGGGCTGCACGGTCAAGGCGTTCAAAAAACCCACCGAAGAAGAAATGGCCCATGATTTTTTGTGGCGGGTCCACCAACATGCTCCTGCCCGGGGCATGATCCAAATCTTCAACCGATCGCATTACGAAGATGTGATCATGCCCGTGGTCAATGGCCAACTGACCGAAAGCGCCTTGGAACTGCGCTACCAAGTGATCAATACTTTCGAGCAGTTGTTATGTCATCACGATACCCACATCCTCAAGTTTTATTTGCATATTTCACCCGAAGTCCAAAAGGAGCGCCTGTATGAGCGTTTGACCAACCCGACCAAATTCTGGAAGCACAATGATGCCGATTGGGATACGGTGCAAAAGTGGCAACAATACCAACAAGTGTACGAAGATATTTTTGAAAACTGTGGGAAAGCGGCGGCTTGGTATACTGTCCCGGCGGATCAAAACTGGTACAAAGAATATGTCGTGGCTCAAAAGATTGTCGATACCTTGGCCAGCATGGATCTCCATTACCCCAAAGCGTGGTGACCCTTCAAGGTATTAGGCATTGAATTGGGCCATTGTTTCCCCATTTTGGCCGACAATGGCCGGGCACGCCCTATATTTGTACTAGAATAAAACATAGCGCTATGCAGGCACGTATCACCGCCCTGAGCACTCACGTGCCCGAACAGATCCAAACTAATTTTGATTTTGAAAAAAGTATTGATACTACCGACGAATGGATCGTTTCCCGTACTGGCATCCACCAGCGGCGCTATGCGGCGGCCGATGAATTTACCAGCGATCTTTGTCGCAAGGCGGCCCAAAAACTAGTAACTGAATGTGGGAAAAACCTAGACGATGTTGATTTTATCATTGTTGGTACCACCACGCCCGATCAGGAAATGCCCAGCATGGCCTGCCAACTGCAACACCAACTCGGCATTCCTCGCGCCGGAGCGCTGGACATCAAGGCCGCTTGTGCCGGGTTTACGTATGGCTTGATCTTGGCCCAAGGACTGATTGCGGCGGGCAGCGCCAAAAAAGTACTCGTGGTGGGCGGCGAGACATTGTCCAAAGTGACCGACTTTACCGACCGCACCACCTGCATCCTATTCGGGGATGGGGCTGGGGCCGCGCTGGTGGAAGCGGCGGAACAGAGCAATATTTTGGGCACGCTCAGCGGGGCTGACGGAGCGCACGGCCCCGCCCTCTATTTGTCCACCCGGCGCGGGATCGTCAATGGCCAGCCGATCCTCACCGACGGCAATGTCCACCAAGATGGCCGCCGGGTTTTCAAATGGGCAGTTGAAACTGTGGCCCGCGAAGCATCCGCATTGGCCCGTAAATGCGGGTTTTCTATCGGTGAAATAGATTGGTTTGTGCCCCATAGTGCCAACCGGCGCATCATTGATTCAGTGTGTCAGCAGTTAGAGTTCCCAACTGACCGGGCCTTGGACAGCATCGTTTACCACGGCAACACTTCGGCGGCCAGCATTCCCCTGGCCATAGATTTGGCCCAAAAAGCCGGCAAACTCACCAAGGGCGACCGCTTGCTGCTCTTTGGGTTTGGGGGCGGCCTCACGTATGCAGGTGTGCTGATCGAGTGGGACTGGTAACCCTTCCAGCCCTCCCCTACCCTGGGGTTTGGTAGCAACTGTACACGTGATGGTACACCGATCGCCATAGGTTGGCGGGTTTTTCCATGTCACATATCAGGGCTTTGCGGCGATATAAATGGGGCAAAAAAACACCATTGGTGGTTTGGGCACTGCGTTCCCATTGATCCACGCAAACCAGGCAACGGCTAAAGATCCCCAAGGAAAGCAACGCAAAAAAGCGGCGGATGCTGGCTGGAGGATAGTTGGTCAAAAAAGCCATTTCATACGCCAACTCCAATTCAATCAGCAATAAATGGCGAATGTCAATAACTTTTTTATTGCTGGTAATCAAGGTATTAACCCCGTTTTGGGTATCTTCAAATACGTCAAACAGATCATTGCCCAGTTGCATCAGGCCGCCCAATTTGGCCAACAATGCCGCCTCATTGTCGGCCAATGGGTGGGCAAATGCGGTGCGGTAATAGAGCACCGATGCCCCGCCCTTTTCCCACGTAATAGCGGCGATTGCAGGCTCGCCCAAATGGGGATCGGTTTGTTTTTGGCTTTCCCGTTGAGCGGCCATCACGCGGTTCAACTGCGCCAGCGAATGTACTGGATCGGGCACATTTGCTTGGGCTGTTTGAAAAAGATATTGGGCCAATTGCTCGCCAGCACTGGATCCCGGCTTGGCCAGTAGCAACTCCAGCGCCTCAGCCGAAAGTGATTTTTTATCCAGAAAATCATCGCCAAGGCCGGTCATGGCTCCTTGGCAAGTACTGGCCAGCCGCTCCCGGGCGGTCATCGGTGCACCACGGAGCGCACAAAGCGCCTCCCCCAAAATAGCGGGCACCGCCAACCCATAATAGTGGGTTATTTTACGAAAATCGGCTTCTTCCAAGCTGCCATCAGCGCTTTGGCGGGCGCGGGCCAGCGGCGGGCCGAGGTGGCGTCGCAAAAAGTGCCGTTGCTCCCGCAATTGGCCAAGCAGGCACAAGATCAGTCCGGGCGTTTGCCAAGCGGTAATGATGGGCCGGGGCTTGAGCATTGTGGCAGCTATTGCAAAATGAACACCGTCGGAGTTTTGTGGATGTCGGGCAGCGCACCCACTTTCCACTCCCGGGCTTTTTTGGTCTTGATGGATTGTCCGGCCCCGGTCAAGTCGGTAGCCACACAAAGCGCAGTGTCGGGCTGCAAAATTTGCACCAACGACTGCAACATTTGGTTGTTGCGGAAAGGGGTCTCAATGAACAATTGGGCCTTTTTGGTTTCTTGGGCCTCCAGTTCTACCACCCGGATGGCCCGCTCGCGCTCGGGGCGATCAATGGGCAAATACCCGTGGAAAGTGAAGCCCTGACCGTTGAGCCCCGAGGCCATGAGGGCCAGCACAATGGAGGATGGCCCCACCAGCGGCACTACTTCCCAGCCGTGGCGGTGGGCGTATTGCACTGCCAGTGCCCCCGGATCGGCAATGCCGGGACAACCGGCCTCTGACATTACCCCGACCGTTTGGTCCGGCTGAACGGTTTTGAGGAACTCGGCCAATGCGCCAAACGGGGTTTTCTTGTCCAATTGAAAGAAAGGAATGTCCTCAATTTTGCGCCCGGTGCGCAAACTGCTGATGAAACGACGGGCAGTCCGCAGTTCTTCGGCCAGCACGATGTCCACTCGGGCGACTACTTCGCGCACTTGCTCGGGGATGGTGGGCAATGCACCGTCGGCCAGCGGCAGGGGCACTAGATAGAGTTTGGGCATGGGGTTCCAGTGGGTTAGTCGGAAAATAAAAATTACAAAACAGGCAGTTCGAGTTGGCAATCAAAGAATCTTGCCCGTTGTCAGGCCCAAATATCAGTATAAATCCGGGAATTAGGGGCCGCTGGTGGTGGGATACCTTCCGGCACTTCGCCAAAGTAAAGATCTGATTTGCCAACCGCTTGCTTTTTTTTGCTACTTTTAAGCGCAAATAGGCCCATCAGCGGCTAAAATCGTGCTTCACAACCAATATTAAAGATCATGAACAATCAAGTCGGCCTGATTGGGCTAGGAAAAATGGGGTTCAACCTCGCCCTCAACCTCCGCAACCACGGCTATCGGGTGGTGGCCCACGACGTAGCCCCGGAAAACATGGCGCGGATTGCTGAAGAAAACATTGACACAGCGGCTTCCCTTGCGGCCCTTTGCGATCAACTGACCGGCCAGCGGATCTGCTGGCTGATGGTGCCAGCGGGCGAGGTAGTGGACGAGGTGATCGGCCAACTGCTGCCCCACCTGAAGCCAGGCGACATAGTGATCGACGGTGGCAACTCCCAGTATAAAGACTCGGTGCGCCGCTATCAACAACTCAAAACCCAACAAATCAATTTTCTGGACTGCGGCACCAGCGGGGGCCTGAGCGGGGCTTTGTACGGCGCATGTACCATGATTGGCGGCGAGCCGGCCGTTTTTTCCCAGTGCGAAGCCATTTTCCGCGACATTTCGGTTGAGCACGGCTATTTGTACACTGGCGCACCGGGGAGTGGCCATTATGTCAAAATGATCCACAATGGTATTGAATATGGCATGATGCAGGCCATTGCTGAAGGTTTTGAAGTGCTGGATCGGAGTGAGTATGACCTAAACTTCCGGCAGGTGGCGCAGGTATGGAACCACGGCTCGGTGATCCGGGGCTGGCTGATGGAACTGATCGAGAACGCCTTTGGCAAAGATGCGCACTTAGACCAGATCAAGGGCGTGATGCACTCCTCGGGCGAGGGCAAATGGACACTGGAAACGGCACTGGACTTGGGCGTGGCCACTCCGGTCATTGCCCTGTCGCTCATGATGCGCTACCGTTCCCAACAAACCGATACTTTCTCGGGCAAGGTGGTGGCGGCACTGCGCAACGAATTCGGTGGGCACAAGGTGGAGACCCATTGACCACCTTTTACCCCACCACCCGTTCGGCAGTTTGCCGAGCGGGTGGTGGAAACCACTAGTAAGACTGTGAACCAAGATTAAAGTAACCTTAGCAACTTTCAGAATGTATTAATTAGATTTTCAACTATTTATGCTTCTAATTATTGGAAAAATTGATTGCCATTGGGGATAAATAATTTGAAAATTTTCATTTGACTCCAACCTGAAAGTAAATCTCAAAAAGGACGAATTTCCAAATTACGCAAACTCGGGGGGATCTTTCTTCATGATGGCCGCCACTATGACCGCGATAATGGCCCCAAAAATAGGTCCACCAATTAGGGCGGCCCCTACCGTAAAGATGGGGCTGAACATGAAACCCATCATAGAAAGCGACTGTTCTATCTGTTCCTCATCCAGTCCTTGTTTCGCCATGCCGGCCACTGCGTTATCTTTGATCGCGTCCATCACGGCGGGATCAATGAATGTGAGCCACACATAAGTGAACACGGCAGAAATGATCGAGCTGATGATCGAGGCCCAAAAACCGGTCATAAAACCTTGGCCCAGCGTCATGAAGCCCTCATTCTGGGCCTTGAACTCGCGGCAGGCGAGTACAAAGCCGCAGATCAGGATCACGAACGAGAGCACCGTCATGCCGGTGGTGGCGGCAGAGTTGGCAAACAGCTTGGCCGAATAGTTGACCGCAGCCACTACTGACGAAATAAGCCCCAAAATGAGGCCATACTTGATCCCAAGTTGCCTTGGCGATACGTTTGCTTCCATAAAAAGTGGTAAGTTTAAATTTTCCTCTAATTACACTTGTTTTTTTCGGAAAAGCAAGCCGATGGCAATGCCCATGACCAGCCCAACGCCGGACAATTTCTTGAAGTCTTCCCAAGCGGCCAACTCAGCCGAAATGGTGGGAATGGCCGCTAAACTATCAGCCAAATATTTTGGGCCATAGTCGGGGTCCTTGATAATGAGTTCTTTGTCGGTCATTAGTTTTTCGCGGATCGCCGCTTGGTGGGTAATCAGCAGGGCCGGGCTGGCCAGTTTGAGCCACGCGTAGAGCAGTAGCCCAAAGGTGGCCGAAGTTGCCAAATTGATGATAATGCCCATGCTGATGGCCGGTACTCCCCCCAAAAAGCCCCCGTTCCTATAATCGCGGTAGTAGCGAAAGCCCAAGATCAGCCCCATTGCATAAACGGGCAAAAAAAGGAGCGCGTGCCGCCCCAGAGGGTTCAGCCCAAAAGCGTGGATGGCCAAGGTGAACGTCCAAATGGCTATTCCTGTGCACACGCCCGTGACCACGGCCGTATTGACAAACAAATTTTTCATGGGGCGAAGGTATTTCCTAAACAAACATGACGTATACTGAACCCCAATTTAGACCATTGCTTCCAGCATCCGCTTGAGCACCACTTGGGCCGCCACCACCCGGTTGGCGGCCTGCTGAATGACGATGGAATGGGGGCCATCGATCACCGCATCTTCCACCACCACGTTGCGGCGGACTGGCAAGCAGTGCATAAACTTGGCGTTGTTGGTCAATTGCATTTTTGCTTGATCCACCATCCACGCCCTGTCACGGCACAGTATCTGGCCATACTCGTGGTAAGAAGACCAGTTTTTGGCATAAATAAAATCAGCATTTCGGAAGGCTGCTGCTTGATCATGCACAATTTTTGCCCCGTCCGTAAACTTGGGATCCAGTTCGTAGCCCTCGGGGTGGGCAATGGTCAAGTCGGCCCCAGCGGCACACATCCACTCCGCAAACGAATTGGGCACGGCCTGGGGCAGTGCGCGGGGGTGCGGGGCCCACGTAAGGACAATTTTGGGCCGGGGCGTGGTTTTATATTGCTCAATGGTGATCAGGTCGGCGGCCGATTGCAACGGGTGGCGGGTGGCCGACTCCAAACTGACAACGGGAACCCCGGCGTAACGAATGAAATCACCGATGATGTTTTCGGCATAGTCCTCTTCCCGGTTGACCAGCAGCGGGAAGGAGCGCACCCCAATAATGTCGCAATACTGGCCCATGACGGCCACAGCATCCTTCACGTGCTCGGCAGCATCACCATTCATGATCACACCTTCGCCCGAGGCCAGTTTCCAGCCGTCCTTGTCAATGTTCATCACCATCGGGGCCATGCCCAGGTTGAGGGCCGCTTTCTGGGTGCTCAACCTGGTACGCAGGCTGGGATTCATAAAAATCAGGCCGATGGTCTTGTTGAGGCCCAGCGTTTTCCAGGCAAAGGGGGTTTGTTTCACTTGTTGGGCTTCTTGCAAAAAAGCCGCAAAATCCGGTATGTCAAAGGCACTGATAAACTTGTTCATTTCTCGCTCGGGAAGTTGTACTAAAAAATAATCTGCACCTACGTTTGACAAAGGAGAATCCCCCAGCCCACGGCCAAACAAAGAATACGCAGGCCCAATCAAAAGTTTGGGGCTGGTTTGGCCTGACAAAACTATGAAAATTGGCTGAAGATGTTAAATTGCTGCTTAAATCATTCGTAAATCGGAAAAGTATGAAAATATACACGCCGGCCCAGAAATTGACGTTGCATATTTCCCTAATTCTTTCCTTGGGATTTTTTCTTTTGTATGGGCTCAGTCAGTTTATCCCCGCCACCATCGGCTGTGTGATCTTGTTTGTGCTGTTCCGGGGCATGTTTCACTTCTTGGTCAGTAAGCGCCGCTGGGGCAAAACCCTCGCTGCCCTGACCGTCATGGCAATGTCGCTCCTCATAGTCATCCTCCCGCTCACGCTGGTGGGTATTATGCTGGCCCGCAAGGTGATCCTATATGCCTCCAACACTGAAACGATCGTTGATTCTTTCAACCATCTTCTGCAAAACCCGATCTTGCTCAGGATTCAAGAAATGACGGGGATCGATTTCGAAAACAAGCAACTGCTCCAACAAGTTGCCAGTCGGGTGGCCACTTTTGCCTCAAATCTTTTCACTCCCCTTTTGTCGGGCACGGCGAGTGTGCTGCTGGGGGTATCGGTACTCTACGTAGTGCTGTATTATGTGTTGGTCAATGAAGAGAAATTGATCGCCACTTTTTATAAATACTTGCCCTTTGACGATGCCACCATCGACGAAATATATGCCGAATTGAGCAACAACGTCAAGTCCAGTGTGGTGGGCCAAGGCTTGATCGCCATGGTGCAGGCCGTGTTAGTGGGTGTTGGTTTCTGGATTTTTGGTGTCAAAGACGCTTTTTTCTGGGGAGTGGTCAGTTTCTTTGCGGCCTTTATCCCCGTGCTGGGCACACCGCTGGTGTGGGTGCCGGCCGCCATTATTGAAATGGCCAATGGCGATAACGTTGCAGGCGTTGGGTTATTGATTTACGGTGGGGTGCTGGTGATCAACATTGACAATGTGCTGCGCTTTGCCATTGCCAAACGGATCGGGGACATCCACCCGCTGGTCACCATTTTTGGGGTTATTTTTGGATTGGAATTTTTTGGAATCTTGGGCTTGGTGATGGGCCCACTGCTCATTTCCTACTTTTTTGTGCTGGTCAAAGCCTACAACAAGGAATACACCAGAGACAAAACCCCCATTGTAGTCCCACCAACCGAGCCTGCTCCTTGACCAGTGCACCTGCCAAAACCATCCACCAATGATAACGAAGTAACCATTGCTAAAACCTGCGGCTCATCCTTTGTGAATTTCCAAGCTGGTTTGGGTGACAATTGCCGGCGAGTTACTTTGATTTTCAATGGGCTAACTTGGTGCTTACCCTCATTCCAATGTTGATTCAGTACTAAGGTGGGGGCAT
>JBBQXF010000097.1:0-17914 GCA_038209965.1 Cytophagales bacterium | reverse complement strand
CATTGTGACGGGCCAATATCCCAATCATATCCCCCTCGTTGCCCACGAAGTGGCCCATCAGTGGTATTATGGCATGGTGGCCAATAGCGAGCTTTACCGCGCCTTTCTGGACGAAGGCTTTGCCGAATACATGACGGTGTGGTTTTTGGAACAAGCTTTTGGGGAAGAACAGCCGCAAAGCATTGGTAAAAAGGGGATTGACCAGTTTTTGGATCCTTATTCCTATCGATTTGCCCGGCTGTACTACGGCTATTTACAAAGTGCCCACGCCGGGTTTGATGCCCCGCTCAATACGCACTCCTCGGATTTTCGGGGGGCGGTCGGCCAATTTGGTGGCTATGGCCTCGTTTACCAAAAAGGCGGGTTGATGCTGCACCAACTCCGCTACGTGCTCGGTGACGAACTTTTTTACGCCGCGCTCCGCCATTATTTTGATACTTGGAAATTCAAACATCCCTATCCAGAAGATTTTCGGCAGGCAATCAGCCAGTTCACGGGGATTGACTTGAACTGGTTTTTTGATCAATGGCTGGAAACTACCAAAAAAGTCGACTATGCCGTCAAAAGCCTGAAACCGAAAGGCGCATTGGGCAACTATCAACTGCGGTTGGCCCGGCGGGGGGAAGCCCAGATGCCGCTTGATTTGACCGTGCAGACCCTCGACGGGCGCAACCATTTCTATCACATTCCCAATGCTTGGTTTGTCAAAAAAACCGAAGCCACTGTCTTGCCCAAGTGGATCGGCTGGGGCCGCAAGCTCGCTCCCCAGTACCGGGCCACCCTGACCCTCGACAGCCCGCCCGTACGCGTGGAGCTGGATCCTGGCCAGACTTTGGCCGATGTGGATCGGGGCAACAACCAATGGCAAAAACAGCTTTTCCCCAAGTTGCAATTCGACCGCCGGGTGAAAAACACTCCGTGGTGGCGATCATGGCGAAATTATTGGCGGCCCGACGTGTGGTACAATTTATACGACGGGATTCAGGCCGGGGCCAATATCAATGGCAATTACTTCGGGGATTTGAAAAGTTATTCGTTAACGGCTTGGGCCAATTCTGGGCTGGGCCAGGGGGCTTTTCCGGCCGGTACAGAGCGCAATCACCGCATTTGGGCGGTTCAAGCTTCGGTGCAGGGCCAGTGGATCCGCCGATTGCCCCGCCTGCGGCTGGCCGCCCAAGTGAGCCACAACGCCGGGCTATACCGCCATGCTTGGGGCGCGAGCTATGATTTTCGCCAGCGGGATCAGTATCAAACCAATTTTAATACCTTGAAAATTAATCAGTTTTTGCTGTATCGGGCACGGACTTCCGACCTAAACTACCTCGTGTACCCGGGCGTTGGCTGGTCGGTCGGTGGGGTAAACAGTGGCCTGGAGGTGGAATGGCTGCGCCAATACGAAATGGCGAAAAGCAAGGGCAATTGGCAACTCACCGTCCGTTCGCCATTTGTTGGTACGGCGTACAACTATTCATTCGTGGCTGCCCAAGTCCGCCATACATTCACTGGCAAAAAGCTGGCGCTACGGGTGAGGGGATATTTTCGGCACACGTTGGGCAGTCCGGCCGAGATTCCCAACGAATCGGCCCTGTATGCGTTTGGCGCGAACCCCGAAGAATTGTACCAGAATAAATTTACAAGGGCCGCCGGTTTCTTCCCGCCAAGCTGGGGCAATATGGCCAACTTTCAGGTGCAACAAGGTGGGGGATTGAACCTCCGGGCCTTGGCCAACCAATTGGGTGGTGGATGGAGCCTGCCCCTGCGCACGGGGGCAAGTGCCAGTGGTGAATTGGATTTTGCCAAACTTTTTGGTGGAAAGCCCAAGAAGGGTCTAAAAAACATCCACTTGGACACCTACCTTTTTGGTGATGTCGGGGCCATGCAACTGGTGGCCGACCGCAAATATGGCCTACTGGCCGACGCTGGACTGGGCACCGCCCTGAGCCTAGGTTTTGGCCAGTTGCGCGACATTGCCCCGCTCACCTTGCGGCTGGACGCACCCCTGTGGGTAAGCCGATCCGATATCGATGGCCAGACTTTTGCGTGGCGTTGGGTGCTGGGCATCAGCCGCAGCTTCTAGCCAACCAACCCTGGCAGCGGTTAAAAACCCTGCCAGCGGTTGTCCCTAGACCCCACCAAGAGTTGAAAAACCCTGCCAGCGGGTGTCCGACAAGCTTACCAATGGTTTAAAAACCTATCAAAATTAAAATTCCTACAATGAAACCCCACGTTTCCACGGGATAAAATCATCTTGCCCCAGAGCCACTGCTTTGGCCAATACCTCGCCACTGGCCACTTGGATCATCAGTTCCAGCATTTCCTCGCCCTTGCTGGCGATGGTGTCTTGTCCAGAAATGATCGTGCCCGCATCCACGTCAATAATATCGCTCATCCGTTTGGCCAAGATACTGTTGCTGGCGATTTTGAGGGTGGGGGCCACGGGATTGCCGGTGGGAGTGCCCAGCCCGGTGGTGAACAAAATGAGGTTGCAGCCCGCCCCGGCCAAGGCAGTGGTACTTTCCACATCGTTGCCGGGGGTGCAGAGCAGGTTGAGCCCCGGTTTACTGATTTTTTCTGGGTAGTCCAGCACGTCGGTCACGGGCGAAGTGCCGCCTTTTTTGGCGGCCCCCGCTGATTTAATGGCATCGGTGATGAGGCCATCCTTGATATTGCCTGGCGAAGGGTTCATGTCGAAACCCGATCCGACCGCATTGGCCGCCCGATCGTAGGCCCGCATGAGGTGGATGAATTTATTGGCCACTGCTTCATCAATGCAGCGGTCGCTGATTTCCTGTTCTACCCCACACAGTTCGGGAAATTCCGACAATACGGCCGTTCCGCCCAGTATGGCCAGCATATCGGCTACGTGCCCAATGGCGGGGTTGGCCGATATGCCCGAAAAACCATCGGAGCCGCCACATTCCAACCCCACCACCAGTTTGCTCAGGGGGGCCGGTTGGCGGGAAATCTGATTGGCTTGGACCAGCCCAGCGAAGGTCTTTTTGACGGCTTCGGCCACAAAATCTTTTTCGGATTTGCTCTCTTGCTGGCCCAACACATACACTGGCTTGCTAAAATTGGGGTCCCGTTTTTTGATTTCATCCATCAATATACTCACTTGCGCGTGCTGGCAGCCCAGGCTCAGCACCGTTGCGCCCGCTACGTTGGGGTGGGTCACATAGCCGGCCAGCAGGCCACACAGGGCATCGGAATCTTGGCGAGTGCCCCCGCAGCCGCCATCGTGGTTGAGAAATTTGATCCCGTCCACGTGGGGGAAAAGCCGCCGCTCCCTGGTCTGTTGGGTGGTCAACAATACATCGGTTGCCAATATTTCATCAATGCTAGCCCCATTTTCATATTTTTTGATCAATGTCTGGGTGTCAATGACATAATTTTGGCCCACTGAATAGCCCAATTCTTTGACCAACGCATCTTTCACCATGTTGATGTTGCGGTTTTCGCAAAACACCAGCGGGATAACGATCCAGTAATTGGCCGTGCCCACGCTGCCGTCGGCCCGGTGGTAGCCTTGGAAAGTTCGCCCCAGAAATTTGCCCACTTCCGGTTTTGGCCAATCCAACTTTCGCTGTCCGAGGGAATAGGCTTGGGCGGCGTGTTTCAGGTTGCGCGTGGAAATCAGGCCGCCCTGAGCAATGCGCTCCACCGCCCGGCCCACCAGTACCCCGTACATCTGGATCGGATCGCCAATGGCAAAATCCTTGGCGGCAAATTTGTGCTTGGCCGGCACTTGGTCAACCATTGTGAACGGTTGGCCTTCGTGTTCCACAGTTTCCCCCAGCTTCAAATCGGCAAGGGCCACAATTACATCATCTGTTGGGTGGACTTTCAATACTTTTTGGCTCATATTCAAGACAAATTAACCTCACTGGTAAATAACTGACTAGCCCGATTGGTAGCCCGCGTCCAATTTCACCGAAAAGGTAATTAAAAAAGGGACATGATCGGTAAAAACGCCCGATCGCCCAAACGGTATTTGTCAACGGCATTCAATGTCCATGATGGGGAATAATTCAGATATTTGCCACCACACTTTATTGGAATAGAGCATGGAACCACCCATTTGGCAAATTTGGATTGATACCGGCGGGACATTTACGGATTGCATCGCCACCAGCCCCACCGGCGAGGCCCGGTTGGCCAAAGTACTGAGCAATGGCAGTTTGCGGGGGCGGGTGATCGGCCAGATCGATGCCCACACTTTACAGGTAGATTTTTCGGGTGCGCAGGATATTTTTGTGGGCTACCACTTTAAATTGTTGCAAGTTTCTGCCCAAGCCGGGCAAACTCCGAACGCTAAGATCGTGGCCAGCAACTTGGCCCAAGGCCGGCTGTCGCTGGATGCGTTGCCAACCGGTAACTGGGCCGGGTATGATTTTGCGCTTTCGGCCGGTGAAGAGGCCCCGATCTTGGCCGCTCGCTTGGTCACGGGTACGCCACTGGGCCAGCCCTTGCCCCCTTGCGAAATGCGGCTGGGCACTACCCGGGGAACCAACGCCCTGCTGGAGCGCAAAACCGCTCGGACTGCCCTGATCGTCACCAAGGGCTTTGCTCATTTGACCGACATCGGAACCCAGCAACGCCCCGATATTTTTGCCCGACAAGTCATAAAACCAAAACCTGTCCATGATTTTGTCATTGAAATCAATGAACGGTTGGATGCCGAGGGGAATGTGCTGACCTCATTGACTGAAACCGAACTGGATCGAATACTGGCTGAATTGGCTTGGCAGCGGCCCGAAGCGGTGGCCATCGCCTTGTTGCACAGCTACTTGAACCCGGTTCACGAGCAAATGTTGCAGGCAGCCATCACGGCGGCGGGCTATGAGTTTGTTTCAGCTTCGGCGGCGCTGATCCCCGCCATCAAGTATTTGCCCCGTACTCAAACCGCCTTGGCCAACGCCTGCCTTGCCCCAGTGATTGGGAACTATTTGGCCGCAGTCAACCGCGAAGTGTCAGTCCTCAAGGTGATGGGCAGCGCGGGCCAGTTGACATCGGCCGCCCTCTTTCAAGCCAAGGATAGTCTGCTGAGCGGCCCGGCCGGAGGGATTTTGGGAGCGGCAAGAATCGCCCAATCAGCTGGTATTGAACATATTATTACGTTTGATATGGGCGGCACCAGCACCGATGTGGCCCGCTATGACGGAACGCCCGACTATCGGTTTGAGACGACCGTGGGCGATGTGCAACTCCTCGGCCCCTCGCTGGCCATTGAGACCGTGGCCGCTGGTGGTGGCTCGCGCTGCCGCTTCGATGGTTTCCAGCTCACCGTTGGGCCGGAGAGCGCGGGGGCCGATCCGGGGCCAGCCTGCTACGGGGCGGGGGGCGGCCTGACCATTACCGATGTCAATTTGCTGACTGGTCGCCTGGCTCCCACCAACTTTGGGATTCCCATCAGCGTGGCAGCGGCCCAGCAAGCTTTGCAAACGCTCGTGGCGCAAATGCAGGCACACGGACATTTGGTCAATGAAACCGATGTATTGTCCGGTTTATCGCGGATTGCCAATGAAAAAATGGCCGAAGTGATCCGCAAAATTTCGGTGAGCAAAGGCTATGATCCCAAGGAATATACCCTGCTGGCCTTCGGGGGGGCCGGAGGTCAACATGCCTGCCCAATAGCCGAACTTTTGGGAATGACACAAGTGGTGATCCCTTATCAAGCTGGTTTACTGAGTGCTTATGGAATTGGGCAGGCCTGCGTGGAAAAATTTTCCAATCGGCAAGTATTAAAACCATTGGCTGATATCGCCGAAAATGAATGTCAGTTTTTATGCCAGCTTATTGACGACCTTGGTGAGCAATGTTTGGCCCAATTGGCGCTGGAAGGGTTTGGCCCAGCAGCTTGCCAAGTGCAGCCGGCCCAATTATTCCTCCGTTTTCAGGGCCAAGACCACACTTTAGCGGTAGCATTGCCCATCGGCTGGTCACCGGATCGGTGGTTGGTGGAAATAGTGGCCCGATTCCGAGCCCAATACGAAAAGCTGTTTGGCCACTGGATCGACCGGGCCATCGAGGTGGAGGCGGTGCGGGTGGTGGCCTCAGCGGGCCAGTCCGTTCCCAGCCAACCCAGCCCACTGCCGCCCACCTATGCCCCGGTGCCCTCGGGTTCGTACATGGATGCGCCCCTGTACGTGTGGGAAAATTTACAGCCGGGGGCAAGTATTGTTGGTAAAGCCTTGATTTTGAGCAATAATTTCACCGTCGCCTTGGATGAGGGCTGGAATTTCCGCCTCGATGGGGCAAATAATGCTCATCTCCAGCAAATCATGCCGCTGGTCAATCAGGCCAAAGCGCCAGCGGCCAGTAGCCAAGCAGTTCAGTTGGCCTTGTTTACCAATCGTTTCCGGGCGGTGGCTGAAGAAATGGGCGCACTTTTGCAGCGCACTGCTTTTTCGGTCAATGTCAAAGAGCGGCTCGATTTTTCGTGTGCCCTGCTCGATGCCCAAGGCGAGTTGGTGGTCAATGCGCCCCATATCCCAGTGCATTTGGGCAGTTTGGGGGTTTGCGTGCGTCAAGTACTGGCTGTGCTGCCCGCTGGGTCGGGCGATGTGCTCATCACCAACCATCCCGGTTTCGGGGGATCCCATTTGCCCGATGTCACACTTATTGCCCCGGTATATGCTGGTAGTCAGTTGGTTGGTTACGTGGCCAACCGGGCGCACCACGCTGAGCTGGGCGGAAAGCGCCCCGGCTCCATGCCACCCGATGCGACACGGCTGAGCGAAGAAGGAGTAGTGATTGCGCCCACTTACTTGGTCAAAAATGGGCAAGTGCTTTGGGAGGCCATGCGCCAACTGCTCAGTGCGTCGCCTTGGCCCACCCGGGCAATCGCCGAAAATTTAGCGGATTTAAATGCCGCATTGGCTTCAATTCGGGCCGGGCAGGAGAAATTATTGGCCATTTGTGCCCAGTTTGGCCCCGCCGAAGTCCAGTACCAAATGAAAGCCCTCAAAGCCCACGCCCACGGCTGCTTGGTGCGCAGTTTACAGCAGTTGGTAAGTCAACCAACTGGTTTTCAAGCCGAAGAACAGTTGGACGATGGGAGTTGTTTGGTGGTGAACCTCCGAATGGATCCCCAAGCGGGGCAAGTGGACATTGATTTTACGGGTACTTCGGCCACGCACCCCGGCAACTTGAATGCCAATCCGGCCATTGTGACCAGCGTGGTGATTTATGCGCTCCGCCTGCTCATTGCGGCGCAACTGCCCGACGAGGACATTCCCCTGAACGAAGGACTGATGCAGTCGGTCCGGTTGCACATTCCACCGGGCACCATGCTCAACCCCAACTTTTTGGCCGATCCCGATCGCTGCCCGGCAGTGGTGGGCGGCAACACCGAGACCAGCCAACGATTGACCGATACCTTGCTCAAGGCCCTTGACTTGGTCGCTTGCAGTTATGGCACGATGAACAACGTGCTGTTTGGCAACCATCAATTTGGGTATTACGAAACGATTGGCGGGGGCACGGGAGCTGGCCCGTCCTTTGCCGGCACCGATGCCGTCCACCAGCACATGACCAACACGCGCATCACCGATCCCGAAATGCTGGAACTGCGCTACCCGGTTCGCTTGGATGATTTTTCCATCCGAACTGGATCCGGTGGTGCGGGGCATTTCCCGGGTGGGAACGGTATTCAACGGTGTTTTACCTTTTTGGCCCCTGTCTCATTGAGCGTGTTGACCCAACATCGGGTTGTACTACCCTACGGCTTGGCGGGCGGGAAAGCGGGAGCATGTGGTGAGCAATTTATCATCCGCGCCGCCGGTACGGTGGAAAAATTGGGCGGCATTGCCCAAGCTGAAATGCAGCCCGGGGATCGACTGATCATGCTTACTCCCGGTGGCGGAGGTTGGGGGATCCGGCATGGCTAATTCCCAGTGAATCAACCCAAAGCCAGTAAAGAGGCCGCTCTAATACCGCGACCTTTTTACTGGCTGGGCCAAATGGGTGTTTGCGGGGGGGCTAGGTGGCGACGGCGACTTCGCTCATCACCAGTGCAAATTTTTCCAAAAATTCTTGGGCTGCTTCGCAGGGGAGGTTGAGCGCGGGCAACAACCGGATGGTATTTTTGTCGGAGGACGATCCGACAAACACCCCGTGTTGGAACAAGAGCGCATCCCGGACTGGTTTGGCTTCCGATTCAAGTTCGATCCCGATCATCAACCCACGTCCGCGCACTTCGCATACCCCCTCGATCTGGCGGAGTTTAGCCATTAGGTAATTGCCCAAAAGCTCGGCATGAACCAATAAACTTTCTTGCTCAATGACATCCAGCACTGCAATGGCCGCGGCACAAGCCAAGTGGTTACCGCCGAAAGTAGTGCCCAATAAGCCGTATTTAGCTTGGAATTTCGGGTGAATCAGCACGCTGCCAATGGGAAAACCGTTGCCCATGCCTTTAGCCGTAGTGATCAGGTCTGGCTCAACCCCACTGAACTGGTGGGAGAAAAATTTACCAGATCGGGCATAGCCACACTGTACACTGTCTGAGATCAGGACAGCCCCAAAACGGTCACAAAGCTGGCGGGCCGCTTGCCAAAATTCATCAGTTCCGACATAAATGCCCCCCAAACCTTGAATACCCTCAATGATAACCGCACAAACTTCCTCGCTCATGGCCTGCTCCAAGGCCGCAACATCGTTATAGGGCAAAAACTGGACGTGTTGTTGCGAATTGATCGGTGCGCACAGGGACGGATTGTCGGTAATGGCTACCGCACCGGCGGTTCGACCATGAAACCCGCGTTTAAAGGCGATTACTTTAGTGCGCCGGTTATGAAAAGAGGCCAATTTGAGGGCATTTTCGTTGGCTTCGGCCCCGGAATTGATCAAGAACAAAGAAAAATCGTTGTTCCCAGAAAGTCGCCCCAATTTTTCGGCCAATTCATCCTGCAATGGATTGAGGATGGAGTTGGAATAAAAGGCCAAACGACCCAATTGTTCGGTTATTTTTTGGACATAATGCGGGTGAGTATGCCCAATGGAAATGACCGCATGGCCCCCATAAAGATCCAAATAGCGGCGACCCGCTTTGTCCCACACGTAAGATCCTTGGGCGCGGACCAATTCCAGATCAAAAAGGGGATAAACATCAAATAATTTCATGGCGAAAAGCGAATAAATAAAGTGGCAAACTACTTCATCATCTTTACAATAAGACGCAATTGGGCCACCAAGGCATCGATCTCGTCTTTGGTGTTGTAAACCGCGAAAGAAGCGCGGGTAGTTCCCGGGATTCCAAATCGTTGCATGAGGGGCATGGTGCAGTGGCTGCCCGTGCGCACGGCCATGCCGTTGGCATCGAGGAGCATCCCAATGTCCATCGGGTGCAGGCCATCGACAATAAAGGACACCACACTGGCTTTTTGCGAAGCAGTACCAATGATTTTGAGCCCCGGAATTTCGCTCAAGGCAGCCGTGGCATGGGCCAGCAGGGCCTGCTCGTGGGCGACAATCTCGACTTGCCCAAGCTGGTTGACAAAATCAAAGGCGGCTTTGAGGGCCACGGTATCGGCAATGTTGGGCGTGCCCGCTTCGAACTTATAGGGCAGATCATTGTAAGTAGTATGGGCAAAAGTAACTTCCTTGATCATTTCCCCGCCACCAAGATAAGGCGGCATGGCTTCCAGTAAATGACGTTTACCGTACAAGATGCCGATACCAGTTGGCCCATAGACTTTATGCCCCGAAAAAACGTAAAAATCGGCATCAATGGCCTGCACATCAATGTGGCCGTGGGGAGCGGCCTGTGCCCCATCAACCAGCACTACTGCGCCGACTCCGTGGGCCAAGCGCACTATTTCGTGCACGGGGTTAATCGTGCCCAATGAGTTGGAAATGTGGACAATGGAGACCAATTTGGTTCGCTCCGACAACATTTTTTCGTACTCATCCATCAACAATTCCCCTTGATCGTTGATCGGGATTACCTTTAGCACAGCGCCCCGCTCGGCGCATAGCATCTGCCACGGCACGATGTTGGAATGGTGCTCCATCGTACTGATGATAATTTCGTCTCCTTTGTTGATGAAGGCCCGGCCATAGGTAGCCGCCACCAAATTGATGCCTTCGGTAGTGCCCCGGGTAAAGATCACTTGCTCGACCGATTCAGCATTGATAAATGTCCGTGCCGCTTCGCGGGTGGCCTCATAATCAGCCGTGGCCCGCTCGGCCAGCGTGTGGATGCCCCGGTGAATGTTGGCGTTGTTATCCGTGTAATAATGACTGAGGGCTTGGATCACTGCCAGTGGTTTCTGGGAGGTGGCCGCATTGTCAAAATAAATGAGCGGTTTCCCCTGGATTTGCTGGTGGAGGATGGGAAATTCTTCCCGGATTTTTTCAATATTTAACATCGCAATGAAAAATTTAGCGTGACCTCTTCAACCCCGAACAAGAACAAAGGTAAGGAAAAGGGGTGGTGTATTTAAAATCGTTCTAAATAAAAACCGAGTGGCTAAGGCGATTGTTTGAAGTGGGGGACGACTGGCCCTGGCTAAGTGGGACACATTTATCGGGGGGCATCTTACAGCCCGATACTGATGGGATCGGCACCCACAAACAAAAGCCTTCGTTCCAGTCAATTACCCAAAAACTTCGCCAGCTGGGCTTTTGGTTGCTGCCCGATTTGGCCACCGAGCCATTCATGCGCGCGCCCCACGCTAGCAGTCAAAGTTAGCAAATTTTGCCACTGGGACAACTGGGTCGGAGAACTACCTAACGATCTGAAAGTTATAATTCTGGTAAACAACCCGTAATTTACCTGAATCTGTGGTTGATCAACTATCTCGATTCGCATGAAAGCGAATGTACTTTTGTCTTCATCTTGATCAATGAGTTAGGGTAGATAAAAGTCAAACACGATGTCGTTCATGCACTTAAAATGACCCTTGGGACACTGGGCATGGCCCAATTTGGAGCACGGCCGGCATTTGATCTTTTTGTTTTCCAGCACCACAAACTTGGTGCGGTAGGGGTACATCCCAAAATAGGGGGTGGTATTGCCCCAGATGGAGAACACGGTCTTGCCAAAAGCGGCGGCTACGTGCATCAGGCCGGTGTCGTGCGCAAACACCGCGCTGGACTGCTTCACCAGCGAAGCCGACTGGTTAAAATTGAATTTTCCGCAAGCATTATAAATTACGGTGCGTTTGCCGAGGGCTTCCCAATCTTGATCATGCTCAAAAGCGTGTTGTTGGTTGAAAAAACCAGCCAGATCGTCCCCCACGGCAGCGTCTTCTTTGCCCCCGAGCAAGACAACCGGGCGGTTGATCTTGTCGCACAATTCGATCATCCGTTTGAGGGGCAGTTTTTTGGTTTCGTAGCTGCCCCCGATCACATAGGCCACGTAGCCTCGCCGGTGGCTTTCCGGCAGCCAGTCTAGTTCCACTTCGTCGGCATAGGGAACAAAGAAATCCAACCCGCCTTTGTCCATCCGTACCCCCAATCGGCTGACGGTGTCCATGTACCGATCAACGATGTGAACATTGGGCAACCGATTGATTTTTAAGGCAGTAAACAACCATTTCTCCAGGTTGAGTTTGTCAAAACTGAACGCCTTCGGTTGGGCAAAGGGCCACACCGCGCCCAGCGATGCCTTGATCCGCCAAGTGCGGAGGTTATGGTGCAGGTCAATAATGTAATCAAATTTTTCTTGCCGAAGCTCGGCAATCAGATCGGCCATGCTGGCTTTGAGCACATGGATTTTATCAATGTGGGGATTGCTGGCCACCAATCCCCGAAACTGCTCTTTGGTGCAGTAGTGGATCTTTGAATCGGCTAATTGATTTTTTAGGCAGCGCACCACCGGAGTGGTCAACACAATATCGCCGATGGAGGAAAAGCGGATGATGAGAATTTTAGGCATGACCCCGCAAAAATAAGGTGCTTATTCCATTTTTCAAGACTTGCCGATAAGTTCCAGTGCGGCGGCGGTGTCGCGCACCGGCAATTGGCAAGTCTGATTGCGGCAAATGTAGATCCAAGTCTCGTCCGCTTTGGCTGCCCGGTGCTGGAGCAGTGGCAAATCGCTGTCGGTGCCGGTTGCGGCCATCACTTTATTGGGGAAATAGGGCCGGTGCAGCGCTTGGGCCCGCTCCCGAAACTGCTGGCCCACAATGGCCACCTCCACCGTTGGGGAGAGTTGGGCAGTGAACAGGCAAGCCCAGTTGCTCAAGTAGTGGGCATCTTGGTGCAACAATGGCAGCACTTGGGCCACCATTTTTTTGGCCAAGTTGCCGTACCGCTCCGCCGGATCTGCCACCAGATGGGATAACCAGTAGAGATTATTGGCCATTACTGAATTTGAGGCGGGGATCACGTTGTCAAACAGTTCTTTTTTTCGGGCAATGAGAGCCTCCGCATCGTCAGCCGTAAAGAAAAACAGGTTTTCTTGGGGATCAAAGAAACGCGCCAGCACTGCTTGAGTCAGCTCGTCGGCCCAATGGAGCCACTGCTCCGAAAAACTGACTTGGTACAGGGCGATCAACCCTTGGATCACCAGGGCATAATCTTCCAAATAGCCGGGAATGGTGGCCACCCCATTTTTGTAATTGCGGAACAGTTGGCCATTGTCATACAACTTGGCCCGCAAAAACTGCGCATTGGCCTCGGCCATTGCCAAGAACTTGGGTTCGCCGAAAGTGGCGTAGGCATCGGCCAAACCTTTCAGCATCAATCCGTTCCAGCCGGCAAGAATTTTATCGTCCAGCCCCGGGCGCACCCGCGTACCCCGCGCTTGCAAGAGCAGGTTTTTCCAGTTGTCCACTTTCTCCCGCAGTGCGGCCATCGATAGGCCGGCCTTTTGGGCAAAAAGGTCGTCGGGAATCTCCCGGTGCAAAATATTGTTGCCATGTTCCCAATTGCCCTCGGGTTGGCAATTGAAGTACGCTTTGGCCAACGGGGCCTCTTCCCTCAGCACTTCGTTCAGTTCGTCGTTGGCCCATACATAAAACCGCCCTTCATCGCCCTCGCTGTCGGCATCGAGGGCGGCATAGAACCCGCCTTCGGGGCTGGTCATTTCCCGTTCCACAAAACCAATGGTATCGTTCACCGTTTGGCGGTATAGCGGATCGCCCGTAATGGCAAACGCTTCGGCATAAAGGCTCACCAATTGGCCATTATCGTAGAGCATTTTTTCAAAGTGGGGAGCAAACCAATCGGCATCGACCGAATAGCGGGCAAAACCTCCGCCCACTTGATCGTAAATTCCACCAAATGCCATCCGGTTGAGGGTCAGTTGTACGTGCTGCACGGCGCGTTCGTTGCCAGTGTGGTGGTGATAGCGCAACAGGAACAGATAGATAGTAGGCATGGGAAACTTGGGCGCCCGGTTCATGCCACCCCGCTCAGGGTCAAACTGACTGGCCAAGTTGTCAAACATGGCGTGGGCCTGGGCGTGGGTGAAGCCGTCGGGCAACTGGGCTTGATCCAGCCCATATTGCTTGGCTTGGCTGCGGTTGAGCACTTCGGTGAACTGATCGGCCGATTCCTCAAGTTTGGCCCGGCTCTCGCGGTAGGCTTGATCGATCTGTTGCAGCAAATGGCCCCACTGATCGGGCCGGAAATAAGTGCCCCCGTAAAAAGGGCGGGCATTGGGCAACAGGAACACATTGAGCGGCCACCCACCGTTCAGGCCCATTGCCTGGATGGCATCCATGTAAATCTGATCAATATCTGGCCGCTCTTCCCGATCCACTTTGATGCAAACGAAATGGCGGTTCATCAACGCTGCAATGCCCTCGTTCTCAAAGCTTTCGCGCTCCATCACGTGGCACCAGTGGCAAGCCGAATAACCAATGCTGACCAAAATGGGCTTGTCTTCGGTTTGGGCTTTTTGCAGGGCTTCTTGGCCCCAAGGAAACCAATCCACTGGGTTGTGGGCATGCTGCAACAGATAAGGACTGGTGGCTTGGGCCAACCGATTGGCCCGGTGCGCTGGATTTGACATAGCATTGGCAAAAGAAAGGGTAAAAGTAGTCCAAAAATTGGGAAGCCCCGAAGACGGCTTTCGTTCTCGACCGGGGCTGAGCCAGCCGGGGCGATGTGCCCCCCAGCCAAGCCGCTTGGCAATGGAAGGGCCACGGCCCCAAAACTTAACGGCTGGTGCTTGTAAAAATGAGATTTCGAGCGTTAATTGCTCCATTATTGGCACATCGAGACCTTACCACAATGACCACCTTGCCCGTTTTCAGCGAAATTACTTTTGCGCAGATCAGATCGCGCTTGCTCAGTCAGTCGGCGCAAGTGGTTGGTAGTCCACCCGTTGCCGAGGGTTGGGCCGCCGCCGAGAAAATCAAGGTGCAGCCCTACTATACCAGTGCCGATGTTGCTCAAATGGAGCATTTGTCATTCACTGCCGGCGTAGCCCCGTACTTGCGCGGGCCTTACGCCACCATGTACACCCAGCGACCGTGGACAGTGCGCCAATATGCGGGTTTTTCCACGGCCGAGGAGTCCAATGCGTTTTACCGCCGGAATTTGGCGGCGGGCCAAATGGGCCTTTCGGTGGCTTTTGACTTGGCCACCCACCGGGGCTACGATTCCGATCATCCCCGCGTGGAAGGCGATGTGGGTAAGGCTGGGGTGGCCATTGATTCGGTATTGGACATGAAAATCCTTTTTGAGCAAATCCCCTTGGACAAAATGTCCGTTTCCATGACCATGAACGGGGCCGTGCTGCCGGTAATGGCCTTTTACATCGTGGCGGCCGAGGAGCAGGGGATCAAGGCCGGCCAGTTGACCGGCACCATCCAAAATGACATTTTGAAAGAGTTCATGGTGCGCAACACCTATATTTATCCGCCGTTGCCGAGCATGGCCATCATTGCCGATATTTTTGAGTACACCGCCCAGCACATGCCCAAGTTCAATTCCATCAGCATCAGCGGCTACCACATGCAGGAGGCTGGGGCCACTGCCGATCTGGAACTGGCCTATACCCTGGCCGATGGCTTGGAATACCTGCGCACGGGCATGGCGGCTGGTTTGGACATTGATGGTTTTGCCCCCCGCTTGTCCTTTTTCTGGGCCATTGGCATGAACCATTTTATGGAAATCGCCAAAATGCGGGCCGGGCGCGTGCTGTGGGCCAAAATCGTCAAGCAGTTCGGGCCCAAGGATCCCAAGTCGATGGCCCTGCGCACCCACTGCCAAACTTCGGGGTGGAGCCTCACCGAGCAAGACCCGTTCAATAACGTGGCCCGCACTTGCGTGGAAGCGATGGCGGCAGTTTTGGGCGGCACCCAATCGCTCCATACCAACGCGCTGGACGAAGCCATTGCCCTGCCAACCGATTTCTCGGCCAAGATTGCCCGCAACACGCAGTTGTTCCTCCAAAAAGAAACCGGTATCACCAAGGCCATTGATCCGTGGGGCGGATCGTATTATGTCGAGTCGCTCACTCATTCGCTCATTGAAAAAGCTTGGGCCTTGATCGAGGAAGTGGAGCAGTTGGGCGGCATGTCCAAGGCCATCGAGGCCGGCTTGCCCAAAATGCGGATCGAGGAAGCCGCCGCCCGCAAACAAGCCCGGATCGATATGGGTAAGGACACCATTGTGGGGATCAACAAATACCAGACCGACGAAGTGACCGACATTGACCTGCGCGAAGTGGACAACACGGCAGTGCGGACTTCCCAAATTGAACGGCTGCAACGCCTCAAGGCTGAGCGGGACAATGCCGCAGTGGCCGATATTTTGGCCCAAATAACCGCCTGTGCCGAAACTAAAATGCAGGCCAATGGCCACCAGACCGCCCAAAACTTGCTGGCCTTGGCCGTGGAAGCAGCTCGCCGCCGGGCAACCTTGGGCGAAATTTCGGATGCGATGGAAAAAGCGTTTGGCCGTTACCGGGCCGTCGTCCGCAGCATCGCGGGCGTGTATGCGGGCGAAGCCACCGACAACCGGGCCTTTGAGGCGGCCAAATCAATGGCCAACCAGTTTGCCCAGGCCGAGGGCCGCCGCCCGCGCATCATGGTGGCCAAAATGGGGCAGGACGGCCACGATCGGGGCGCAAAAGTGATCGCCACCAGTTTTGCCGATCTGGGCTTCGATGTGGACATTGGCCCGCTGTTCCAAACCCCAGAAGAAGTGGCCAGGCAAGCCGCCGAAAACGATGTGCACATCGTGGGGGCTTCCAGCTTGGCGGCCGGCCACAAAACCTTGGTGCCCCAATTGATCGCCGAACTCCGCAAGATTGGCCGGGGCGACATCATGGTGATTGCCGGGGGGGTGATCCCGCCCCGCGACTACGATTTTCTCCACCAAGCGGGCGTGGCCGAAGTTTTTGGGCCGGGAACGGTCATTGCGGTGGCGGCCCAGAAAATCTTGCAAAAGCTCATGCAGTTGACCTGAGAGTATGTTTAAATCAAGTTGGGGATATTTACTCCGTTGTTGGTGTTGGTGAAGCATACCAAAGACGGGGAAACGGAGCGGCAATTCCCAAATGCCAAATGACTGGCCGTCCGCCATCAATCGCGGATGGCCAGTCCACACCGGGACCCCGGCGAGGTTTTCCACATAGATTTCCGCGCGGACGGCTAGTCCCAGCAATCCACCGTGGCCAGCTTGCCCACGCTCGGCTGCTGCCAGCTCCAATTGGCCGTATTGACTGGCCGTCCGCATACAATGAACTCCTCCTGCGTATGGATTACCGTGCCCCCCGAAGCTTGGCCGTAAAGCTTGAGCACGAGGCGCGCGCGGGGCCGTCGTGGAACAGCACGGAGGGATCGGGGATCCGGCCCGCCAAGGTAGTGCCCCTTCTGGGCCATTTCCAAACGGCCGGTGGCCTGGGCGGGCGGGCTGCCCACCACCTCGCCGGTGGTAGTGCCGGTTGGCCCCGCCGCTGCCCTCATAGAAGGCCATCGCGCTGGCGGCCACGGCCTGCCCGGCCAGCAGCCTCACCCGCTGGGCGGTGCGCCCGGCACCGGAGCGGTGGGGCAAACAACCCGTTCTGCACGCAATTTTTCTAGGACTGTCAATGAAACGAAGATAACACAAATTCTGATTAACTTTGTAAGAGCAACTTTGAAGAATGAACAAGCCAAAATATTTGTACAAAACAGAGGACAAATTTACGATTTACGAATTTGTGAGTCAAGGACCGAGGGGCAGTGTCAAGAAACTGGTAGAATATATGGAAACTGCCACAGAAAATGTTTACAACTTAGGCTTTGGGGACTATGATGAATCAACAAAATCAATCAATGACCTTTCAGTAACCAACAATGGGGACAGTTTGAAAGTATTGGCAACAGTTGCCTCAACTGTATATGCTTTTATTGAAAAACACCCCAACGCATATATTTTGGCGACAGGAAGCACGAATGTTCGGACAAGGCTTTACCGAATGGGAATAATAAACAATTTGGCTGAAATAATGGAAGACTTTCTCGTGTATGGGTTTACAGAAAAGGAAATTGGGAGGAGTTTGAAATTGGGGAAAATTATGAAGCATTTTTAATCACAAAAAAATAATAAATTTGCAGTATGACAGTAGAACAATTAAATAATTCAAAAATCCCCATAATTGTACTTGACAAAAAGTTGGAACGATTTAGGGGCAAGACCTTGTTTCCCGAAAAGTTGGCCAGGGCGAATGAAATATTGGCAAAGGCTGGAGTCCCCAAAACGAGGAAATAAGACTGCGCACAACATGGGGTTTTGTGCGAGCATGGCGGGACGTTGTCAACCTCGTGATTTGTCCGCTATCGGCGTCAGCCCTGGCAGGACAAACACCGTTGAACTTTTGCAACCCATCTTGGGTTGTGTTGTAGAAAGTATGCTGGCACAAAAAATGACAATGAAGTGGGCTAACTTTGTGTTATGTGCGAAATAACGATCAAAGTGTGCTGTCCCCATTGTCACAGCCCAAAAGTAATCAAAAATGGTAGCAGGGTGG
>JBBQXF010000096.1:0-18490 GCA_038209965.1 Cytophagales bacterium | reverse complement strand
CCCCTCCCCCGCCCACTACAATTGCCCTACTTTTAATCGCACCATTGTGGAATTGAAACAGCTTGGTCAACTTGGTGATGACCTTTCTTACATACTTTTAATCGCACCATTGTGGAATTGAAACACAAACGGAACGTTCCTGAACCCCCGGGCCATCACCCTTTTAATCGCACCATTGTGGAATTGAAACCTTGCGTAATCTCGTTGGTCATAGTCGTAATAGTTCTTTTAATCGCACCATTGTGGAATTGAAACGTGCCAGTTGAACCTCTTCTGCGGTTGATCGGTTGCGCTTTTAATCGCACCATTGTGGAATTGAAACCAACCAAACGGGCCAAATGAGCGGGGCTTTTACGTCTTTTAATCGCACCATTGTGGAATTGAAACGAATGGTAAATCGTCTGCGCTGGGCGGCGGCTGTGCTTTTAATCGCACCATTGTGGAATTGAAACAAAACATGAAAGCGTTTGTATTTCTCTCCTTATTGCTCTTTTAATCGCACCATTGTGGAATTGAAACGGGTTAGTCGCAAGGCGGTGGCTGGTTTACGGGCCAGCCTGAACCCCCTTTTAATCGCACCATTGTGGAATCTAGGCCGCGAACCCATGCCCCGGTTCCCTTGGCTTCTGCTGGACTACGCCGCTGCATTTCCCAAAAAAAGCTAGTTTTGTTTTTCCGTATCTGTGTTCTGCTATGAAAACAATTATGCTGGTGCTCCTTGGCACTCTTTTGGGCCATCTGGGGCTCGCCCAAACTTTTTCCCTCCCGCAAGTAATGTCCGCCCCGTTCCCCAGTGAGTTGACGGCCTCGCCCGTTGGCCAGAAGGTGGCTTGGGTGTTCAACCAACAAGGGGCCCGCAACATTTGGTTGCTGGATCAAGTGGGGGCGGCCCCCCGGCAAATCACGCAGTACCAAGGTGACAATGGCCAGGAAATCAGCAATCTGCATTTTACGCCCGACGGCAACTCCCTGATCTTCCAGCGCGGGGGCGCGCCCAACTCGGCGGGCGAAATCCCCAACCCGGCCCAACTCCAGCCCAAGGTGGAGCGGGCCATTTTCCGGGTGAGCGCGGCGGGCGGACCAGCCCAAAAACTGGCCACCGGGGCCTCGCCCGAACTCTCGCCCAAGGGCGATCGGCTCGCTTACCTAGTGGGCGGGCAGGTCTGGGGCCTCCACTTGGATTCGTTGGTGCCGCGCCAGTTGTTCCACGTCCGGGGGGCACAAAGCGCCATCCGCTGGTCGCCCTCGGGCCGCCAACTGGCCTTTGTCAGCAACCGGGGAGATCACCACTTGATCGGAGTCTATCATTTTGACAACCAGTCGGTTACTTTCCTCGCCCCGGGGGCTGATCTGGATGACCACCCGGTTTGGTCGCCCGATGGCCGGCAGGTGGCCTTCCTCCGTGTGCGGGCCAATCGCGATGCCCTCATTTTTGAACCCCGCCCCGAGGCCCTGCCTTGGTCTATTTGGGTGGCCGATGTGGCCACGGGCAAGGGCAAGCGCGTTTGGGAGGCCCAGCCGGGCCGGGGCAGTGCGCTGTTTACCAGTGCCTTGGTGGCGAAAAGCCTACTTTTTTGGACGGCCGACAACCACTTGATTTTCCCCTACGAGGGCAATGGCTGGAACCACCTCTACGCCCTGCCGGCCAGTGGGGGCGAAGCCAAGCTGCTCACCCCCGGCAATGGCGAAGTGGAATATGCCACGCTGGGATCTGACAATAAAACGATTCTTTACAACGCCAACATCGGCGACCCCGAGCGGCGGCACTTGTGGCGGGTCTCGGCCACTTCGCCCACCACCCCGCTCACTTCGGGCAAGGGCATAGAGTGGCTGGCTGCCCAATCGGGCGACGGCACGATCTTCTGCCTGCACTCCGGGGCCAACCGGCCGGCCCATCCCGCTGTGCTGGCCCGGGGCACCCTCACCGACTTGGCCCCCAACCTGGTTCCGGGCGGGTTTCCCCAAGCCCAATTGGTCGAACCGCAGGCCGTTACGCTCACTGCGGCCGATGGGCTGCCGATCCAAGCCCAATTGTTCCTGCCCAAAAACCACCGGGCCACCGATAAACGCCCCGCCATTGTTTTTTTCCACGGTGGATCGCGCCGCCAAATGCTCTTGGGGTTCAATTATGGCGAATATTACCACAATGCCTACGCCATGAACCAATATTTGGCCAACCTTGGCTATGTGGTGCTGGCGGTCAATTTCCGCAGTGGGATCGGCTATGGGCTCAACTTCCGGGAAGCACCCAACTACGGGGCCACTGGGGCCAGCGAGTTCAACGATGTGCTGGGCGCGGGCCTGTACCTCAAAGCCCGCCCCGACGTGGATGGCACCAAGATCGGCCTGTGGGGCGGCTCCTATGGCGGCTACCTCACCGCACTGGGGCTGGCCCGGGCCTCCGATCTGTTTGCCTGCGGGGTGGACATCCACGGCTGCCATGACTGGAACGTGATAGTCAAAAATTTCATCCCCCACTACAACCCGCTCCAACGGCCCGACTGGGCCAAACGGGCTTTTGAATCCTCGCCCCTGTACTTTCTGGCCGGCTGGCGCTCACCCGTGTTGCTCATCCACGGTGACGACGACCGCAATGTGCCCTTCAGCGAAACCGTTACTTTGGCCGAGCAACTGGCCAAGCGCAAGGTGCACACGGAGCAGCTCATTCTGCCCGACGAAACCCACTTTTTTTTGTTGCACCGCAATTGGCTGGCGGCCTACGGAGCCACCGCCGATTTCTTTGCCCGCTTTTTAAAGCAATAGTCCAACAAGGCCGAAGGGTTTCAAACTTGAGCACGCTGCCGCCCCCAAGTTTGAAACCCCTCGATCGTCCAAATTTGGTTGGTTATTCCCTGCCCACCACCACCGAACTGGCCGTGACTGCCGAGGCCGCAAAGTAGCCAAAGGCGGTCTTGTTGCGGTTGCCCCGCAGGTAAATATTGCCCCGCAGCGGCTCAGGCGGGGTAGCAAATGGCCCGCCATTGAAGATTTGCCGCCCAATGAGGCTGTAATAATTGTAGGCCCCTTTGCTAATGGAGTACATCTCGACCTTGGCCCTGGCCCCTTTCACCGTTTGACTGTTCCGAAAAGAGATGGCCCCCTTGAGCGACTGCCCGTTGTAAAGTTCGTCGCGCGTGATCCCAAACCTATCCGACAGATCAGGGCCAAGGATGCCATTGATCAAGTACTCAAAACGATAAAAATTTTTTTCATTTAACGGATCGGTAATGTCGATAAACACATCGTACAGCGGCGCACCGGTGTCCTTGTCAGTCCTCTCAGCGTCGGTCCGGGGCTTGGAATAAATCGAGTCAATGGGGGTGATGGGGGCCAGTGGCTCCACTTCAGACTCGTACACCGAGCCGTTGGGCAGGGTGATGACCAAGCGGAAGCTGCTGCCCACCCGGCCCCGAAAATTGGCGGTCGTGGGGACGTAAGTGCCGCTCCCGGGCTGGGTTTCGCGCAGGATTTCGGTCAGGTTCTGTTCCTGCTCAACGATGCTCACTTGGGCCCCGCTCACACGTGGGGTGGGCGCTTGGTCGTTCACCCGCGAGCTGGTGGTGAGGACCACGCGGGTACGGCCAGGGTCATCCACCACCAAGCCGTCCACGACTAGGCCGGTTTCGCGGTTGGGCACGTCCAGTTCGATCACTTGCTCGCAAGCCACGAGGGAACTAAGCAGGCAGAAGGCTATCAATAGATTTTTGAGGGTGTTCATAAGTGGAATTGATAAAATGGAAACGGTCAGTTTCGGTGGGTGAAAAGCAGCAAGCACGCAAAGGCCGCCGCCGGAAATGTTGGTGGCTAAAAGTTGAAATTATAGGTCACTGAGGGGAGCACGGTGCCGAGGATCGACAATTGCACGGTTTCAGTTTTGTTGTTCTGGCCCTCTACTGGGCGGAAATACACCGAAAATGGATTCCGGCGGCCGTAGGCATTGAACACCGAGAAGTTCCACGAACCATAGAAGCGGCGGTCGGGGCGGCGCTTGGGCGTATATTCCAGCGACAAGTCCAAGCGGTGGTAATCGGGGATCCGGCCATTGTTGCGCTCCGAAAAATCAATGACCGAGATGCCGTTGAACTCGTAGCGGGTGTTGGGCAAGGTGATGGGCCGCCCGGTCTGGTAGGTAAAATTGGCCGAGAGCGTCAACTTGGGGGTCAGATCGTAGGCCAGGAACGCCGTGATGCGGTGGGGCTGGTCGAAGTTGGCCGGGTACCACTCCCCATTGTTGATCGACTCTTGGGGGAAGTTGCCCACCACCTTGCGCTCAGTGCGCGAGTAGGTGTAACTGGCCCAGCCCGTGAGCCGGCCCTTGTTCTTTTTCACCTGAAACTCAATCCCGTAGGCCCGGCCAATGCCCGAGAGCAAGTCGGCCTCCAGATAGCGGTTGAGCAGCAGTTCGGCCCCGTCCTTATAGTCCAATTGGTTTTGGAACCCTTTGTAGTACACCTCCGCCGAGGCTCCGTAGGTGTTGTCGCGGAAATTGCGGAAGTAGCCCAAGGCCACTTGGTCGGCCAGTTGGGGGCGGATCATATTGTTGGACGAAGCCCAGACGTCGAAGGGCAGTGCCGAAGTGGTGTTGGAGATCAGGTGCAGGTATTGGCGCATCCGGTTGTACGACGCTTTGATCGATTGCCGATCGTTGAACGTATAATTGAAGGCCAAGCGCGGTTCGGGGCCGTGGTATTGGCCAATGGCCTGGCCCCGGCCGTATTGTACCGTGTCAATGATGGTACTGCTGCTGGTGGGCACACCCTCTTGGTAGCGATAGACCCCGCGTGGGCCGTAATTGCCAAAGAAAGAGTAGCGCAAGCCATATTGCACCGTCAAATGATCCCCGATCTTGGATTCGGCGCTCAAGTAGGCCGCTGGTTCCAAGGCATATTGGTCGGGCAGGACAACGGGGCGGAGTTGGCTGGGGGGCTTGGCCTCCACCCGCGCCGGGGCAAAGGTGTAGTAGGTGTTGCTCACCCCAAAGTTCACCGTGTGCTTGTCGGAAGTGTAGAAATTGAAATCGGCTTTTTGCTGGAACAGCCTGATGCGCGAGTGCCACACGATGGGATTGTCCCCGGCCGGGATTTCCACATTGTAGCCATAGTCGCTGTACACTGCCGTGAAATTGGCAAACAACCGGTCGGAGAACAGGTAGTTCCAGCGGAGTGTGCCCGTGCCGTTGCCCCAGTTAAGCCCAAAATCACCTTGAAACCTGAGCACATCGCGGCCAAAATAACCTGAGGCATACATCCGGCTCCGGTCACTGAACTTGTAGTTCATCTTCGCATTGAGATCGTAGAAATACCCAACGCTGTTGCGGATATTGGGGTCGGCCGACAGCCGGGTGAACAGGTCGGCATAGGAGCGGCGGCCGCTCACCAGCACCGACATTTTGTCCTTGATCACGGGGACTTCCAAGGTCAGGCGGCTGGACACCACGCCCAGGCCCCCGCGCCCCGAAAACTGCTTGCTGTTGCCCTCGCGCTGGCGGATGTCCAGCACCGAGGAGAGCCGCCCCCCATATTCCGCCGGGATACCCCCCTTGATCAGCTTTACGTCCTTGACAGCGTCGGCATTGAACACCGAGAAAAGACCGAACAAATGCGACGAACTGAACACTGGGGCCTCATCGAGCAAGATCAAATTCTGGTCAATGTTGCCCCCGCGCACGTTGAACCCCGAGGCACCCTCGCCCACGGTGGTCACGCCGGGGAGCATAAGGATGCTGCGCACCACATCCACCTCGCCCAACAGTGCGGGCACTTTCTTGATGGTCTGCACATCCAGCTTTTCGGTGCTCATTTGCACATCTTTCACGTGTTGGTCGGCGGCTTCGGCTATCACTTCCACGGTTTCCAGCTCTTTCTGATCGGCCTTTACGTCAATGTTGAGCTTCTGGTCAGCGTTCAAGGTCAGTTTCATGCGCTGGGCCTGGTAGCCGATGTAACTGATCACCAGCGTGTAAGTGCCCTTGGGCACGGTGATGGAATAGAAGCCATACACATTGGTGCTTTGGCCGGTGGCCAGTTCTTGTAAGTACACACTGGCCCCGATCAAATCTTCGCCCGTGGCGGCATCCTTCACATTGCCGCTCAGGGTCACTTTCCCCTGGGCAAAAGCAGCGGGGAGGAGCACGAGGGTGAGTAGGAGGGTAATGATGACGATGAATAAATTTCTCATTACTGTTGGATTAGGAGATGCAATGGGCCGTCTGGCCATTTTTCGGGAGCAAGACAAACGGCGGGCGGGTTACCCCTACGCAGGCAAGAGGTTTTTTTGGAAAACGGGGGAAATACCCAGCAGCCAACCCCAAATGGGGCCGCCTTGCCGTTGAAATAAACCCAATAAATGTACTGGAGGAGAATGTGGGCGAGCCGTCCAATACGATCCAAAAAACGGTACCGATTGGCTTTTCCCGACCAGCCAATCGTATAAAACAACTAGTTGCCAACCCGTTGGGAGCAATGACAAAGGCCGCTACTTGACTTCACTGGCTGCTATTTTTCCAATAATCCCTATCTTTGTCCAATGAAAAAGCAGGAAAAAGCCAGCCCAGCCTGGTCAGTAAAAGCGGGCAGCGCAGAGCGCTACGTCAATCCGTTCACCGATTTCGGGTTCAAGAAACTCTTTGGTTCGGAGATCAGCAAAGATCTGTTGATCAGCTTTTTGAACGGGATCCTGCCCGACCAACAAATCGCGACCATGACCTACAAGCAGTCCGAGCTGCTGGGCGTAACCGACTTGGACCGCAAGGTGATCTACGACCTCTACTGCGAAAACAGCAGTGGTGAGAAGTTCATCGTGGAACTACAAAAGGCCAAGCAAGCCTTCTTCAAGGATCGCACGCTGTTCTATGCCACCTTCCCCATTCAAGAACAAGGGCAGAGGGGCAACTGGGGCTATGAACTGAAAGCCGTTTATACCGTGGCCATTCTGGACTTTTGCTTTGATGACGAGCACGCCAAAGAGGTGAAGGTGCTGGTCAAGTTGATGGAAACAGAACGGAAGACCGTTTTTTATGATAAATTGACCTTCCTCTACTTGCAAATGCCCAATTTCAACAAACAAGAGAGTGAACTGGTCAGCATGGAGGACAAGTGGCTGTTTTTGCTCAAGAACCTTAATAAGTTCAGCGAAAGACCAGCCAAATTGCGGGAAAAGGTGTTTGAAAAAGCGTTCAATCTGGCCGAAGTGGCCAAGTTCACCCAGGGCGAGCGCACTGCCTACAATGACAGCTTGAAATACTATCGGGACTTGAAAAACTCGTTGGATACCAGTTTCGACGAAGGAAAAGCCGAGGGAAAAGCCGAAGGAATCGCTGAAGGAAAAGCCGAGGGAAAGGCCGAGATAATCAGAAACGGCCTGGAAGCTGGACTTTCCGTAGAACTGCTGGCAAAACTCACTGGACTAAGCGGGGAAGAAGTGACTGAAATGGCCCGCAATCTAAAAAACAACCGCCTTTAGCCACAAAGCCAGCAGACCAACAACCGTCGGCCAAGTTCACTCAGGGCGCGGGAAATGTCAATTCACCAACCAAAATCTTCCTCTTTCCGAGGGCTATTTTCAACCCCCTTCAATAAAACGGAACGGGAATGGCCCAATACTGATTTGTCCCTGTTCTCGCTTTTTTCCGTTGTTGGTGTTGGCGAAGCGCACCAACAACGGAAAAACCAGAAAGTGCTGCCCAACCTACCGGCTGGGCAGCACCTCCCCCATAAACCCCTTGCTACTTCCCCTGCACATCGAGCGGCACCACCACTTTGAGGCTCAGGTTGCGGCCCATGTTGAACACTCCGCGCTGGCCCGTGCGCGCGTTCGCGTCCAAGTACTTGAGGCGGTTTTGGTGGTTCTGATAGGCCAGATCGGCCAAATTCTGGCCCGAGAAGTACACCGAGAACCGGGTGCGCCCCTTGCTGTCCACCACATCGGCCCCTAGGCCCACGCTCCACAAGCTGTAGGCTTGGGTAGCGGTTTCGGTGTTGTAAGCGGCCAAAAAACGGTCTTGGGCCTGGTGGTGCTCCAACTCCACCAGCGCATAGCCGTTGCGGAGCCAAGTCCCGATTTTGTCGCGGCTCAGGCGCAGGCGGGTGTTCCAGCGCGGGGGCGGCATAAAGGGCAGGTAGCGGGCCCCCGGTTCACTGGCCGACAAGTTGCGGCCCAGCACCAAGGAGTAGGTCTGGGTGAAGTTGAACCACCGCGCCCGCTCGGGATTGAACGTAAAAGTGGCCTCGATGCCCTGCAAGCGGGCGTTTCCCTGCGTATAGCGGAAGGCCGGCACGCCCTCCACCAGCGAGTCTTGCCCACTGCGGGCCAGTACCCGCTCCGAAAAGCTGTAATTATCGATCCGGTTGGTGAACAGGCTCAGGTCAAAGTACAGGCTCTTGGTTTCGTAGGTCAGCCCGATGTCCCCTTGGAGGGATACTTCGGAGCGCTGGTTCACGTTGCCGATCTCGTAGCGGAACGTGCCCGCGTGCTCGCCATTGGAGGAGATTTCGGGCACGCTCGGGGCCCGGAAACCCCGGGCCACATTGGCCTTCACCGAGAACTGGGGGCTGATTTCGTACACCGCGCCCAAGCTCCCGGTCACATTGCCAAAGTTGCGGTCGAACCCCGCAAAGCGTTCTTCCACAGCCCCTTGCGGCGAAGTCTGGAACCGGCCTTGGCCATCAATGTATAGTTTGTTGATGCTCAGCGCCCGGAGGTCGTAGCGCAGGCCACCACTGGCCTTGAGCTTGGCCCAGCTCTTTTTGGCAAAAACAAACACCCCATTGTCCAGCAGGTTGTAATCTGGGTAGAGCACCTCCGCGCCCCGGTTGTTGAGCAGTTGGTACATACCATTGGTGCCAAAAGTGGTTTCCCAGCCCTTCTTTTCGGGCAGGCTGTACCGCACATCGTAATACAGGGTTTGCAAAAAGAAATAGAGCGAAGGGGTATTGGGGGGGGCCAAGGGGTTGTCAAACTCGCGGCGGTGGTTTTGGCTGTACCCGATGTTGACCGAGAGCGATCCGCTCCCCACAAAAAACAGGTTGTTGCTCGCTATCTTCCAGTTGGTCAGGTCTTGGGAGTTGGCCGGGTTGATCTGCCGGGAAGATAGTTCTCCCCCGGGCACGGCCACCACGGTATCGGCCCCGTTGAGGGCAATGTTTTGGGTGAACCGGCCCTGGGCATCGCGGGCCCCGTCAATGATGTTGATCTGTTGTTGCCACCGGGCCAGGTAAAGCCGCGAGTAGCCCCATTTTTTGGTCAGGCCCACCATGCCGCTCACATTGAGGTTTTCGCGAAAATTGGAACCAAACACCCGGCCATCGGCTGAATTGCGGTAGTTGTTGGCACTGCGGGTGCTGGCCCGCGCCAGCCACGTAAACCCCCGCACATTGCCCGCCCCCATGCCCGATAGGCCATACATGTTGTTGTTGCTCTGGTAGTTGGACAGCAGCCGCGCCACAGTGCGCCCCTCTTCCAATGGCCGGGGCGACAGGAGCGACATCACACCGCCCAGACCGTCGGAGCCGTACATCAGGCTGCCCGCTCCCCGGATGATCTCGTACCGATCCACCGAAAATTCATCCACGTGGATCGAGTGCTCCTCGCCCCACTGGTTGTCTTCTTGCCGGATGCCATCGTGCATGGTGATCACCCGGTTGAAGCCCAGTCCCCGGATCACGGGCTTGGACAGGCCCACCCCGGTCGAGATCTGGGACATCCCCGGCAGTTTGGCCACGGCATCCACCAAGTTGGTGGAACTGGCCTGGAGCCATTGCAGGTTGTTCATGGCCGTCATCGGGATCGGGCTTTCTTTGATGATGGTCTTGGCCGAAGCCCCCGACACAATCACTTCCTCGAGCGACAAAGTGGAGTTTTCCATCACATAATTTTTCTGGACATTGGCCGTCAGGCTCACTTTGTCAATAATGGCCTTGTGCGACACATAACTCACTTGCACGGTGAAAGTGCCCTTGGGGATGTTGCGGATGGCGTATTTGCCATCGGGGCCAGTGGTGGCGCCCAGCCGCAGATCGGGCAGATAGACCGCCGCCCCAATCACGGGGCCGCCATCTTCTTGGTGGGTCACTTGGCCTGAAAGCACAAACTGGGCCTGGGCCTGGTTGGCCACCCCGAGCAGGATCAAAACTGCCAGTAACTGGTAGAAAGATAATTTCATTAGCATAAAACAAGTTGGAATGTCTTTGAACAATTAATTTGAAGTAAATAATACTTTCCTATTTATCGTTGGAGATAAATTATCTTGACTGTTTTTGCTCCTGTGCAATGTCCGGTGGGCGGGTAAAAGTCGGCCGTTTTCTCCATCGGCAACTCGGGCGGCTTGGCCAGACTGGCCAAACCATCAACAATTACCCCCTTTCCCGGATCGGGTAAATGCCCGGCAAGTCGGATTTGCCCTATTTTCAAGAAGGAAAAAACTGCACAAAAGGGTTTAGAAATGGGCCGGTGGGCCGCGCGGGGGGGTTGTAACGGGGCAGGCGGGCAGGGGATCGAGGGCAGTGGGCAAAAGGTAATGGCTGGCCGTTGTCAACACCCAAAACAGGAGCACCAATCCACCGAAGAAAACCGGCAGATAGATGGGGTTGGTCAGTAGATCGAGCAATAGCAGCTCGTGATCAGAGTGCCCATGCGACTGGACCGGTGAACTGGTTTCCTTGGGCTGGGGCTTGTAGGGGTGCGCGTGCCAGATCAGTCGGCCATCGGACAGGCGGTGGGCGTGGCGGTTGACCACCGCGTTGACCATCGCGGCCAGCATGGCCAGCAGCACCAACTGGGCCAAGTACTTATGAAAGGCGATGATGGGGCGCAAGGATCAGTCCGAGAAAATAAATGGGATGGTTTCAGTTTTTTCGTGAACAAAGGTAGGTAAAAAACAGGGGTTTGCGCCCAGCTTCGCGGAAAATGCCCAAGCTCAAAACAGGACCAGTTTAGCCAAAGACCCCCTATTTTTTCCGAAACTTGGCCCAAAAAGGACGCCATACCCTCCTACCGGGGTTATCCTCCCGCCGATCAGCTATGAAAAAATAAGTCAATATGACCGCAGTCCCATCCGTTTCTGAGCTATTTGACCGCTAGGACAACTTGCAACAAGAACGAGCCGGATTTCATCCAGCAATCCTTGAAACCAACCGCCGCATGGTGGCTGAATGATGGAAATGCAGCGCTGGTTGTTGGGCTCAGCTCAATGGCGGCTTGGCCCGACCCTGCTTTATTTGAGCAGTCCCAGTTCCCGGGCTTGGTCAAAGGTCAGTTCGTCGGCGAAGTCTTCACCAATCTCGGCTTCGGAGTCCATCTTGCGCAGGAGCTTCCAGTAGGCCGACAGGTGGTTGGCCAAGATCCACTTTCCGGTCACCTTGATCCGGATCCCCTCGGTGGTGCGGGCCACGGTTTTGCGCAGGTAGGCCAGGGCCAGTTGTTCGGTAGTGGGGGCCAAGGCCAAGTTGACCTTGGCGGCAGGCCCCAGCCCCAGCTCCTGGATCTTGCTGTCCACTTTCTCGGCAATGATCTTGGCCGTGATGTTGCCCGGGCTTTCGGCCAGCACCTCGCGCCAAGCCAATTCTTGAAATTCGGGGGGCAGTTTGGCCAGCACCCGCGCTTGTGATTCGGTGGCGGGCACTTGGGCGCAATTGCGCACATTGTGCACCACTTTGTAGGATTCGATCAGTTGGTAGGCGGTGCGCCGGGCAATGTTCCAGCGGTCGGCACAGTACGCCTCAAAGGTGGCAAAGGTTTCGCGGTAGAGCCGGGATTCCTGGATCTCGAGCAGGGCCCGACCAATCTCGAAATAGGCCCGCAAACCACTGTCAATGATTTCTTCGCACACGCGCAAACGCTCGGGTTCGGGCAACTCTTTCAGGTCGGTATAGCGGGCGGGCTGCACCAATACCACGTCGTTGCTGTGCAATTCGCGCAGCAGATCGGTGCCAAACTCTTTTTTCTTTTTGCTCACGGTGCCATTTTTGAAGCAATAATAGCACAAAAACCCGAATCGGGGAAACCAAAAAAGCAGATAAGATTTCCCAAAATGGTGGGTTTGTGGGGTTAAGTGGTAATTTTGCCCCTGAATTTAAACCCAAATGACTATGACCACGATGGAAATTGCGGCTTACGCTTTTTTTGCCGCTTTGTTTGCAAGTTCGATTTTGATCGGGATGTGGCTACAGAGCGGAAAATACAAGGGCAAAGTATAATCAATCCCACTTGGGCGGCCAGAGGGTGGCTCCCCACTGTTTTCGCTTTCCTGAAGTGTTGGCCATTGCCGGGCCAATGATCAACTGGGGCCAGCTTTTGACCGGGCCGTGTGGTTGTTGGCCGAATGGGCGCGTGATCCAATTTTGACCAAACCACCCTTGCCGCCCTGCTGGGTTCATTTCCCGCCTAGAGAATCGTTTTCATCACTTCGATCAAGGTCTCTTTGGGAATCGGTTTGATCAAAAACTGCTTGATGGATGGGTAAAGCATCGCCTTGTGCTTATCCTCGAAGGCCACCGATGAACTGGTGAGGTAAACGCGGGTGGTGGGTTCGGGAGCAAGTCCGAGAAAACTGTCCAAAAAATCCCATCCGTCCATGTTGGGCATATTAATGTCCAAAAAAATCAGTTCGGGCAGAGGGGCTCCCTTGGCCAAGTTCCCGGCAATGGCCTCTAGGGCGTCACTGCCATCCAAGTATGAGTTGATTTGTACGGAGGGATCAAGTCGACTCATGATTTTGGCCATCACCAGTTGATAGATCCGGTCGTCGTCAACAATAAATATACTTTTAGAATGGTTCATGTCAGATAGATATTAAAAGTAGTGCCCTTGCCCGGCGTGCTTTCCACTTTGATGTTTCCGCCCATTGCTTCGACTTGATTTTTGGTGATAAACAGGCCAATGCCCCTGGCATCGGGGTGATTATGGAATGTTTTGTACATTCCATAAAGGTTTTCCCCATGTTTTTCAAGGTCAATACCCTGCCCATTGTCACAGATTTGCAGCACTGGAACCCCTGTTTCGTCCAAAAAATAGTTGAGGCTGATCTCAGGCTGACGGTCGGGATGGCTGTATTTCAGGGCATTGGACAACAGATTGAATACAATGCTTTCTAAATACGATGGGTTATAAGAAAACGCAGTCTGCGGGGGTATGTTGTCGTGAATAATGGCTTTTTTTGTCAAAATCTGTTCATTGAGGATTAGCAGGGCCTTGCTGACATACGAAGATAAGTATAGCTTTTCTATTTTCAATTGTTTGCTGGTTTGCACCGCGACCACATCGTTCAGATCTTGGATGGTCTCGTTCAAGAGGTGAGAGGTCTGGTGGAGGTACTGGATCAATTCCGCCTTTTCCTGCTCCGAGGTGGCGGCCTCCAGCTCATCGATCAGCCCGGTGATGTTACTGGTGTGTGAGCGCAAGTTGTGGGACACGATGTAGGCAAAATTGAGCAGCCGGTGGTTTTGGTGGTTCACCACATTCAACGATTCGCTCAGGGCCAGTTCATGATTTTTGCGCTCCAAGATGTCGGTCACAAACACCGTCAGGCCAACGATCTCTTTCTGCTGGGAATACATGGGCGAATATCGGTTTTCCCAAAACGAACGGTTCAGGTTATTGTCGCCATATTCTTCATCGATCGCAAACTGTTGGCCTTGAAGGGCGCGATCAAAATTGTGGTGGGCCTTTCGCCGGTCTTCGGCATCTTTGATCAGGTCGAGCATGTTCATTCCCACCTTTATGTCCACGCCCCAGATCGCTTTCATGGTTTCTTGGTGCGAAATAGTGAAGGCTTTATAACAATAATGGGTGTCGAGCGAAAAAATAATAATGCCCTCCGGGCTGTCCAAAATCGATTGGAGCAGTTCATTTTGTTGGCGCAGCAGCCACCTGCTCTCGATCAAATGCTGCTCGACCTCTTTAAGCTCGGTGATGTCCATCGAGGAGCCAATGATCCGGAACACCTTTCCCTGTGCATCCGCAACGGGAGCCAAGTGCGTGAGCCAACGGCTGGTGATACCACCATGGAGCACCACTGTCTCTTCGTACTCAATCGTTTGGCCACTCGTCACGCACAATTGATATTTGACTTTTAGGTTATCGGCGGCCTCCCTGGTGAGCAGTCCTTGAACCGCAAGGTCGTCAATATTCTTGTCAAGAAGATCCTTGGCGGCAAGCCCCGTGTGCTTGACATGGGCCGGGTTGGCCCCACTGATCACAAAATCGTTCTCCCCGACCACCTCGATGATGAACACATTGAGGTTTATGCCCTCATATATGCTATTGAGGAAGGCTTCATTGAGCCGGAGCGCATCATCGGTGACAATATTGTTGCCCAATGCCGGCGAAGAAAACAATCGGGCTCGGCCGGGGCCATTGGCAACGATGGACGTGGGGGGGAGGCGGTTCCGCAGCCTGGCCTTCAGCTCTGGTTGGGCAAACGGATAACGGATGTAATCATCAATGTAGGGATCCACTTCGGTCAGATCGGCGGTTGCCCCGGTAAGTGTCAGTATGATCTTGGGGTGGGCTGCATGGTCGCCCTCCCTGATCTGGCGACAGATCTCCACCACCGTCCGATGGGACAGGCTTGGCCCCAAAAACAGCAAATCTACTGGACACGCAGCCAACTGCACAGCCAGCCCCCGCTCATTGGGAAGCGATACGAAGGCTTCGCCAAGGGCAGCAAAACATTGGGCATATTGCCCAACAATTACCCCATCTGGCTCCACAAGTAAAGATACGGGCATAACTTCAAATCTGCTTAATTGGGTAGCCAAGCTACATGGCCCTAAAACTAGGACATACGGTTCAGTTTGCCAATAAATAAATGGACTGGGAATAATTATTGGCCCCATTTGGCCTTTGGGATGGCAAAAGGCCGTTCATCGATCACCCAACCGGAGCGGTGCAGTGAATTTTGACTAAAATCTTTCCTATATTGTGTCCCTCAAATTATCTGTTACTTTACTCATATTCACGATGAAAATGCACCATAAACTTCCGCTGCTCCTACTGGGCTGGCTAGCCGTTTTTTTTTCCCATCCCGGGCGGGCGCACGATGGCCCCTCACCCAGGATCGAGGCCGCGATTGATCTCCAACCCCTAGAAGCTGCCCTGCGGCAAGGCCCACGAAATGTGACCTTGAAAGTCTTGCTGGTCATTGTGGACGCCATTCCCGGTGACAAAATCGGCCAAAGCGTGCGGGTGGACATGGGGGCCTATACCCGCCTGCTCAACATCTTGGAAGCTCGCGAAATCCTCAAGGTGGAGCGCACCGTGCTCCAGGGCACCAAGGCCACATTGGCCAACGTGCGCCAAGCCCTGAAAGCGATCAAGCCCGGCCCCGATGATGTGTTCCTGTTTTTCTTCAGTGGGCACGGGGGCATGGAAGCCGGCAACAAGACCTTCCTCCAGTGCCACGATGAACGACTGCTGTACCGCAGCGAGCTCAACACCGTGGTGGGCCAGATGCCCGCCCGGCTCAAGCTGGTGATCAGCGATGCCTGCTCCAACGCAGTGGATGGGGTGGCCCCCAACGTGGCGCTCAGCAGTGCCCGGAGCGGCGGGGCCAACTCCGCCAATGATGCACTTTACAAACAATTGTTCCTCAATTTTCGGGGAACGGCCAGTATCTCGGCCTCGACCGAGGGTGAATATGCGTGGTCCAATGATGAAATGGGGGGATTTTTTACCCATTATTTTGTCAAGGAGGGATTGATAAAAAAACCGGAGGCCAATTGGCAAAGCATTTTTGAATTTGCCCGCCAGCGCACTGTGCAGATGTACAACAAGTTTCCCGAGGAACAAAAGCGCGAGCTGGCCAAGGATGGCATCAAGAGCCAAACCCCCAAGGCTTACACGCTGCCTGCGCCCGCCAATGGCGCGGTGGCCAACAACGGCGGCACCACCCAGGGCAATGGCGCGATCCCGGTCCCTGCCAGCAAGGCCCAGATCGTCATCAGTAATTTTTCGGGCCGCATTGTCGATTTTGCCCTGGACAACAACCCCTCCACCAGCGTATGGTCGGCCACTAAGACCGAGCCCAAACGACTGGCAGTCAATACCAAAACCGGGATCGCCAAAAACTTGGCCACCATCCTGTTTACCGACGGTGGAGAAGATTATTTCTATGATCTGGAGCCGGGCAATTACTTTTTTGCCCTCAACCATTTTGATGAGCTGGATCTGTTCGCCGAGGAGCCGGGCGTGTCGCCCCAAGAAATTGCCCGGCCCGATCTGACCAAGTTCTTGGCCAACGGCGACTGGTTTTGGGAAGACAACGAGGGGGCCGAAATCAAGACCACCTTCCGGCCCAATGGCAATTTCACCGACACTTACTTGGACGACAACACCACCGATACTGGCCAGTGGGGCCTGACCAAAGAAACTATCGACGGCCATACCTACCAAGTGGTTCACTTTTTGATGAAGGATGACAACGGCGAGTTTGACATGAGTTACGCCCTAGTGATCGAAGAGGGCGGCCACTGTATCCAGCTCGTGTACTTGCGCAGTGCCGAAAATGGGGAAGAAATCCCTTACGAAGCGATGGAAGAGAACCCCAACTTTAACCCGGTGCTGGTCATGTACCGCGAGTAAGCAACATCTTTGTGTAGCCTACTTTTTTGCTGCCCGACAAGACTGGGGATTGGCTGGCCAGCCCCAGTCATTTTTTTTCAATACACCTATCACACGCTTTTACGTTCTGTACCGAGCGTTTTACCGAAATTGAACCCCACATTTTTCTGCCATGAACACTCCCAGAAAACATTTTTTACCCCTCTTTGGCTGGCTCGCCGGCCTGTTGTGCTTGGGGGCCCACCCGGGGCAGGCCACCGATCCCCCCCCACCCCAGATCGAGGCCGCCTTTGATCTCCAACCCTTGGAAGCTGCCCTGCGGCAAGGCCCGCGAAATGTGACCTTGAGAGCCATACTGGTCATAGTGGATGCCATTCCCGGCGATGGCATTGCCAAAAGCGTGCGGGTGGACATGGGGGCCTACACCCGCCTGCTCAACATCTTGGAAACTCGCGAAATCCTCAAGGTGGAGCGCACCGTGCTCCAAGGCTCCAAAGCCACCCTGGCCAACGTCCGCCAAGCCCTCAGAAACAGCAAGCCCGGCCCGGACGATGTGTTCCTGTTTTTCTTCAGCGGGCACGGGGGCATGGAAGGCGGCAATAGGACGTTCCTCCAATGCCACGATAAACGGCTGCTCTACCGCAGCGAGCTCATCAACTTGGTGGGCCAGGTGCCCGCCCGGCTCAAGCTGGTGATCAGCGATGCCTGCTCGGATGCCGTGGACGGAGTGGCCCCCACCGTGGCCCTCACTGGTGCCCGGAGCAGCGGGGTGAACCCGGCCAACGACGTCCTCTACAAACAATTGTTCCTCAACTTTCGGGGCACCGCCAATATCTCTTCTTCCACCCAAGGCCAGATCGCTTGGTCCACCGATGAAGAGGGTGGTTTTTTTACCCATTATTTTGTGAAAGAACAATTGATCAAACGGCCCATTGCCAATTGGCAGGCCCTTTTCAACCTCGCCCGCGAGCGCACCATTCAGATGTTCAATAAGTTTCCGGCCAAAGATCGGCGCAGTTTGGCCCAAAAAGGGATCAACAGCCAAACCCCCAAAGCTTATGCCCTGCCCCTCAACCCCAACGGTGAAACGGTGGCGAGCAATGCCACCATGGCCAATGACGATCTTGTCGACCTCAAGACGGGCCAAGTCCGAAGCAAATCAGCCGGTGCGAAGGCCCCGATCACCATCACCAATCTGAGTGGCACCAGCCTGGCGTTTGCCATTGACAACAACGACAATGCCGGCCAATGGTCGGAAGCAAATTTAGCTGTCAAGAACATGGGCCCCGATGCCAAGTCTGGGATCAACCAAACCCTGGCCACGGTCTTTTTCCGCGACAAGGAGGAAGCGTATTCCTATGATCTGGAGCCCGGCAATTACTTTTTTGCCCTCAACCACTTTGACGAACTGGATCTGTTCGCCGAGGAGGAGGGCCTGTCACCCCAAGAAATTGCCCGGCCCGATCTGACCAAATTTCTGGGCAGTGGGGCTTGGCTTTGGGAAGATAGCGAGGGCACGGAGATCAAAACGGTGCTTCGGCCCGACGGCAGCTTCACCGACACGTACTTGGACGACAACACCACCGAAACGGGCCAGTGGGCTTTTACCAAAGAGACGGTTGATGGCGAAAACCACCTTATCCTTCATCTGTTCCTCAAGAACGGTGCCGGTGAGTTCGATATCAGCTACACCATTGAAGTGGAGGAGGGTGGCCATTGTGTGCAGCTTATTTACTTGGGCAGCGCCGAGAACGGAAAAGAAATTCCCTATGAAGAAATGGAAGAGGATCCCAATTTTAACCCGGTGCTGATCATGTACCGCGAGTAAGCAAGCGTGGAGAATGCTTTAAATGGCGCGGGGGGGGGCCCCGAAAAATTAAAAAAGTTGGCCCCCCCCGGGGCCCGCCCCCCCCCCAAGGACCCCACCCAAACCCCC
>JBBQXF010000095.1:0-18715 GCA_038209965.1 Cytophagales bacterium | reverse complement strand
ATTTGTATGGGCAGATGAAAATCATTTCCGTTTGTTGTTGCGAAATCTTATTAATAATGCCATCAAATTTACACCCAAAGGAGGGCAAATAAAAGTACAAACACAACAAAAACAAACAAACATAGAAATTAGCATCACAGACAATGGAGTAGGTATGACCAAAGAACAAACCGCTAAATTGTTCAAGAAAAACCAAAATTTTACCACTCATGGCACAAGTGGCGAAAAAGGTACAGGTTTAGGCTTGCAACTTTGTCAGGAAATTGTAGCAAAAAATGGCGGCGAAATTTGGGTAAACAGTACAAAAGGAGAAGGGAGTACATTTACGTTTTCATTGCCAATGGCAACTGCTTGATGCTGGGAATGACACCTCCACGGCACCAATTTTTGTAAAGTACAGCCGGGGGTTATCTTTGGTTTTACCGAGAACCAAAATAGCCAAACCCATGAGCAATACCCAGTAAGATGCTCCGGTGTCCAAGTACAAAGAAAAACGGGTTAACTGGTGTTTCGATTGAACGCATTTGCCAGCTTGCTTGGGCAGGCAAAAAACGAGGAGCTTTATCTCTGCTTTGTTGTTGGTAAGCTTCGCTAACACCAACAACGGGGTAAAAATTTTACCTGACATTAACCCATGAAAGCTGACCAGGTTTAAATACCCGCGGCTTTGGACTATCTATTCGGCTTTATTGACTAAAACTCAAAAAAATTTACTGGGCAGTGGGTCAAAGCTTAGCTGGTGGATCCGCTATTGCTCGCGGTGATCATTCTGGAAGAAATAATGGGTAAATCCCCCTATGTAGTGTTCACTATGTCAAGTATAGGGGGTTGCCTCAGTACTCTGCCAGCACAAAGATCATCGATCCGAAACCTATACCGAGGCGGGCCACCAATTCTTCAGTAGGTGGCGGGCATTGGGCTTTTGTTCGCCATGCTGCTGATTCTATTGGTGATTTGGGGGGTATACGCTACATCAAACCTTCTAATTGATAGGTTTGAGCGGATGAACTCAGCGATCCCAGGTTTTCCCGACCAATGAATGTGCCACTGGCTTGATGTCCGACTTATCCCAAGATCCGATTGAGGATTTTTTCGGTGATCAAGTAGGTCGGTCGCACCCCCACCATTCCCAAGCTGCCCGAGGCCAAAGTGCCGCCAGTCACCAGTGGGTTGTCCGAGGCATAGTAGGCATAGCGCAGGATCACGTCTTGGCGGATATGCTTGCGCACTTGGGCGGCGGCCTGAATGGCTTTTTGGTAGTGCGCACCCTCCATTTCCAGCCCCACGGCGGCCCATGAGGAGTGCTTAAAGTAAGACAGCACATCGCGGTTTTGGAGCGACGTGCCCAGCACAGTGATCATTGCCCCCTCGAATACTTGGAGGCCACACCCCTCGAAATCAGCTTTGGTAAAATCATTGACAAATGGGTAATTGTCGGCCGTGCCCTCAAACACGTGCGAAGTGGGGATCATCAGATCGCCCTTGTCGCCTTCCAAAATCCCGGCCTTGCCCATGATGGAAATAGACACCACATTGAGCCGGGTTTGGCCACTTTCAGAACGGTGGGGCTTGAGCAGTTCGTCCAGTGTTTCGTAGGCCTGCTCGCCAAAAGCATAGTCCATCACCAAAATGATCGGTTTTTCGCGCTGGAGCCGTTCGCGGTTGCAGTTAAGCGCAGGGTGAAGTGCTTCCCAAGGCAGTTTGGCCGTGTCAAATATTTGTACCGGGATATTGGCCCCTGAGTTTTCATAGAGGTAGAACATGCCATGAAACTCGCTAAACTGTTCCACTTCCCGGCGGATTATCTTTTTGTCGGGCCGGCTCAGTTCCAGCGCATATTCCTCTTGGCTCAGGTTGCCGTAAGTATCGCGCAAGGCTGGGTGAGCAAACAGGCTGTTGAGCACACTGTGCGGGTTGGCGCTGATGATATGCAGCGGGCGATCGAGGAGCCCCTCTTCGGCCAGCAAGTTTTTGATGCTGGTGGCCCAGCGCTCGCCGTAGATGTGGTGGCCGATGCGGTCCCGCAGGGCGGGCGAAAAACTTATTTCCCGGTCTTTTCCATCGCCAAACTCATCAATGGCAATTTTGCCCAACCAATAAACGACATGGAACAGGCCGTTGTTGCTGGCCGGATTTTGCTCTAACCGCTCGTAAGCCAGTTTGGTTTCTTCAAAAGTGCGGCCCAGCAGGGTGCTGAGGTAGGTGAAGGCAATGTCCTTGTTGTGTTCGGTGATGGTTTCTTCGCCCCGGATAATTTCTTCCAATTTGATCCATTCCCGCGAAAAATTCATCCGGGTCTTGTCGTCTACTGCCCGGCGGCGAATTTTTTCTGCCTCGTTGTATAAAAATGTCAAGTGGGTGAGTGAATCATAGATCTCGCTGCGGCCCCGGGTGATTTCCATTAGCATCAGGCTTTTGTCCACCCGATAACAATTGCGGACCCGCTTGGGCGGGATCACTGGCGCAAAGCTGGAAGCTTGGTAGCCTTCTTCGGTGATGAACCGCACGTAGCGGCACTCCTCGATTCCCTTGGGCAGGCGGTCGATCACATACACGAGGCCGTCGAGCTCCACTTTTTTGGCATCGTTGATCGAGCCATAAATTTCTGGCCGGAGCGACAGCAGGGCTTCGTTCACCTCGCGGCCCGATACGCCAAATGGCTTGTAGAACCCCCGGTTGAACAAGTGGCGCATTTCTATGTAAAGTTTTTCAATAGCGGCCCTAGATTCTTGGGCGCGGGTCAGTTCTAGCATTTTTTTCTTGCGTGTTTTTTTGATGATGCGCCAGTGGCGCCGACTTCGTTTCATTGGCTTTCCCGTGCGGGCAACAGACGGTTGCCGGACAGCTCTTTGTCGCAGCCGGTATGAATGGTTGGCAATCGTTAGGGCCTCCCGTCGCTAAGTTTGCTCCCTGAAAAATGGCTCGGCAAAATTGGCAATCTAAATTGGTATTCTAAGCAATGCCAATTGAATTTTTGATGAATATTTGTCCCAAGATCAAAAGTCGATCGCGATTTTCGGGATTCACTGCTTTGGCCTCGGGCCAGTTTCAGTTAAGTGTTGCCAAAATAAAATTAAAGTATTTGTACTTTAACAATCAATAAGTTAAAAATTATTCCAATCAGTTTTATACGCTCAATAAACTTATTTTCTGCTTATTCTTCAAGAAATGGAGTGGCTCTCGACTTATGAGGTTGTTGCTTTTCAATCCAATTCCGGAGAAATAGGTAAGTTGTTGATCATCGGCAAGGTATTAAACTTTGGTGATTTCCACTAGCCAGAAACCAACTTCAATAAAAAATTGGGAGGCCACTGCGGGTTGATCGCCCAAATCACTTTCCCGGTTTATTCCCTTCCCAATGGCTCACTTTACCGGCCCGATCTTCGCCGGGGAGGGCATGAACACCAAAATAACTTTTTTGTCGGTCAACTGTTCCAGCATCGGCCGCAATACCAACTGGGCGTTGATCTTGGTCTGTTCCAAAATATGGAACGATTCGGCTGATGCCTTGATCTGTTGCTCGGCCTTGCGATAGGCTTCGTCCACCAGCCCAGCCTCGCCGTTGAGCAGGGTGAACTTGGTGTCGTACACCTTGGAATTGGCATGGTCAATTTTATAGTAGCATAGCTCGGGCGCGGGCAGTTCCACCACCACCGAGTCGGCCCCTTCGCGCACGTGGGACGCTTGCATTTTGGTCAGGTCTAGGCAGCCCACAGCTTCGCCACTCACTATCAACAGTACTTTGGCATCGGGAATGTAGGCCGATCCGCTGGGCTTGGTCACCTCCACCACATCTTTGATCTGATATTTGACCAATTCAAGTTTGCCCACTGCCTCAATTTTTTCAATGAGAGAAACCGACTTGGTTACCTGGGCAGGGAGTTCCCCCGCCGGGTCACTGGTGGACAAACGCAGGGCCAACAGCAGCCCCACGCCCAGCACGAGCGAGAGCAGCCAAGGGAACAAACGGGCCGGATTGATCATAAATGCCTCCTCAGATTGCGGATAAGATGTATATAATGGCCCAACGGCACCAAGACTAAAATGAGCTGAACGATTTTAATGGTTGATTATTCTAATTTTCAATGATTTGGTCTTCCATTTAGTAGAAAACCAATTGTGATTAGGGTAAAAATGGCAACGTTGGGTTGAAGATCGCTTACCTGATTGTGCAGGAGCGGCCCGACCGTAACGCGATTGGCTGGCATATTCCTGATCGCAGCCAAACTGGATAGACTTGGGGATCGGACCAGACCGTTGGATCTGCCTCACTCGCGGTGCTGCCTTCCACTAAGTTAGCTCAAATATCCATCCTCTGCGACGAAGGTGGCAAAAATTGCCCAACTACCGATTGGGCGAACAAAGAGCACCCCAAATGAGCACAGTTGAAGGTGGTCAGATCGGGCCATAGCGGGCTTTTCGCCCGCTGTATCGTGCAGAGGAGTTGGCCAGTGCCCAAATCCACCACCCAAAAAACCCAAAAAAGAGCCCCTGTCCACCGAAGCGGACAGGGGCTGGGAAATATGACTAGCGATGCCAACCCATTGGGATTACATCATGCCGCCCATGCCGCCACCGCCGTGCGAATGGCCAGCACCAGCGCCAGAGCCACCTTCTTCAGCCTCGTCGGCCACTACACATTCGGTAGTGAGCAACAACGCTGCGATCGAAGCGGCATTTTCGAGGGCCAAACGGGTTACCTTGGTAGGATCCAGTACCCCGGCCGCAAACATGGACTCATAGCGGTCTTCGCGGGCATTGTACCCAAAGTCGCCAGAACCTTCTTTCACTTTTTGTACCACTACCGAACCTTCGCCACCTGCGTTGAACACAATGGCGCGGAGGGGAGACTCCAAAGCCAAACGGATGATGTTTACGCCGGTTTCTTGATCTTCGTTGGCAGTTTCCACTTTGGACAATGCTTCAGCAGCGCGGATGAGGGCTACGCCACCACCAGCAACTACACCTTCTTGCACTGCGGCGCGGGTAGCGTGCAGGGCATCGTCAACGCGGTCTTTCTTTTCTTTCATTTCCACTTCGGTGGCAGCACCGATGTAGAGGATGGCAACTCCGCCCGACAACTTGGCCAAACGCTCTTGCATTTTTTCCTTGTCGTAGTCCGAAGTTGTAATTTCGATTTGCGCTTTGATCTGACCGATCCGGGCCGAAATGTCATTTTTGTGGCCAGCCCCATTGATAATGGTGGTGTTGTCCTTGTCAATGATGATCTTTTCGGCTTTGCCCAAATAGTCGAGGGTAGCGTTGTCCAGTTTGTAGCCGCGCTCTTCAGAGATTACGGTACCACCAGTCAGGATAGAGATATCTTCCAGCATGGCCTTGCGGCGGTCGCCAAACCCAGGGGCTTTAACGGCAGCTACGCGCAATGCACCACGGATTTTGTTGACCACCAAGGTAGCCAATGCTTCGCCGTCCACGTCTTCGGCCACAATGACCAGCGGGCGACCAGATTGAGCCACTTGCTCCAAAATAGGGAGCAATTCTTTCATGGAAGAAACTTTTTTGTCGTAGATCAGGATGAAAGGGTTTTCCAGTTCAACCTCCATTTTCTCGGTGTTGGTCACGAAGTAGGGGGAGAGGTAGCCGCGATCAAACTGCATGCCTTCTACGGTTTTTACTTCGGTCTCGGTACCTTTGGCTTCTTCAACGGTAATAACGCCGTCTTTGCCCACCTTTTCCATTGCCATGGCAATCATATTGCCAATTTCTTCGTCATTATTGGCTGATACAGTAGCCACTTGGGCAATTTCAGCGGTGGTATTGATGGTCTTGGACTGAGCCTTGAGGTGTTCTACCACTTTGGCCACAGCTTTGTCAATGCCACGCTTCAGATCCATTGGATTAGCGCCAGCCGCTACGTTGCGAATGCCGTGGGCAAAGATCGATTGGGCCAAAACGGTAGCAGTGGTTGTTCCATCACCAGCGCTGTCAGCAGTTTTCGAAGCAACTTCTTTCACCAACTGAGCGCCCATGTTTTCAACGGCATCTTTCAGTTCAATGTCTTTGGCCACTGTTACGCCGTCTTTGGTGACGGTCGGAGAACCAAATTTCTTGTCCAAGATCACATTGCGGCCTTTGGGCCCCAACGTTACTTTCACGGCATCGGCCAGCGTGTCAACGCCTCTTTTCAACCTGTCGCGTGCATCGGTGTCGAATAAAATTTTCTTTGCCATTTTTATAAAAGCGTTTTAAATTACTAATTAGATTACAGTGTGTTGATTGCGTTGGTCAAAATGAAACCCAAATTGGCCAATTGAGCAGCCATTAAAGGATAGCAAAAATGTCTGATTCACGCATGATGAGGTATTCTTTGCCCTCAACGGTGATTTCGGTACCAGCATACTTACCATAAAGTACGGAGTCTCCCACTTTTACGGTGAGTGGCTCGTCTTTTTTGCCCAATCCTACGGCTACCACTGAACCGCGCTGGGGTTTTTCCTTGGCGGTGTCAGGAATAATGATCCCTGCTGCGGTTTTTTCTTCTGCCGGAGCGGGTTCAACCAGAACCCTGTCTGCCAATGGCTTGATGTTAACAGTCGACATTGTTATTGATAATTTAATTAATTAGTTATTTTTGACTTTTTGTGGAACAAAATAAAGAAACACTCTGGCCTCACCTTGAGCATTTTCAATGCCACTGGCTAAAACCGGGCAATATTACGCCATAACATGACACTTTTACCGTTTTCCCCAGAATAAATGTCAGTATTTGTCAGGTTGATGACAAGGGTGTACTTTTGGGGACAGGCTTATAGGATGTTGGGGTTTGCCTTTGGCAACAAAGCTGGCTGCCATTTTGATTTTATACAATATTGAATGAACCGGAAAACCTGCACCTTCTATTTTTTGCTGGCCCTTGGGTTTTGGCCCAGTTTTGTTCATGCCCAAACCGATGGAGGGGGGTTGGAGGCATCCCTGAGCAAAGCCACCGGCGAGGCCCGGGTTGAGTTGCTCAACCGGCTGTCCGAGCAATACCGTGACCGCGACCAAAACAAGGCTACAGAATATGCCACTGAAGCGCTCCAATTGGCCATTGCTGGCAACTTTAGCAAAGCCGCCGTGGTGTCGCGCATCAACTTGGGCGTGGTGCAGCGGAGCCGGGGCGACTCCAAAGAGGCGTTGGAAAATTTTGTCAAAGCCCAAATTGAGGCTGAGGACCTCAACGATACCACGCTTCAGGCTGATGCTTTGCACAAAATTGGGGTTACTTACCTTTTTTTAATGGATTTTGATGCCGCCCTGCGGTTTACCCTGCGCGAGGAGCTGCTCCGGCGCAACCAAAAGGACAGGAATGCGTTGGCCGAAGCCCAAAACTTGCGCGGCCTGATCTTGAGCAACCAAGGTAAAGACGAGGAAGCGCTAAGCATTTTGCTTGCCTCGCTCGAGACGGCCAGGGAAGGAAAGAACAAAAACGTGATTTATAAGCCCTTGGTCAACTTGGGCAAAGTATATCTCAAGCGCAACAACCTGGACAACGCGGAAAAATACATCCAAGAATGCATCAGCATTAGCGAGGAATCGCGCAACCAGTTCGGCATTGCTTCTGGCCTGTTGAACTTGAGCGAAGTTTATCTGGCCAGAGAGCGGTATGAAGAGGCGATCAATTGCGCTATCAAGGCGTTGTTCATCGGCCAAGAAGCCAAAGCATTGCCGATTATTCGCAATGCCTACGAAAACCTGACCAATATTTATGAGCAATCGGGCAATTTGCCGGCCGCGCTGCGGTCGTACCGTAATTACAAAGCCGCTGAAGACAGCTTGCTGAACCGCAACTCGCGCCGCCAAAAGAGCGAGAGCGAGGCGCGCTATGACGCGGCCAAACGAGAACTGGCCATTATCAAATTGCAAAAAGAAAACGAATTGCGCCAGATCATTGTGCTGTCCCTGTTGTTGGTCATTGCCCTGGCGGCGGTGGCGCTGGCCCTGCTCGTCAACCGCAACAATCTGAAACAAAAGGCCAATCGCCGCTTACTGAGCATCAACAAGGAAATTCAGGCCAAATCGGATGAAATCGCCCAGCAAAAGCAAGTGATCGAGCAAATCAACCTCAACCTGACGGACAGCATCGTCTATGCCCGGCGGATCCAGGACGCTATTTTCCCGCCCCAACCCGAGCAGTTGCGCTTTTTCTACGATCATTTCCTCATTAATTTGCCCCGTGACATTGTAAGCGGGGATTTCTGTTGGTTTACCGAACTGAAAGGAACCGCCCCGCCCGACCACCCCGATCAGAACGAGGTCTTGATTGTGCTCGGCGATTGTACTGGCCATGGTGTTCCCGGGGCTTTTTTAACGGTCATGTGCAACTCCCTCCTGTTGGAAATTACCAATGAAGTCCCCAACTTGACCACCGCCACGGTGCTGGACGAAATGCACCTGCGCATGGTGCAAGTGTTGCGCCAGCGCCAAGACCAGTTATACGATGGGTTGGACATGGCCGCGTGCATTTATGCTCCTGCCACGGGCCGATTGGAATATGCCGGTGCGCGTACGCCACTCCTGCTCCGGCAGGGAAGGGAGCCGATCACCTTGGTGCGCGGGTCGCGCTCGCCCATTGGCGATCTGCACTATGACAGCACCAAGCGCAACTATCAATTGCAATCCTTCTATTTGGCCAAGGGCGATAGCTTCTACCTCACTTCCGATGGTTATGCCGATCAGTTTGGCGGGGGGATGGATCAAAAATTTAGGGCACGTCGCTTTCGGGATTTATTGAACGCTTCCTTGGATCTGCCCATGCAGGAGCAACGCGACAGCCTGCTCGACAATTTTAAAAACTGGAAGGGGAACCAGCGACAGACTGACGATATTTTATTGATCGGATTGCGGGTTTGATAGGCTATTTAACCAATTTCAAGGCCATTACCAACTGGAACTGATGCTATTGCGTGAAATTTACGGGTTGCTGCAAAAAGAGATTTTGATCGAGTGGCGGCGCAAATATGCCTTCAACGGGATTTTGCTCTACATCGTGTGTACCGTGTTTGTCTGCTACCTGAGCTTCAACTTGCAGCGCAACCAACTCAACCCCATCACATGGAACGCCTTGTTCTGGATCATCCTGCTGTTTACCGCCACCAATGTTGTGGCTAAGAGCTTTGTCCAAGAGCCAGAGGGACGCTACTATTATTATTACATGCTGGTCAGTCCGGAAGGCATTATTTTGTCCAAAATTATTTACAATGCTGGTTTGATGCTGCTGATGTCCTTTATCGGCTATGCTACTTACTCCCTTGTGCTGGACAATCCGGTGCAAGATACCGGCTTGTTTTTCTTCAACATGTTGCTCGGCAGTTTGGGGTTCTCCTCGGCATTGACCATGGTATCAGGTATTGCGGCCAAGGCCAACAACAGCGCAACACTCATGGCAGTGTTGGGCTTTCCGATCGTGCTGCCCATGCTGCTCTTGCTGATGAAAGTTGCCAAAAATGCCATTGATGGCTTGGCCCGAAGTGTGAGCTATGACGAAATAGGGACCTTGCTGGCCATCAATGTCATCATTGTGGCCGTATCCTATTTGCTGTTCCCCTTTTTGTGGCGGAGTTAGTCTAATACTTGGCCAACCACTCCTCGGGGTTGAGGCGGGTCTGGTTTCGCCAGATTTGAAATTGCAATTCGGGAAAGCCCTCATCGTTGAGGCCCACAATCCCAATTTGGTCTTTCATGCCCACCGTTGCGCCCTTTGCCACCGACACGCTTTTGAGGCGGGTATAGACGGTGACGAACTCCCCATGCCGAATCATGACCACATAGCCAAGGCCCGACATTTGCGAGATGGACACTATTTTGCCGGCAAAGATCGCCCGGGCCGGTTCATTGCGGTTGGTGCGGATGTCAACCCCCAAGTTTTCGGTCATCACCTTCTCAAAAACGGGGTGCTCGTGCTTGCCAAATTTACCGGTGATCACCCCTTCATTTACTGGCCAAGGCAAATTGGCCTTGCCAGCCGAGAATGCAGAAAAATTGCTCTTTTCTGGTTTGGGCGTGTTGGAGATGACCATCCGCCCGCCAAGGCCCACGAATGGCTGGGCCCGGGGCGGATCGACCACCGCCCCGATCCGGTTATTGACTGGCCCCTCGACCGAAGCATTCTCTACTGGTTTCACAGTTATCACCTTTTGCGACTCGGGGCTGATCTTGGGCGAAAGCCGGCTGGGCTTGTTTACCTTGGCCCCATTGGCACTGTTATCTTCGCTTGGATTAAAGTCATCCTCCCACTTGGGTCTGAGCTGTAATTCAGTCAATTGCGCCGCTATTTCGCGGTCAATTCGCTGCCGGTTCGCGAGGTCTTTGCGTATTGCGCCCTCTCTTTGCTGCAATTTCGCGACCATTTCCGACTGTGCCTTTTTCATCCCGGCGATGGAAACGGCCTCAGTTCGCTGGATTTCTAGGAGATTTTCTTTGCGTGCCCGATTGTCGGCCAAGCGCTGGCGGCGGGAACGGAGGGCCGCGGCCACCCGTTTGATTTGTAAAAGTTGGTCGTGGCGGAGTTTGACCAATTGGTTCAGGTATCGGAGCCTGGCCGCAGCTTGGTTAAATGACTCAGCGGCAAACAGATAGGATAATTTGGCCAAGACATTTCGGGCTTTCGACTGCTCATAGAGCAGTTCACCGTATTCTTTGCGCAGGGCAGCTAAATCACTGTCAAGGGCATCGATCAAACTTTTATTGTCAGCTATTTCCCTGTCCAAAAATTTAACTTCTTCGTCCATAATCGCCACAAAAGAAGAATGCTGTGCTATCTTTTGGCCAAGATCACGCAATTTGGTAACCGAGTTTAGGCGATTGTCTTGGGTTTCTTTGAGGATTCGATCGCTTTCCGCAATCTTCTTTTGGTTTTGGGCCCGCTCGCTTTCCAGCTTATCGGTTTGTTGGCGTGCTTGGGCACAGGTGCTGCGTGAACACAGCCCGATCAAAAGTGGGATAAGGGGTAGCAACCATTTCATGGGCGCAAACAACTAACAATACAGCGTGCACAAACTTACATTTTTTTTCACGAATCAATATTTGTGATTTTTTCTAACAGGATCGACCTCATCAAAAAGTTTACCAGTTTTCGGGCGGGCCCGCCGATCCTCGCGCTGCTCGTGTCGCTCCGACTGCCGCTGTTCCCGCTGGGCTTCTTGCTCTTGTTGGCGGATATGGTTTTGTAAGTCTTTCTGAATGCCTGTTACACTGCTCACTATCCCCGAAAACAGAATGCGCGACCAATAATTAAAAATCGATTTGTTCACCTGTCGCTCATAAAATATAGTGCCCCGCCTGCCTTTTGACAGGATGGATTTGACATTGTTGTTGCGAATGAGCATATTGGCCAACATGGCCGTCACCCGGCTCTTTAAGCTTCTGGCATTGTGCTTCTTTCTGTCAACGAACGAAAACTTTAATTCTTTGTAATAAAAATACATTTTGCCCGTGGCATAACTGCTATCAGCCTGGGCGATCATCTCAAAATTGAGCATTTCCCCACTTTCCACTTTTACCCGGGTGGTTGGCTCCAGCACCGGGTTTAGGCGGTCAAGGATCATGTCGCTCCCACTGGCCTCTATTTCATGTGCTCCGTTGGGGCTGGTCAGATCAAACTTGACACTCAAGGCTATATTGGCTTTGTCCATGAGCCGTCCGCGCAGGTTCAACAGCGCAAAGCGTTGTCCGCCCTCTACTGGGCGATTGGTCAGGTGGTACAGAGTGCCGTTGATGCCCGTTAGGCCAACTCTAGCCTCAACACCCCTAGGGGCTTTGGCGGGGTGTTCGCGGTAGATCACACTTCCCCAGTGCGCTTCTACTGTATCAATTGTGATGGGGAAAGCCAGTTGCTGCAAAGCCATAATGGGCAGTCGCTTCGCTTTGAGACTGATCTTCCGGCTCCGTTTGTCCCGAAAAATCTCAACGTAAATCGAGTCAGCGATCAGATGCGTGAGCCGCAGCCCTTGACCGGCCAGCAGTGCCGACCAATCCGGTTGGCGGAAGCGCAGGACTTGGGAATGAAAACGGATATAGTCCGTTTGGCGAATCGAACGGCTCGCATGTTCGGGTTCATTCTCGACAGGCTGAAAACTGACCTCGCTAAGTTTCAATTCGCTTGGGGTGGAGGCATAATCCCACGCTTCGGTTTCGGCGCAATAACCAACATTGGGCAAGACCAGCACCTGCCGCCCCGTATGCAATTGCCATTCGCCAGTCATGTGGGGCCGCCCGGATCCATCCCTAGTAAGGTTCAACTGGTTGGCCTGCAAGGCGATATTGGGAATGCTGTGCAAAAAAGGTTGCCCTTTCCAGCGCAACTGGCCAGTCAACGCGCCATTGGTCACGCGCAACGATTTGATCGCGATCCGTTCTAGGCCTCGCTGGCCCGGCCGTGGCTCGCGGCTCACGGTGCTGTCGTGGTCGGGCTTGGTCATGGGTACGGTCAGATGCTCCAAGTTCCACTGGCCCACTGGCCCAGCAACGTTGAGACTGTCTATCAGTAGTTCCCGGTGATCCAATAGGGCGGCCAATTGGAATTGGCGAGCCGACAAAATGGGCACATGGATCGTGCTGGCTGCTTGGCCCACCCGGTGCGCATACACGAGGTCACTGGCCCAAACGGCCTGGCCTAGCCCAGATGGTTCATCCTTCGCGCGCGTGTTGCCCAGCGCAATGGACCGCAAACTATCGGCGAATACTGCTTCGGTAAATTGGAGGTCAACGGGCTGCTGGAAGACTCGCCTGAGTAAGTCTTTGGGTTTGTCGCCGGGTGAAATTGCCACCGCACCCAATCCAAGATTCAAGTTGCTGATATTCAAAGATTTGTCGTGCCACTGGTGGGCTAAGTGGGCTTGCCCCAACCCTAAGTAATCCATGGTGAGCGGCCCGCCCGCCCAAAATTTGGTCAGATCAAGCCCGGTCGCTTTGGCAGTGGCAAACCGAAGATCCAGTGGGCTTTGGAGTTTTCCCTCACTGATCCAAGCTTGCCCCAGTACTTGGGAATAAAATACCTCTTTTGCGGTCATTCTCCAGCGGTCATCGGCAGTTCTAAATTGAAACTTTCCCAATGTAATTTCGGCTCCTTCGGTCCTCAGGCCCATTGACCAAACCGAAGCAGCCCTCATGGCGTTGCATTCCCACAACGGGACAGTTGCTGTCAGGTTGTCAATCGAGATCAGGGTGTGTTGATCACGGATCAAGCGAAACTTGCCCCGGTTGATCCGAAAATCTTGTCCATTCAAGCTTTGCAAGGCCCACTTTGCGAGTACGTTGCTGGCTCCAGCCTTGGCCACCGGGTTTGGTGTGCTGCTCTGATGGATGGTAATATCAGGCTTGGAGCAATAAAAACTGGCAAAGCGCAGGTGTCCCCCTTGCATGACTTGGGTCAAATCAATCCCTGACATTGCCACCTCGGGCAGATTCGCCGAAATCTGCATCGGGAAGCGACCAGTACCCAGGGCAAAAGGGCGGAGGTGGATGTTTTGCCCGGTAGCCCGGCCAGTACTGGCCGACCAGCCAAAACGGCTCCCTGTCAGTGACTGGCCATCACTTGGCCAATGGAGGTGAAGCTGGGTAAATTGGGCTGCCGACAAGTGGGAAACGGCCTGTTGGGCCAAATCGTCCCATTCTTGGCCCGTTTGCCATCGGATGTCTTGAAAGCCAATGCTGGCATTGGTGACCGACAAGCTGTCGCCCGTTTTGGGGTTGAAATAATGGATGTTGGCCCGATTGACGCTTAATGAGTGCGCATCGAGCGAAGCGAAAAACTCACTCAAAACGGGGCCGGTTGGGGGATTGGCCGGCCCATCACGGTTGGCGGGTTGGGCGCGCGCTGACGGCGGCACAAGTTCGGCCTCCACCCCATCGATCGCCAGTGCCTGTATTTTCCATGCCCCATCATCGAGGGCCTGGCGTAAGTTAAGGAAGGTGAGATCCACTTTGTCCACTGTCAAACGGCGAATGGGCCAAATTTGGCGGCCGTGTTCATTGGATTTAATGGAAATGCCCCTTGCCCCGAGCTTGGCTCGGAGCGAGGAGAGCGTAAATTCATCCAGCCGCAAGGTATAAGCACTATCGATCAGATAAAAAGTCTGGTTTTTGACCCGTAGATCAAAATCGCGGTAAGTGGGTAGAGTGTTCCAACCGTCATAGCTAGTGGAGTCAAGTTGAAAATCCAATAATTGGAGATCCACCTGCTCCACTTTGATTTGAGGTTGGAGGCTTTTCTCCAAGTTAAAGGCCGCATCGGTCAGCCGGAAATCGTGCACTGAGATTTGGCTGAACAGGGCCGAGAGCGCAGCGGGCACCGCACTCACCACTTTTTGGCTCTTGACGGAGCGGTCAGCCTTGACCTGGTTCACAAATATGCTCGGGTGAAGCATTTTTATAGTCTTGATTATCAGTATATTATCGTTGTACGCGCGGGTAAAATCCACGCCCTTGAGCGTAAGTTCGGGCACCAAAATATCAAAAATACTTTTATCGGGGTGCAAGTAGCGGATGTTTCGCCCGCCACGGGGATAGAGGTGGAAATTTTTGAATACTATCTGGGCCGAGTCCGTGTTGATGGCCAGCCGATCGAAAGTGAACACGTGCAAACTGTCGGGCAAATAGATTTCCTGATCCTTGATGGAAAGCTCAAATGCATCCGTGTAAAAAAGCTTTGTCGTACTGGCGGCGGCTTTTTCATCCACCAAAAAGTTCTTCATTGAGAATGAGACATGGCGGAAAGTTTGGGTCCAATTGCCTGATTTCAAATGATTGGTGAGACAGAAGGATGCGTCTTGAATGGCAAAATGGCTCAATTTGAACATCTCCAAATACCGTGAGATAAGTCCGTAAAGATTGCCGGTCTCTCGCGACAACGTAAGTGGCTGATCGTCGGGAAAATTGTCCATGTTGATAAAAGGCCGCTGGATCATCACTCCGGCCACTTCCAGCTCCCGCCAGAGCACCAGTTTCCATACGCTGCCCAAGGTGAGCTGGAACTTGGGCAAATGGACATGGTAAATATTGCGGTGCGAATCGGCGGGGCGACTGATCTTTTCTTTTTTGGGATCAATCGCGAAATCGGAGATAGAAAGTTCCTTCCGTAGAAAATTGAGCCGGATGTCCCCAAAGCTGACATTGTAGAGGTTGCCTGTTTCTTGGGTGATCAAATCGGTGAGCACATCGGCCACCAAACGATCCACGTAGCGATCTAGCAGTTTATAAGTAGCAAACAAACCTGCTAAGCCCATTATCAACCACACAACTGCCCACCGGCGCAAAAAACGGGGCTGACCTTTTTCGTTAGTAAAATGCTGCCTTTTAAGGAAGTTGAACATGGTTTGGTTTTATGTTTACCCCAATTTACCCCAAAAAACTGATAAAGAGTAGATAAAAGTTGAGGTAACTAGAAAATACCTACTTGGTATTGTACCACCACCATTGCGAGCCGATCGGTCTGGGCGATGCTGCCGCTGGGTTTTGGGTATAAATGGGGCGGAGTTGACAATCGAGCGATAGCTTGGATTGGTGCCCGCCGATGAGCCAGTCGAGCCCCATCCCACATCATCATAGCATCGGTCAGGCGTTGGCAATTGTGCAGGCTAGCGTACGGCTGAAGTGTCCCCGCGCTGCCCAGCAGTCCATCCTTGAGCCTGTAGCCGAGTTCGCCAAAAAAATGTTGCCCTTGCCCTCAATGGGAAACGCATTGCCCGCCCAGTTGACAGAGCCGCGCCATGCCCACGGAGGGGGAAGCGAAGCGCAAAGGGCCGGTCCAGCCAGTCAGTACCGCCCCGATGGACAACTTTTGCTTCGCCACTGCATACTCGCCCACCCCAAAGTAAAAAAAAGCCCCAGTCTTGCGGGCCGATACGTAGTTGAAATTGTTCTGCCCAAATTGCAAGTAGAAAAATACGCGGTCGGAGAGTTGGCCAAACAGTTGCAGCCGGGTTCGGCGCAAGCTGGTGTCAAAAGTTTGATCTTTGGGAGTGCCAAAAACCGTGGTTCCGGGATTGCCCTGGTTCCAGCGCACCCACGTTTGGTTGACAAAAGTGAGTTTGACAAAGTGGCTGCCGGCTTCGTTGAGCCGGAACTGAATCCCATTTTTTGGGATTGATAATCGGATCTTTCTGGTCTTGCGCGAGGGCAGATAAGCTCAGGGCGAGCAAGCAAACGGCCCGGAACCAGTTTTGGGTACTGAACATCATGTCGGGGTTGGTTGCTCGATTAAAAAAAGAAACTCGGCCGAATAGCCAAAGATACAATGCGCAAAAAATATCGCCGAAAGTGCCGGGCCCACACCTGCAAACGGAATTTGGGGACTTTGTGTTTCGCTGGTATCGTTTGGGCGGCTGGCCGCTAGGCAGCAGGGTGGGTTTTGCCCAATGCCCGGCAAAATTTTTGAGTTTCGGCTGATAAAACCTAGCACAATAGCCCCATACCGACGATATTAGTGCCCAAGCGGCGACCAGTAGCCCAGCCAAGTAAAAAAATGCTGTAAAATTTGAATATATTGAGAAAAAATCGTAACTTACCAATCATAAAAGCAATGTTGTATATAAGCTGAATTACTTGGCGTACGGCAGCCCCAAGCATTCGCGAAAATTTGAGCAGACACGACACCAAAGCGGGGATAAATGCAACCACGCTTGCGGTTTGTCCCGATTTTGCGAGTGATAGGTCCGCCTTTTTAGTAAATGAACGCTGGGTTGCGTTTTATGGGGATGTTGGCGATCAGGTTAAAAGACGATAATCAAACAAATAATGAATTAAAAGTGTTATATTTGTCAATAGAGAACATTTTTTGGACAGGATACAGCAATGACGAAAGACATTCGGCCATTAAAAAAATTCAGGGTATTGTTTCAAAGTACGGAGACGTAGTAGATTTTAATCTTTTTTCCGATATTTCTCTAAGTATGAAGATCGAAATTGAGGAATTAAAAATTGATAAATTATATGATGAATTGAGTTGTAATATGGGAATTGACAAATTTGAATACTCGAATTCAATTGCTAAACAAGAAAGAACCCTTTATTTGAATATTACATTTAACAAAGGGGCGGGAAACCTAAAAATTGAAGTATCTTCCGTGCCTGGCTGATAAACTAAAAACGGAAGTAGGCTTTATTTGGAGATATAAAACAAAATTTATAGAGAAATGAAATTGAAAAATACAGTTTGAACCGCTAGCGGGCATTTGGTAAGAAAGCAGGTTCAGTGCTCAAATGAAAACGGTGTGCTTCGTATCAAGTTGGTGCTAGTAGATCTGGTTAGTGCCTTGAAATCCGCTTCTCCGCTAAGCCCCAAAACATTACCTGCAAGCGGAGAAAGACAAAATAACAGACAAATGAACCCACTTTGGAAACAAATAGTTATTCAGACTACTCTTCGCGGCAAGAGACAAAAAACCAATAAAAAAAATCGTTTTTCTAACTTTGAACTTGCCAAAGGCTATCGAGAATTTTTAATTGTTTTAAAAAGACAGGTAAAGGACTTTTTTCTTATTACGATTGGTATTTTTTCAGCCTCATTCGGTTTCAAAGGTTTTTTATTGACCAATAATTTTATTGACGGAGGTGCTACAGGTATTTCCTTGCTGATATCGGCTTTGACAGAAATTCCACTTTACCAACTTATTATTTGTGTTAATATTCCTTTTATCATTCTTGCCTATAATATTATGGGTAAGCAGTTTGCTATCAAGACAGCCTTGGCAATAACAGGACTGTCCATTTGTTTAGCGACAGTGTCTTTTCCTAATGTTACTAATGACAACTTACTTGTTGCAGTGTTTGGTGGATTTTTCTTGGGAGCAGGCATTGGACTTGCTATAAGAGGCGGCGCAGTCATTGACGGGACAGAAGTCCTTGCAATTTACTTAAGCAAAAAACTCGGAACCACTATTGGTGATATAGTCATTCTAATCAATGTAACAATATTTGGTGCCGCCGCATATTTTTTGGGTATTGAGGTTGCTCTATACTCAATGATAACTTATTTAGCCGCTTCAAAGACACTTGACTTTTTGGTTGAAGGTATTGATGAATATATCGGTGTTACAATAGTGGCTTTACACAGTGAGGAAATTAGACAAATGATTATAAACGAAATGGGTCATGACGTGACAATTTACAGCGGAAAAAGAGGATACGACCAAAAAGGCGAAGCAAAAGAAATTGACATCATTTATACAGTTATAACTAGACTCGAAATTAATAAATTAAATACTGAAATTGAAAAAATAGAACCAACTGCTTTTGTTGTAATGAACAGCGTTAAAGACACTAAAGGAGAAATGATCAAAAAGAGACCATTAAAACATTGACATTATGACGCAAAACAAGAAATACTAGCAGGTAATAGGCGTTCAAACCTATTAAGTTAAGTAAAAAAGTTTGCACACGGATTGCTTGAGCTTGCTTTTTAAGGTACGGTTATTTTTGAATTTAATAAGGAAGTAGCACATCCAGCCACTTTTTTCACGGGCCAAATGGGTTGGTTTTTCATTTCAAAGAACCTGTAATAATGCTATCTTAGGCCCCCGTTCATAGCGGCCCGCCGCTGCGGTTTAGTTTTATCTGCGGGAGGTCATTTTGCCGGTGCATTTTTCGCTTGCTTTCCTTGCTGGTATTCTTGATTATTTCCAAGCTTTGCAGGTAAAAATTTTGTTTTTTCGAGTAAACTGCTCAACTCCTTTTCATTGCTGCTGAACAGACTGGGTAGCTGGGCCGGCTGCTCCCC
>JBBQXF010000094.1:0-19259 GCA_038209965.1 Cytophagales bacterium | reverse complement strand
CCTGGGTACATCAGCATTCAAATTAGTGCTGGATAAGCGGGGTCAATACCGCTGCTTTTGCCCCCATTGCCATCACCGCCTACACATTGAACCTAAAGTGCATGATATCACCATCTTGCACCACATATTCTTTGCCCTCGATCGAGGTTTTGCCCGCTTCGCGGCACGCGCCCTCGGTTTTGTACTTTTGGTAGTCGGCCAGTTTGATCACTTCGGCCTTGATGAAGCCGCGCTCAAAATCGGAGTGGATCACCCCGGCAGCGGCTGGGGCTTTCCAACCCCGCCGAACAGTCCAGGCCCGCACTTCCTTTTCCCCGGCGGTAAAATAAGTGATCAGGTTCAAGATATGGTAGGAAGCCCGGATCAACTTGTTCAGCCCGGATTCCTTGAGGCCATATTCTGCCAAGAAAACCTCCCGCTCTTCAACATCGTCGAACGAAGCGATCTGGGCTTCCAGCGCGGCACAGATGATGACCACCTCCGCGTTTTCACTGGTGATGGAGGCCCTTAATTTCTCCACGTACTGGTTGCCAGTGTGGATGTCCGCTTCGCCCACGTTGGCGGCGTAGATCACGGGCTTGGAGGTGAGCAGGCTCAAGTCACGGACAGCTTCGCGCTCGTCCTCGGTCAGATCTAGCGTGCGCAGGTTCTTGCCCTGCTCCAAGTGGTTTTTGCAGCGCTCAAGGGCTTCATGCTCACGCTTGAGCTTGGTATCGCCGTTTTTGGCGGCCCGCTGCACCCGGGCCATTTTCTTGTCCACCGAGTCCAGATCGCGGAGTTGCAGCTCTGTATCGATGATTTCCTTGTCCGATACCGGATCCACTTTGCCGGCCACATGGACCACATTTTCGTCTTCGAAACAGCGCACCACGTGGATGATGGCATCCACCTCGCGGATATTGGCCAGAAACTGGTTGCCCAGGCCCTCGCCCTTGCTGGCCCCTTTGACCAAGCCCGCAATGTCCACAAACTCCATGATGGTGGGCACCAATTTTTGGGGATTGACCAGCCCCTCGAGGATTTGCAGGCGCTCGTCGGGCACGCTCACCACGCCCACATTTGGCTCAATGGTACAAAAGGGATAATTGGCCGCCTCGGCTTTGGCGTTGGACAAGGCATTAAACAAAGTTGACTTGCCCACATTTGGCAAGCCGACAATTCCGCACTGCAAACCCATATTAAAATAACAAAAGGTGATGACAATTTTGAGCCGCGAAGGTAAGCCATTTTTGGTTAATTGGGCAAGGGCCGCAAATTTCGGGGCTAAAGTGGGCGCAAGGGCAAGGCGGGGGAAAGCTGGCCATTGGCCTTCCGCTGCTCAAGCCAATTGGAAAAAGGGTAAAAAGTGATGGGCCAATGCAAAAAAGTGGCTAACTTCGATCATGATCTGGCTATTTGTGTACGGCACTCTCCGAAAAAATGGGACTAACCACTGGCAACTGGCCCAAGCCAGCTTGTTGGCGACCGATGTCCGCTTACCGGGTTATGAGCTGTTCGACAACGGGCTGTACCCCTACGCAGTGGCCTCGGATCGCCCCGGCGTGGGGATTCTGGGGGAGATCTACGGCATTGACGCGCCAACTTTGGCCCAATTGGATGTGTTGGAGGGCTTGGCCACGGGGCATTACTGCCGGGTGGTGGATCCCACCAGCCAGGCTTACATTTACCTCAAGGCCGATCGCCGGGGCTTGGCGCAGTGCCCCAAGATACCCAGCGGCGACTGGCAGCCCGCGATCCGGACCAAGGTGGTGTATTCGCCCGAAAACAAATCTTAGTATATTGCAACGGCCAAGCTGGCCCAAAGTCAAATCGGTCACCAAACCATCACTGTTCGCCCACCAATGTCCATTTTAGAAGCCCGTAACCTGAGCAAAAGCTATCCAAGTGGGGGGCACGCCCTCACAGTGTTGCACGAAGTCAATTTTTCCATCAATGCGGGCGACACTTTCTCGATCGTCGGGCCGTCGGGCAGTGGCAAAACCACGCTCTTGGGCCTTTGCGCCGGGCTGGATCGCTCCAGCACTGGTACGGTGGTGCTCAATGGCATAGAACTGGACAAGCTGGGCGAAGATGCCCGGGCCAAGATCCGCAACCAATACGTGGGTTTTGTGTTCCAAAATTTCCAGTTGCTGCCCACCCTCACTGCGCTGGAAAATGTGATGGTGCCCCTAGAACTGCGCGGCGAGCGCGATGTCAAGAAACAAGCCCTCGAGTTGCTGGCCAAAGTGGGGCTGGCCGAACGCCACCACCATTACCCGACCCAACTTTCGGGCGGCGAGCAGCAGCGGGTGTCCATTGCCCGGGCTTTCTCCAACCGACCCAAAATCCTCTTTGCCGATGAACCAACGGGCAATTTGGATGACGAAACCAGCCACAAAGTAGAGGAACTGCTCTTTGCCCTCAACCGCGAAGCTGGCACCACGCTGGTGCTGGTGACCCACGATCTGGAGTTGGCGGCCAAAACTGGGCGCATGATCCGGCTCCGGGGCGGGGCCGTGATCGAGGATCGGGTCAACTGAACTTGGCTGTCCTAGTTGTTTGGTTGCTGGATCATTGGATGGGTTGACCCCGGCTCCCGGCGTGGTGATGGGAATGGGAAGTTTTTTGGCGCCATTGGCTGAATTGGGACTTGGCCGTTTAGCCAAGCGATCCCCTTGCGGTAATGGTTGCCGATGCAGTCGGTTGTGCCCAGTTTGCCCAGTTTGCCCTCTTTTTTTTCATCTGATGAATGGCGTGAAAAACATGAAAAACATTGAAAAACAGTCGTTCAAATTACTTGACCTGGCTTTTTAGCACGAAATTTGAGCAGACAAACTAAAGTGGGTGCACGTAAAAAGCATGCTAGCTTTATACCAAATTTGTTCAATGCAAACCGATCCTCAACCAAGCCGCGTGATTTGGTTCTGCCCCTCCAGAAAATATTTAGAACCTTTACCCCTACTCCCGCAAGTCATCTTCTGCCCCGTGGCCAAGCCTGATCTGCTGGCTGGTTTAGCGGTTCCTGCTCCGTGGGGGGTGCTGTTGGAAATGGAAGGGCCCAACTGTCTGCAACTGGCCCTCACTGTGCGCCAACTGGCCCCGGCCGGTGCTGCCGCCCGATGTGTCACTGGTGCGGCTGGCCCAGCGAATAAACGCAGCGGGCCTGCTGGCTCGCACAGGTGTATGGGACACCTTGCCCGCTTGCCTTGACGAAGTGGCCCAGGGCTATTATTTTCTGGATCCGGCGCTGCTGATTGGCGAAGCGCTGCCCAGCTTGGCCCACCTCCGCCCCCGCGAACTGGAGGTGCTGATCCATTTGGCCCACGGCCTGCCAGCGGCCCAGATTGCCAACAAACTTTTTTTGAGCCTCCACACGGTGCAGGCCCACTTGGGGAACATGTTGGTCAAGTTGGGGCTGGCCGGCCGCAAGCAACTCTACTTCTTTGTTGGGCAGCACCGGGCCGCCATCTTGGCCCATTGGCATGAAAGGGGCAAACACCCAAAATAATGGGTTGAAATAGTCGTTTTAACTAGTCAAAATAGTTGTTTTTGCTATTGCCCAACCCACACAATGCATCTAGATTTGTGAATCAAATGTATTTCTAACTTAATATTTCCAAAAACCATGAAAGTAGCGATGAACATCAAATCATTGGCCACCATTGCGCTGTTTGCTACCGCAGTGGCCTGCGCCCCGTCGGTGGTGCCCATCGGGCCGGACGAAGTTTCAACGGGCGGATCAGTCACACTGGATCGGGCCACCTACGAAAAGGAACTGGCGGCGGGCCACCTCGCCCACCAAATGGTTTGGCCACGGGGCACCAAAGTGGTCAAACGGGCTGACGGGCTGGAAATTACCCTGCCCGAAGGTTTTTACGCCAAGATCATTCAGGATCAACGGGTGTATGCGGCCCAGACGCTGGGCGTTTCTTGCTCATGTACTCAAGGCTCGGGCTGCAATGCGTACGAAAAGACTTTTAAACATGGGGCTACAGAGACTGGTTGCCAGATCAGTAGCTGTGCTGGTATTTGTAATGCCACCTTTACCCGCAACGGGGCCGAGTGGGTGGAAGCCAAGATCCATGAATACGTAGCCAAAGGAAGCAAAACGTCGGTTGAGGTGGAAATCGGTACGGTTGGCCAGTTTCTGGAGCGGCAAGGTGCCAAAGATTCAGATGAATTTTTTTATCAATCATTCAAACCTGACTATACTCTTGATGAGCCGCGCGAAGGTTTCATTGATCGCAACGTGGAAGCAGCTTACACTTTTGCCAAGATTACCAACTCCCCGATGATGGATCCCCAAGATTTGGAAGACCCCAAAGTTATCCACGAGATGGGAATATATAAAAAGAGCTTGCTCGATGCAATGGCCCAGCGGGGAACCCCCGACAATGGCCAGCGGGTTTGGGTGCCCATCTTGGTCAAGGGCCGGTTGGGCTTTTGGCAAGTTCCCGCCGCTTTCCTCAGTTTTGACAATAATCATGGCTTTATTGAACTGCCCCCCGCGCTGGAAGGGTACAGTTGCAGCGGCTGCAACGGTGCGTGTATCTTTACAGAAACTATAAGCAAGGGAGGCGAAGTTACCCGGTCTTGCAAGTGATCGGGCTGCGATTGTACCTTGAACACTAATTAAAGAGGTATTGCCAAACCCAGTTAGTCCAACCAGTGCCGGGCCGCCATTCAACTTGGTAGCCCGGCTTTTTTATTGTCAACCAATAAGTGGTTTATCATTTTTGCCTATAAATGGTGGGCGTAACCAGCGTGGGTGCGCAGGTCAAAAATTAAAGGTTTCCCATCGGCAAACGGAATAGCGTGCGCCAATCGGAAACCTTGGGGCCAAGGATCAACCTATTCAGGATCGGTCAATTAATGGTGCTTGGTCCACTTTTGGTCGCTCTGGGCCGAGGCCAGCACCGTGTCGATGAATGCCATGCCGCGCACCCCATCGGCAATGCCCGGAAAGTCCAAATAGCGGGGATCGGGCGTTTCGCCCTTTAAGCGGCTGCGCAAGGTGCGGGCGAAGTTGCGGTACAGCACCGCAAAGGCCTCCACGTACCCCTCGGGATGGCCAGCCGGGATGCGGGTGGCCAGTTGCGAGGCTTCGGAAAGCTCACCAATGCCCGTTCGGGCCAGCCGGCGGGTATTGCCCAGCGCCGATACCAAGAGCGTGTTGGGATCCATCTGGTGCCACCACAGGCCGCCGGTTTCGCCATACACCCGTAAGTTAAAGTTGTTCTCTTCGCCCACGCTGATCTGGCTGGCGTGCAAAATGCCCTTGGCCCCGTTGTTGAACCGGAGCAGGATATTGGCATCGTCCTCCATGGCCCGGCCCTCGACAAAACTGGTGATATCGGCACACAATTCACTGATTTCCAATCCAGTCACATATTCTGCCAAATGGGCGGCGTGGGTGCCGATGTCGCCCACGCAGTTGGCCGCGCCCGCCTTGGTGGGGTCGGTGCGCCAAGCGGCCTGTTTCTGGCCAGTGGCTTCCAGCCGGGTGGCCAGCCAGCCCTGCGGGTATTCCACCACCACTTTGCGCACTTTGCCAATTTGCCCCGATTGGATCATGGCCTTGGCTTCTTTCACCATCGGGTAGCCGCTGTAGTTGTGGGTCAAGCCAAACAGCGGGGTAGGTTTCTCGAGGATCAGGGCCAGCTCTTGGGCCTGGGCGTAGTTGAAGGCCAAGGGTTTGTCACACATCACGGCGAAGCCATTTTCCAGGGCCAGTTTGACGGGCGCAAAGTGCAAGTGGTTGGGGGTGACGACGGCCACAAAATCCATCCGCTCGCCCTCGGGGAGCAGCTTTTCCTGCTCGATCATGGCTTGGAAAGTCTCATACACCCGACCGGGCGGGAGGTAGAGTTGTGCGCCAGACTGTTTGGATTTTTCGGGGTCGGCACTAAAAGCCCCGCAGACCAGTTCAATTTCTCCGTCAAGGGCGGCGGCCATGCGGTGTACGCCGCCGATAAAAGCCCCAATGCCGCCGCCAATCATGCCCATGCGCATTTTGCGGTGATAATTTGCCATAATTGATGTCTTTTGGATGAAGGTGGAATACCCAGTGGGTAATTACTACAATTTTGGTGAAAGCATTTGAATTTGCCAAGTCCACGGGGCGATTTGTTGTGGTTTGGCCGTCCGGGGCGGCCAACTTGGCCTATCCGGGCCACTGATTGGGAAGTAAATAAGGATTCCGACCAATTTTCAGTTCTATTCACTGGCTTGTATCGCCCGGTTCCAACCTTGGTGTCGCTGGCAGCCACTGCCTATTAATGGGCATGTGCCACCATCATTGAGCTTGGGTTTGATTTTTATGGAGAACCGGGACTTGAAATACTGCAAATCGTCTTGGGGTAGCGGGATTCTACCAGCCAACGCCGCCCGCTTGGCAAATGCCCCCCACAGGGAAGTTAAGCCCAACGAACGACAAAGTATTTTGAAGGCCAATTTCCCCCAAAATCTTGCACCAGCGTGCTTGGCACGGATATAAATCAAGTTTACACAGTGTTAAGCATCACAGCAAAATTATTCTTTTTGCCGATTGTTTTTTGAATTTTTCCCTAAATTGCGACTAATAATTACTCATTTTCTTGCTGATGGCTAGATTTTACCTAGTTGTTGGTCAATTGATTAGCTGCCCTTTTGTTCACTTTTTTTCCTTACTTGTACATGTGGTTACGTTTATCGTTTTTGCTGGTCTTTTTATTGCTATTAGCTGATTTGATGGCTGCCGATCCGATGGCCGCCCTAGTGGCCGGGCGGTGGCGGGGCCGGCTCACCCAACACATGGACGCCGGCTTGGTATCTACTGCCTATTACTTCGAACTGGATCTGAGGGTGGAGGGTAATGTCGTGACCGGCACTTCCTATTCTTCAGCCGGCCAAGGCCGGAAACGCTACGCGGCCCGTTTTGCCATTGAGGGGCAATTGGATGCCCAGGGCTATGTGTCCTTTCGCGAAACCAAGATGCTGGAATACCAAAACGAGGTGGATCCGAGCACCGATTACTGCCTCAAAAAAGGGCGGCTGAAGCTGGTGCGTCCCGACGAAGAAGTGCAATGCCAGCTCAGTGGCGAATGGGAGGGAGTGGACAGCCAGAGCGGCGAACCCTGTGTGCCGGGGACCATCTATCTGGAAAAATGCCAGACCCGGCCCATCCAGTTGGAATATGACAAAGGCCGGCCCACCCGTTTTCTGGATCGGCGCTTAAAACCCAGCAAGTCGATCAAGATTCGCAGCTATGATTTGACTTTGCAGGTGATCGGCCCAGACCAAGACGGTGATATGATATCCATCAACTGCAATGGCAACTGGATTTTGCAGCGCTATAACTTGCGCGATACCGCCAAGCGCCTGCGGTTGCGCTTAGTTCCCCAAGATGAACAACAGTACCTCGTGGTGTTTGCCGAACGGCACGGGGCCAAGCCGCCAGCCAACTTGGTGCTCATCATAGACGACGGCCTGCGCGAAAAGCGCCTGAATTTATCGGCCAATCTGGAAGAATCGGCCCTGCTTTACCTAGAGGTTGATACAAAGTAAGCTGGCCAAAGTCATTGAAGGGCATTGCCAAACAGGCATTGCCCTTTTTTATTTTATGAGTAATTAATATTTTAACGATATTTATTAACAATAGCGCAATATTTCAATAAATATTTAGAATAATAGCAAATTTAATTTTTTTGTATTTGAAAATCAATTAGTTATATGTGTTAACAAAAATTAATTATGATATTTTAAATTTTATGATATAATTTTGTGGAAAGCTTTAAAGTAAAGGCTTTTATTTAACAAATTACAATTATGAAAACGAGTATCAAGATTTCAGTAATGTTGGGTCTCGCGGGAGTGCTGGGCCTGACCAATGCAGCCCTCGGGCAAGATCGACCGGCCACCAATTACACGGTACTGCCGTTGAAACAATCGTCGCGGGTACTGTTTAGCTGCCCCAAAAACGGTGCAAGCCAAATGAAAGTGAGCATCAAGGACAACGAAGGGCAGTTGCTGCACACTGAAATGATCGAAGGTGGCCAAGACGTGGCCCGCGTGTACAACCTGCGCAATGTAAAGGCGGACAGGTATGTGTTTGAAGTATCGGCGGATGGCCAAAAAGCCAGCACCCGTGAAGTGGTGATGCTCGGAATGCCCGAAACCAATTTGGTGATGCGGGTGTCAGCGGCGGGTGGCCAAGGTTTTGCCCACCTGAGCTATTTCAACAATTTTGACATTGAGACCGTGAACATCCAAGTGCTGGATGCAAAGGGCGAGGAAGTGCACAGTTCTTTCACTACCTCGGAGGACTATTACCGTTTCTTTGACTTGAACAAACTGCCCGCTGGCAAATACACCTTTGTATTGACCGCTGGCAAGCAAGAAGTAAAAGAAACTTTTGAACTGGTTAAATAAATGGGTACCCGTTTTTTGGGCAGGGCAAACCGCCGCTACGAAAAACTGAGAACAACTACACTTCCCTTGCCCGCTACACCTGTCCAAGTTGACAGGCCTGTCTAACACCCAACCAATGGATTATTTACATTCCATCTGGTATCCATAAAGTTTACTGGCACAAGTATTGCCCTATACTACCATAAAAACGTTGATTATGCGAAAGCTGCTCGTTTTGTTGGCATGTATAGGGCTTGTGCTTTTATTGCGCAACCAGACAAGCAGCGCGCTCGATCAGCCCCCGCTTTTCCTTGATCAAGACGGATGGGCCAAAGCACGGCCCAGTGCAACTGCCCAAACCGCCGATAGCCTCTCCACCCCGGCCGAAGCCCAAGTCAAATTTGTGACGGGCGGCAAGGGCAAGCCATCACCAGTTAAGTAAAACGGCTGCTAGTGTTCGTTTGCCCAATCTCCGGCCGGCCAAGGCCAAACCCCGCTACTTTTTCAGAGCTTCCGTGGATAATCCGTTGCCGTATCGGTAGGTTTGGTTCACCGAAACCGGGAGCTTGCCCTGCGCACCAATGGCCCCGAAAATCAGTTTGGCCGCCGCTTTCTGTTGCTCTTTGCCTTCTTGATACGTCAACACCAATGCTTGCGCCTTGCCCAAGTTTTCAAACTTGTCCAAGGTGTAGGCATTGCCAAAAACCACGACAATCGCTTTGAGAGAGTTGGCAAACTCCTTCACCAATTGTTGGGTTGAAGGGGCAATGTTGTAGTTTTTGGCTGGGCGGATGCTCATGCCATCCACCGCCACAATTACCAAGTCATACCTTTTCAGGTCTTGGCGCACTTTGGCAATGGCTTCCGCCCCAGATTTATCGTTCAATTGGAAATGGGCCATATTGCCCTGCGCATTGAAAGCCTGCTGAAAATCTTTGGGCTGGGCGGCACTGGCCGAAGGAGTGCCAATTTGCAGGGTCGCAATTTTCAGTTGCTCGGCTTTTTTGAGCGGGAGCACATTTTTTTGGTTGCGGAGCACCGTGATGGTCTTGTCGGCCAACATTTGGTTCAGGGTCGCCGAAACCGCCGGATTGAGATCGGCCAGTAGGTTATTGGTCGCGATGGGCTGGTATTTGTCCAGCCCGGCCCAAGCTTTGGCCCGCAAGATGGTCTTCACCCGGCCATCGATCTCGGTTTGGCTGATCTCGCCATTTTCCAATGCCTTTTTAATGGCACTAAAGGCAGCGGGCACATCAAATAGCGTTTCCAAGACATCATTGCCAGCCAATAGCGCCTTGACATTGGCGGTGCCCTCGGGAAAATATTTGACCGCACCTTGCATGTCCATCGCATCGGTAAAGATCAAACCCTTGAATCCCATGTCATTGCGCAGCAAATCGGTCACGATTTTTTTGGACATGGTAGAAGCCAAGTTCTTGGTATCGTCAAGCGAGGGAATACTCAAATGGGCCACCATTATTCCCTGCAAGCCATTTTTGATCAGCTCGCGGAAGGGAAACAACTCGACGCTGTCCAACCGGGGGCGGCCGTGGGTGATCAGGGGCAGGTCGTAATGGGAGTCAGTGCCCGTGTCGCCGTGGCCGGGGAAATGCTTGGCGGAGGTGATTACCCCCCCGCGCTGCAACCCCCGCATGTAGGCCACGGCTTTGTTGGCCACTGCTTGGGGATTTTCACCAAAAGAACGGAAATTGATGACCGGGTTGCTGGGATTGTTGTTCACATCCACCACTGGCGCGTAGTTGATGTGCACGCCCATCCGTCGGCACTGTTGGGCCACTTGCACGCCCATCTCCTCCAGCAGCTCGGTCTGGCCGCGCATGGCACCCAAGGTCATGGCGTAGGGGAAACGCACCGTGCTGTCCAAGCGCATGGCTAGGCCCCATTCCAGGTCCATCCCGATGAACAGCGGCACTTTGGCCATGCCTTGCAATTGGTTGACCAGTCGGGCCTGGTTGATGGGTTGGCCCGCAAACATCACCAGCCCACCCACGTGGTAATCGCGCACGATCCGGTACAGACGGGCGGTGTCATAGACTTGCCCCGAATAATTGCCACGTGGCATCATCAGTTGGCCAATTTTTTGGTCTATTGATAAAGTATTAAACACTGAATCGGCCCAGTGCTGGTTGGCCCCGGGAAACAAATCTTGCGAGCGTGCGTTTAGTTGTATGCCACAAAAGATGAGTATCAAACAGGCTAGCTTGTTCATGGAGGGTCTTTGTATGATCGAGATTGGAAGTCAAAAGTAAAAGAATTTAAGATCAATAAGACCATCGCTCGCTTGTCAAAGTCGGCAAAACTGTAAATTTGTCAACTTCGTCCCGAAAAATCCCGGCGTTTACTACCTTTGTGGCCAAACGAAGTTGTCCCAGTACTTAAAACAACCGCACCGATGCCCAAAAATTTAGTGATTGTGGAGTCGCCTGCCAAGGCCAAAACGATTGAAGGATACCTCGGTAGTGATTATACCGTCCGGTCAAGCTATGGGCACGTGCGCGATCTTCCCAAGAGCGATAATGCCATTGAAATTGAAAATGATTTCAATCCACTCTACGAAGTATCAGAAGACAAACGAGAACTCGTTAATCAATTGACCAAATTGGCTAAGAGCTCGGAAGTAGTCTGGTTGGCGACTGACGATGACCGCGAGGGCGAGGCTATTTCGTGGCACTTGAAAGAGGCACTGGGTTTGTCGGAGGCCAAGATCAAACGGATTGTTTTCCGGGAGATTACCAAAACCGCCATCCAAAAGGCCATTCAGTCGCCCCGCACCATCGATATTGATTTGGTCAATGCCCAGCAAGCCCGGCGGATTTTGGATCGGCTCGTTGGTTTTGAGCTTTCGCCCATTTTGTGGAAAAAAGTCAAGGCGGGGCTTTCAGCCGGCCGGGTACAATCGGTGGCCATGCGGTTTGTGGTAGAGCGCGAACGCGAAATAGAGCGGTTCAATTCCACTTCCGATTATAAGGTCAATGCCTATTTTACTCTCGATAAGGGCAAAGAACTGGCCGCCGAACTGCCCAAGCGTTTTGCCAAAGAAGGGGAAGCACTGGATTTTCTCCAACGGTGCATCGGGGCGGAGTTCAGTATCAAGGGATTAGAGAAAAAGCCGGTCAAAAAGACCCCGGCGGCCCCGTTCACCACTTCTACTTTGCAACAGGAGGCCAGCCGCAAGTTGAGTTTTTCAGTTTCGCAAACGATGCGGTTGGCCCAAAAACTCTACGAAGCTGGCCACATTTCTTATATGCGGACCGACTCCCTGAACCTGTCGGAGGATGCAGTCAACGCGGCCGCTGCCCAAATCCGGAGCGAGTACGGGGAGCAATATTTGCAGATCCGCCGCTACAAGACCAAATCGGAGTCGGCCCAAGAGGCCCACGAAGCCATCCGCCCCACCAGTTTTGCCACTTTGCAGGCCGGGGCAGACCGCAATGAGCAGCGGCTCTATGAACTGATCTGGAAGCGGGCCATCGCCTCCCAAATGGCCGATGCCCAACTGGAGCGCACCATTGCCACCATTGCCATTTCCACCACGCCCGAAACGCTGGAGGCCACGGGCGAAGTCATCCGTTTTGATGGCTTTTTGAAAGTATATTTGGAAGATAACGACGACGAGACCGAAGAAGGCGAACAGAAGGGCATGTTGCCCCCGCTCAATATCGGTCAAGTACTGCCGCTCAACTACATGCGGGGCACCGAAAAGTTCAGCCGGCCCAGTCCTCGCTACACCGAAGCCAGCCTGGTAAAAAAATTGGAAGAAATGGGCATCGGTCGGCCTTCTACCTACGCGCCAACCATTGGCACGATTCAAGAACGCGGCTACGTGATCAAGGAATCGCGCGAAGGCCGTGAGCGCAAATACCAAGAACATACGCTCAAAAACAACGAAATCAGTTCCCTGACCAAAACCGAGATTACCGGGGCCGAAAAAGCCAAGCTTTTTCCAACCGATTTGGCCATGGTGGTGAACGATTTTCTGGTCAGCAATTTTCCCAACATTATCGATTATTCGTTTACCGCCAATGTCGAGAAAGAGTTTGACGACATTGCCGACGGAAAAACCAAGTGGGTGCGGATGTTGAGCGATTTCTACCAAGGGTTTCATACCCAAGTGGAAAAAACCGCCGAAAACGCCGATCGATCCTCGGGCGAACGCAAACTCGGTTTTGATCCAGTGTCGGGCAAGGAAATCATTGCCCGGTTGGGCCGCTATGGGCCCATTGCCCAAATCGGGGGCGAGGGCGAAGAAAAGCCCCGTTTTGCCAGCCTGCGCAAAGGGCAGTTGCTCGAGACCATCACATTGGCCGAAGCCATCGAACTGTTCAAATTGCCCCGCGAGGTGGGCCAGTTGGAGGGTAAGAAAATCGTGGCCAATGTGGGGCGTTTTGGGCCCTATCTCCAACACAACAGCCAATTTTATTCGCTGCCCAAAGAGGTGGATCCCTACTCGGTGAACGAAGAAATGGCCATAGTGGTGATGGAAGCCAAGCGCAAGGCCGATGCGGAGAAGATGATCAAATCGTTTCCCGAAAACCCGGATGTGCGCATATTGAACGGCCGCTGGGGGCCTTATCTGGCCGTGGGCAAGTTGAACGTCAAGATCCCCAAGGACAAGGATGCCGCCAACTTGACTTTGGAAGAATGTTTGGCTTTGGCCGACGCTGCCCCGGACAGTAAGAAAGCAGCCGCCAAAACCGAAGACAAAAAGCCGGCCGGCAAGCCCAAGACCAGCTTTAAAAAACCCGCCGCCACTTCGGCGTTCAAAAAGGCCCCGGCCGCCAAGAAAGCGCCAGCCGTAAGAGCCAGTGCGGTTGCGGGAGCGACCAAAAAAACTGCTCCTACTAAAGTCGAGGGAGCTACCAAAAAAGCGGCTTCTCCCAAGAAAACCATCAAGGAAAAATAAGGCAATGTTTCCCGTTCGGTAGCGTTTGGTTTAACGAACGGGAATTTTTTCACTCACCATTTATCTCCGCCCTATGTTGCAATTTGTGATTAAAATAATCCTCAATGGCGTGGCTATTTTCATGGTGGCCAAGTACTTACCGGGCGTTGAATTGGTATCCATCCAAGATGCCATCATTCTGGTGATAGTGCTGTCGGTGCTCAATGCCGTACTGCGGCCAATCTTGGGTTTTTTGGCCTTCCCCATTACCGTGATCACCTTGGGCCTGTTTTCGCTCGTGCTCAACGGGGCGATGGTACTGTTGGCCGACTATTTTTTGGCTGGGTTTGCGGTGCGCGATTTGTTGATTGCCATTGTTTTTAGCCTAGTGCTGTCGCTGGTGAACGCAGCGATCGATATGGTTATCGGCAAGTAACAAGCCCCATGCAAACTGGCCAGTCCATGATTTCCCCTTACGCGGATCACTTACGGGTGCGGGTGTGCGGCATTTGTACCCGAGGCGAAGCCGTTTTGTTGGTTCGGCTGCGGGGCGTGGGCCGGGGTGAATACTTCTGGACGCCGCCCGGCGGGGGCCTCCACTTTGGCGAAACCATGTCGGCCGCCCTCCAACGAGAATTTTTGGAGGAAACCGGACTGCTCATCACCGTTGGGCCATTGCTGTTCACGGGCGAGTATGTGGCCCCCCCGTTCCATGCGGTAGAGTTTTTCTTCGCGGTGGAAGTGGTGGGTGGCCAGCTCATCATTGGCCATGATCCCGAAGTGGCCGTGCAACAGATTGACCAAGTGGCTTTTGTCCCTTTTGCCCAAATCAGGCAGGAAGTTCCCGCCCATTTGCATGGCCTATTCGCCCACTGTCAATCGCTAAGTGAATTACAACAGTTGCGGGGTTTTTTCACCTTCCACCCATGAGCGAACTGGATCAACTGGCCGACCAATACCTGGATCTGGCGACCTCCACCGACGAAGCGGTTTTCTTTGCCGCGCTTTCGGAGGCCATCGCCCATTTGATCCAACATGATTTTGCCAAGTTGCTCAGCATTATCTACCGGATCGATGTGCGGGAAGATGCTTTTCGGGTCGCGCTGGAAGGGAACGGCCCCGGCACAGTGGCCGACAACTTGGCCGCGCTGGTCATGGACAAGCTCAAGCAAAAGCGGTACTGGCGGCTGCGCTATCGGGCAGCACCAGAAGAAAATTCGCCAAATTTGGGTTAACTTTCCCGCGTTGTCCATTATTCCGCAACCTGTCCATGAACCGCCAAGATTTTATCAAGCTCAGTTTGGGTGCCATTGCTGCCAGCACCCTGCCCACTCCCCCGATTTTTGGCCAAGCTGGCCCGAAGTTGCCCACTGGCAAAGCCAAATTTAAGAAGAGCCTCAAAATCGGGATGGTGGAAGGTGCAATGCCCTTGTTGGAAAAATTTAAACTGCTCAAAGAATTGGGTTATGACGGGGTGGAACTGGACAGTCCCAGCCCACTGGATCGCCAAGAAGTACTGGCGGCCAAAGCCCAAACTGGACTCCTGATCCCGGGAGTGGTGTGTTCGGAGCACTGGAAATCACCCTTTTCCAGCCCTGATGCTGCCGTGCGGGCCAAGTGCGCTGCCGCAATGCAAACCGCCCTGGAAGACTGCCGGGCCTATGGCGGCACCACCGTGCTACTAGTGCCAGCGGTGGTCAATGCCGAGGTGTCCTACGCCGAAGCCTATACCCGCTCACAGGCGGAGATTAAAAAATTATTGCCGTTGGCCAAAAAAACCGGAGTAAAAATTGCCATTGAAAATGTCTGGAACAATTTTTTGCTCAGCCCACTGGAGGCCGCCCGTTACATTGATGAATTCAAGCACGAAATGATCGGTTGGTATTTTGATGTGGGCAACATTGTCCGCTATGGCTTCCCCGATCACTGGATCAAAATATTGGGCAAACGGATCTTAAAAGTGGACATCAAAGAGTATAGCCGCAAATTGGCCGAAGACAAAGGGATTTGGAAGGGGTTTGAGGCCGAACTTACCGAGGGCGATTGCAATTGGCCCCGCGTGATGCAAGCGTTGGCCGAGATTGGTTATACCGACGGCTGGGGATCGGCCGAAGTGCCCGGTGGCAATGCCGATCGGTTGCGCAAAATCAGCGAAGGGATGGACAAAATCAACCAATCGTAGCAGCTAGCTATTTTTTGAATTTAAGATGCAATTCAGTCATGCTCAGGGCTTTTTGCCAAAATAACGGAGCACAGCGGCATAATACGCTTCGGCCACTTGGCGCACGCGGGGTGAGATCTGTTTTTTGTTCCCTTGGTTGAGGTTGAGTTGGCGGGCCTCCTTTTCATTGTCTTGGTAGAGGCTTTCCCCGTAGCAAAGTGGACTGTTGACCAACCGGGTGAGGCCCAAGTTGCGGGCATACACACCCGTATTGACAAAAATACTATTGTACTGTAAGTAAAAAATCTTGTTTTTGGCTGGAATGGGCGCTACTTTCAAGGTTGTCGTAAAAGCATCGAGCACGTGTTTGGAAAACTTGGCCGATTTGTCCAAATTGTCCAATACCAACATCCGCAAGAAATCAAAGCGGGCCTCGGACGAACCCAACTCCCGGGCCAAAAAAGCCCCCGGCATAAATACCATGTTGTAATTTTCCTGCACCGGCTTGTTCCACGGGCGGCGCGGGAACGGCGAGCCGTTGTAATGGATGATCACGGTCAGATCGGGCTGGTAGGCATTGATGATACTGGCCCGGATTTTTAGGTCTTCGGGCAAAAAATAATCGTCGTAGATCTGGGCCGCCGGGGCTTTGGTGAGCAGGTGTTTTCGGTGAGCGGCCGAAATTCGCTTGCTGGCCACTGCCTTGGCCAATATCCCCGGTAAGTTTTCCTTTCTCCATTGGGCAAATTTTTTGCCAATCGCCCCGGTATTGGCCTTGGGCCGGGTGAGCAGCACATCGGCCCCGAGCTTTTCTAGCCGTTCTTTGAGCAAGGTGGCCGTGGTGAGGTTGAGGTCGCCCTCGCAAAATGAAATCTGGGTGCCATCGATTAGATCCAAAATGACAAAACGCTGCTCGATCTTGGCCATTTCTATATCGCCGGCTATGTGGCCGGGATCAATGGCAATCCGATAACCACTCAAACTGTTGGGACTGATTTTCTTGCTCGGGCGGAACCGCTCTCGCCCGCTCGCGGCCAGTTCGGTACGCTCCAGCTTGGTAAATTTTTTCGCACCCTTATCAAGGTAGTATTGCATGGCGGCAGCCCGCTCACTGTTCAGCAGCATATTGCCAAAGCCCTTCAATTCATCCCAATAGACCAAACATTCGGGCTGGTCCCTTTTTTTGTCGGCCAAGGAGGCGTACATCGCAATGCCCCGTTGATCAATGCGGTAATGATGTTGCAGTTCTTTGGCCCGCACCAAGTAGTTGTTGGCAATGCGGTGGTATTTGGCCGGCAAGTCTTCGGTAGTCTGGGCGGCGAGGGTAAAGCAAAAGATGGGCAGAAAATTGACAACAAGCCAACAACTAAAACGAAAGCGTGGTTGCCCAAAATGGGTGGGGTAGGGGCGGGGTAGTCCGTCGATCATTTTGAACGTAGGTTTGGCCTGACGGGCGAAAATAGTGGTTTTTGCGATGTAACCACGGCTTCTTTTGCGCAGCGGAATTCAATTTTTGATATATTCTTTGACCAAGAGAAAATTTCACCCTTTGGTTTTGGCAAATAATTAAAATTGGGGTTTATTTTTCAAATGATAATGCCAGTTCGTTTTCCCGCCAACCAATGGGCAATTAGTTGGTGATGATTCCAAGACTTGCTCTGGGTGAATTGAGCGCAGTACCCAAGCAAAAACGCCGCCGGTCGACCAACCAGCGGCGTTTCAAGTGGGGTCAATTTTACGGACTACTTGGCAGCAGCGTACAACTGATCTGCTTTGGCCCAGTTTACCGCATTCCACCAAGCGTCGACGTAGTCGGGGCGCTTGTTTTGGTATTTGAGGTAGTAGGCGTGTTCCCATACATCAAGGCCCAATACGGGAGTACCCTTCACTTCGGCCAGATCCATGAGTGGATTGTCTTGGTTGGGGGTGGAAGAGATTTTTAGTTCGCCGCCACTGACCAACAGCCAGGCCCAGCCAGAACCGAAGCGGCCAATGCCGGCTTTCTTGAACTCGTCGCGGAAGGCGGCAAAAGAGCCAAATTTGGCGGCAATGGCCGTGCCCAGTTCGCCAGTTGGTTCACCGCCGGCATTTGGGGCCATGATGGACCAGAAAAAGGTGTGGTTCCAGTGGCCGCCGCCGTTGTTGCGCACAGGGGCTGGGTGTTTGCTGATCTCGGCTATGAGCGATTCAAGGCTCGCCCCTTCCATCGGAGTGCCGTTTACTGCGTTGTTCAGGTTGGTCACATAAGCCTGGTGGTGACGGCCATGGTGGATTTCCATGGTCATTGCGTCAATGTGCGGCTCCAGCGCATTCAACTCGTAAGCGAGTTTGGGAAGTTCAAATGCCATTTTGATGAGTGGTTTGTTTTTGGTAAATCTATTAGACGTAACGCACCTTTCCTTTTAGAACCATCTTGGGCGAGAATTGTTACTTTTTTCGCAATTTTTTAAAGAAACTCGCGAGCAATTCCCGGCATTCGGCCTCCATCACGCCCCGCACCAACTCAGTCTTAGGGTGGAATGCCGCCCGGCCCGCCGCTTCGCCCAAGCGTGAAACCCCGTTTTTGGCATCGCTGGCCCCATAAACCACCCGCCCGAACATGGCCCAGAAGCAGGCCCCGGCGCACATGACGCACGGCTCGAGCGTGACATAAAGCGTACACTCGGCCAAATAACGGCTGCCCAACTGGTTGGCGGCAGCCGTAATGGCCAGCATTTCGGCGTGGGCGGTGGCATCGTTGAGGGCGATGGTCTGGTTATGGCCCCGCCCAATGATGCGCCCCTCCAGCACCACTACCGCCCCCACGGGCACTTCGCCGTGGCCTGCGGCGATCTGGGCCAGCCGATAAGCCTCGCGCATGAAGGGCAGGTGATCAAGAAATGGATCCAACATTGGGCAAAAATAGCGCAAAACAGCATACCTTTGAACCAGAAAAACAAGCTGCCCTATCGCTCTTTGGGCGTAGCCCGGCCGCAAGCCGGGAACCGCACCAAGGGGAGGAAAGTCCGGGCAACACAGGGCGCTCTACTTCCTAACGGGAAGGCAGCCACTTCGCGAGGGGTGGTGGACAGACAGGGCCACAGAAAATGACCGCCCGCAAGGGTAAGGGTGAAAAGGTGGGGTAAGAGCCCACCAGTGCGCTCGGCAACGGGAGTAGCTGGGCAAACCTTAGGGGTTGAAAGACCAAATAAGCTGGCCGTTCGGCAGTGGGCAACCATTGTCGGCGAAGGACTGCCCGTCCGGGGCCAGCGGGTAGGTCGTTAGAGCGTACCGGCGACGGTTCGCCCAGATAAATGATAGGGGATCCTGCAAAGGGGGACAGAACCCGGCTTACAGGCTTGTTTTTCTACTTTTTTACTCCCACCATCAACTACGGCGGGGCTTCAAACCTAGAAATTTTTTAAAAAAACCGCACCCAGTGTTAGTGGATGCAGCTTTTTTGGTGAAAAACAAATCTCATAGTTAAAAACCTCGGGTTTCACCACTGAGTAATTGACAAAAATTACTTCACACTCTTACACCTGAAACATTAATTTTCAATAAGTTAAATTCCCAATTCCCAATTATTCGATCGGTACTTTTACTTGCACCACATCCCAAGCCAAGGTCATTTCTGCACCTTCACCCGTGCTGGTCAAATTGACATTGAATGTTTCTTGGTCGGTTGCCAAAGCTCCCGCCGGCACTTTAACCTTTAGCAGGTCTTGGGCATCGTCATGTTGGGTGCCCCATTGGCCAGTCTGACCGTTGAAAATAATGGTCCATTCAGCTTGGTCAGGAATCGTCCAGAGGCTGTATTTGCCCGCCTTGAGCATTTGGCCCGCCACC
>JBBQXF010000093.1:0-19445 GCA_038209965.1 Cytophagales bacterium | reverse complement strand
TATCATTTTCATCTGGCCATTGCCCCCACTAAAAATGCTGAGCGGATGGAATGGTTGGTGGAGAAATGTGTCGAAATTGGCATCGATTCCCTCACCTTTTTGCAAACCGAAAATACCGAGCGCGACCATTTTAACCTCGGGCGAATGGAGAAAAAAGCCGTAGCAGCCCTGAAACAATCGTTGCAATCTTGGCTGCCCACCCTGAACGGCCCAATAGAACTGACTAAATTCTTGGCCAGCCTACCTGACCTTGCGCAAGTACCCACTGCTCAGCGTTTCATTGCCTACGCGGACTTGGACAACCCCCGAACGCTGTTTGGCAATTTATCTGCCGGCGGCGAAGTGTGCGTGCTCGTGGGCCCGGAGGGCGATTTTTCGCCGCAGGAACTAAACTTGGCCCTAGCAGCGGGTTTTGAGAAAATAAGCTTGGGGCCCACCCGCCTCCGCACCGAAACTGCTGGCTTGGTCGCTGGCCATACCGTAGCCCTGCGCAACGAAATCGGCTAAATTTGGGGTTTGGCCCAAGGCAGTATGCGATATTAGGATACGCTAGAAGCAAGTAGGGCCATAAAGTTGGCCAAGCCCAAATGGACTTGGCCAGTTTTACGCATCGATAGCACTTGTTAGACCACCAAAAAATCAGCTTCGTGGTTCCCCACCCGAAAGCGGTTATGATTCCCCGTTCAGCCAATGGATATAGGTTTGCAGGTCTTTGTCGCCCCGCCCCGAACAGCAGACCACCACCACTTCTTCGGGCCGGGCCGCTAGTTTCTCCAAATAAGCAAAAGCGTGGGCCGTTTCAATGGCCGGGATAATGCCCTCCATCCGGCTACACCGCAGACCGGCCTGCATGGCTTCATCGTCGGTAATGGCGTGGAACTCCGCCCGTTGAGTTTCGTGCAGGTGCGCGTGGAGCGGCCCAATGCCCGGATAGTCCAGCCCGGCCGAGATAGAATACGGCTCAGTCACTTGGCCATCTTCGGTCTGCATCAGCAGCGATCGGCTACCGTGCAAAACCCCCGGCTTGCCGAGCACCGTGGTTGCGGCGGAATGTCCCGAGTTTACGCCCTTGCCCGCCGCCTCCAAGCCGATCAATTTAACTTCGGGGCGGTGCAGGAAATGGTAGAACGCACCCGCTGCGTTGCTGCCCCCACCCACACAAGCCAACACATAATCGGGGTGATCCCGGCCCGTTTTGAGCAGAAGTTGCTGTTGGATTTCTTGGCTGATCACCGATTGGAACCGGGCCACCATGTCGGGGTAAGGGTGCGGTCCCACCACCGATCCTATAATGTAGTGGGTGTCGTGAGGGTTGTTGATCCAGTCGCGGATGGCCTCATTGGTGGCATCTTTGAGCGTGCGGCTGCCGCTCAGCGCCGGGCGAATTTCCGCGCCCAGCATCCGCATGCGCTCCACATTGGGGCTTTGGCGGGCAATGTCCACCTCGCCCATGTACACCACGCAGGGCAGGCCCATGAGTGCGCACACGGTGGCAGTGGCCACGCCGTGTTGGCCCGCGCCGGTTTCGGCAATGATCCGCCGTTTGCCCAGCCGTTTGGCGACCAAGATTTGCCCAATCGTATTGTTGATTTTATGGGCACCTGTATGGCACAGATCTTCCCGTTTCAAATACACATTGGTCTGATAGCGTTCTGAAAGCCGTTTGGCCAAAAAAAGTGGTGTTGGGCGGCCCGCATAATCGCGCAGCAGTGCTTGAAATTCTTCTTGGAAAGAAGCCGACTGGATAATGCCCAAGTATTGACTTTCCAGTTCTTCTACGTTGGGATAGAGCATTTCAGGGATGAAAGCCCCGCCAAATTGGCCATAATACCCTTTTTGGTTGACTGTATATTGCATGTTGCTGAAGATGAAAGGCTGCGAATTTCGACCAAAAAACGGGAATCTCCAAACACTTTCAGTTTTATAAAGTACCAGTCGGCCGAACCAAAAAATAATAACCGAAGATCGAACTTTTCGTTACAAGCGTGGGTTAATGCACCATCACCCAAATTTCAATATGCTTTTGGATCGCGCCTCTTGTTGTGTACCAACCACCGCCCCCGGGCAGCGTGGCGTGCATTGCCACTTGCGAGATTAAGCTATTTCCATTCCCTTGGAAGCTCTCCGCTTTTGGCCCCTGCCACAAGCGGTTTTTTTATGCCCGCCCGGCAGATTCCTTCTATTTCTTGGTATTTTTATTTCCAATCACCAATGGGCAAAAAACTAAACAATTCTGAATTAAGGGCCATCGGGATCAGTGCGCCAATCTTACTGGAACAAGCCGGCAAAATCGGCAAAAAACTAATGGGCAAAGGGATGGGCAAATTGGCCCTCATTGCCGAGTACCGGGCCTTGCTGGCCCAGCCAAGTGCCTATTTGGCCCACCCCGATTTTGGCAAATTGGCCGCCTTGGTGCAAGCCCAGCAAGGCCAAGCATCAGCCGGCCAGACAATGGGTACTTTTGCGCTGCGTCCCGAACCATTGTCCTTCCCAGTTTACGGCCCAGCCTACATTCAGGCAACAGCCCTCCAGCAAATGAACACCGCCATGAAACTACCGGTAGCGGTGGCGGGTGCGCTCCTGCCCGATGCCCATCATGGCTACGGCCTGCCCATCGGGGGGGTGCTGGCCACTCAGGCCAATATCGTGATCCCCTACGCGGTGGGCGTGGACATCGCCTGCCGGATGTGCCTCTCGGTTTTTGATGTGCCCGGCGATTATTTGGGCCGCCACATTGCCCCGCTCAAGCAAGCATTGCTGGATAACACGGTGTTTGGCCTTGACAAGGGATTTGACAAGCCAATGGCCGATGAAGTATTTGACCGGGCCGAGTGGAACGCCACCCCGCTGATCAAGGGCTTGCGGCGCAAGGCCGAGGCCCAGATCGGGACTTCAGGCACCGGCAACCATTTTGTGGAATGGGGATGGCTGGAAACTGGCCAGCCCTGTACCGAACTGCCCCTGCCGCCCGGCAAATACCTGGCCCTGCTCTCCCATTCAGGTTCACGGGGGTTTGGGGCCACCATCGCCAATCATTACTCTAAGCTGGCCATGGAAAAAGTAAAACTGCCCAAAGAAGCCCAACACTTGGCCTGGTTGGATCTTGCTGCCGCCGAGGGGCAAGAATATTGGCTCAGCATGAATTTGGCCGGGGAATATGCCTCAGCCAACCACCACCAAATTCACTGGCGACTCGCCAAGGCGTTGGGCCAGAAACCCGCATTCATGATTGAGAACCACCACAATTTTGCGTGGGCCGAAACCTTGGCCGACGGCACGCCCGTGATTGTCCACCGCAAGGGCGCGACCCCGGCCGGGGCAGGTGTACTGGGCATTATTCCGGGATCGTCGGCCCAGCCCGGCTTCGTGGTGCGCGGGCGGGGCGAAGCGGCCTCGCTCCAGTCGGCTTCGCACGGGGCGGGGCGGCTCATGTCGCGGAGCCAAGCCAAGAACAGTATCGACAAAAAAGCTGTCCAGGAACTGTTGGCCCAAAAAGGGGTAACGCTCATCGGTGGCGATCTGGATGAAGCCCCGATGGTCTACAAAGATATTTTCAAGGTGCTCGAAAGTCAGTCGGCCCTAGTGGATATCTTGGCCAAGTTCACACCAAAAATTGTCCGAATGGCCGATCCAGACAAGTTTGGCCGACGGGAAGATTAGGTTGGTTCATTGGTCTAGCTTAACCATTACAAACATGACCGAAAGGCCCAGCTTGCACACGACAAGCTAGGCCTTTCGGTTGGTGGATTTGACGAAATCAAATGGCAAATGATCAAGTGGTTTTTTGTAATAAAGGCAAATCAATGTTTCCATCTGATCCAGTTTACCCTGCCTTATCATTACCTCCGCAAATCCTTAATTTCGCTAAACCTAGGGATAGCCAATGCAATCTCGGGTCTTTTTCTTACCTTGGCGAAGCAGAACCGAAATATTGTCAATAGGATCTTGAAACCATCAATTTATCAATCCCTTCCTTTACCTAAGTAGTTGAAAATGGAAAACCGCAGAAGTTTTTTGAAGAAAAGTGTTTTGAGTGCCGCCGCGTTGGCTTTTTTGCCCGATACTTTGAGGGCTGCCAAAGTCAAGAAACAAGGCGTGCAACTCTACACCGTCCGCAATGCCATGAGCAAAGATCCCGTGGGCACATTGGCCAAGGTAGCCCAGATCGGTTACAAAGAAGTGGAATTGGCCGGCTACAATGAAGGCAAATTTTATGGCAAAACCCCGGCCGAATTCAATAAACTGCTGGCCGACAACGGATTGAAAGCCATCAGTGGGCACACGGGCACGGCGGGATTGGGCGACAAGTTGCCGCAAATGCTGGATGCCTGTGCCGCCATTGGCCAGAAATACGTGGTGTGCGCCTACACTGGGGCCCAAGAGCGCAAGAATTTGGACGATTTCAAAAAACTGGCCGATCTTTTCAACAAAGCTGGCGAAACCAGTAAGCAATCGGGCATCCAGTTGGGCTATCACAACCATGACTTTGAATTTGAGAAGGTAGAAGGTCAGATGCTATTTGACTACCTGCTCCAAAATGTGCCCGCCGACCTGCTCACCCTCGAGATGGATCTGTTTTGGGTTGTAAAAGCTGGCGTGGACCCACTGGCCTATTTCCAGAAATATCCCAATCGCTTTGGCCTCTGGCACGTCAAGGACATGGAAAAAAGCGAAAAAAAGGAGTTTACCGAAGTGGGGCAAGGCAGTATTGATTTCAAAAAAATATTCCAGCAAGCCCAATTGGCGGGCATGAAACATTTTTTTGTCGAGCAGGACGTATGCAAGCGCGAACCACTCGAAAGCATCAAGATGAGCTTTGACTACTTGAAAACCATGAAGTATTAGGCCTTGATCAGCCAAAAGCGTGATACCAATTGAGACAGCACTGGGCCGAGCCAAAAGTTTTTTCCAAAAAAACGACGGTATCAGACAAAGATGCCAAATGGGGGAATGAGGTAGCGCAAACAAAAAACAACGCAGTCCACCGCCCAACTTGGCGGTGTATTTTGGCGCAGGGTTTGTATCGCCCTCAATATAAATGTGCTTTGCCCAGTCAGTGATATTGGGTCGGGCCCTCAAACAAAATAATTTTGCGTTTAGCCCGCGATGGGGCAAGACCAAGTAATTCCTTACTGTAGAACGTATTACTTGAACCCTCCTTACTATGTACGGATTAGTCAATCAGGCCATCGATCAAATGGTCTTGTCGCAGCACAGCGCGACTGTGTGGCAAACAATAAAACAAAAAGCCGGGATCGATGTGCCTTTTTTTGTCAATATGCACAGCTATCCCGATCATGTCACCTATGATCTGGTCAAGGCCGGCGGCGAAGTATTGAACCTCGCACCGGAGCAAATTTTGGAGGCATTTGGGGAATATTGGGTGCTGTTTACGGCTGAAAAAGGTTACGGTGATATGTTGGCCATGGCCGGGGACACGCTGCCGATTTTCTTGCAAAACCTCGATATGTTGCACAATGTGGTGGGCAACATCATGCCCAATTTGGCCACCCCAATGTTTTCCTGCACCGATATTGGCCCAACTTCCCTAGTATTGCACTATCACAGTCACAGGCTTGGACTGGCCCCAATGGTCATTGGCTTGGTAAAGGGCTTGGGCAAGCGTTTTGCCACCCCATGCCAAGTAAACCAGTTAACTAGTAAAGAAAAAGGTAGTAATAATGATAGTTTTTTGGTTAATTGGTAATTTATCCACATGAAGGAACCCTTATTTGCCTCAGCGGCCTTTCTAGATCTGGTTTTTCCCTTCTATTTTGGCTTTGATGAAACACTTTGTTTGGTTGGGATAGGGTCATCCCTGCGCAAAATATGCCCTGACTTGACGCTTGGTGATCCTCTGAACCAGCATTTTAGGCTATTGTGGCCACCGATCGCGGCCCTCAGTGCTGAAACATTGAAAGGCAATCTCAAACAAGTGTTTTTGTTTAAGATCGAGGCGATGACCATCGAACTCAAAGGCCAAATCGTTTATTTGCCCACTGAGGGTTTCTTCTTCCTAGGATCACCGGCTGTAAAAAAAGTAAGTGAATTGATCCGGGCCAAAATCACCCTCAATGATTTTGCTTTGCATGACAATACGACTGAATCGCTGTTGATGATGCAGCTTTATCAACAACAAATGGATCTGCAATTGGCTGAGAAAAATCGTGAACTGGAATTTCAGCAACGTGAAGTAGCAAGTCAAAATGAAGAGCTCCTCCAGCAAAAGGAAGAGATCGAGGCCATCAACGACGGGTTGGAGCATACGGTCGCGATCCGTACCGAAGAACTGAGCAAAATCATCGAGGAGCTATCGGCCCAAAATCAGAACCTAGAACAATTCTCTTACATTATCTCACACAACTTGCGATCACCATTGGCCCAAATCTTGGGCTTGTTGTCGATCTTCGACCGCCAGGAACCCGGTAATCTGTTTAACGAAAAGGTGCTCCAACACCTTGACAAATCAGCCGACAATCTAAACATGGTCATTACTGATCTGTCGGCCATCCTTGCTGTCCAAAAAAATTGGGACAAAGCGAAAGAAATCATCCAATTGAAGCACATCATTGGGGCCGTCCTTGATTCCCTACAAGTGGAAATCGAGCAATATCAGGCCAGAATAAGCTTTGAACTTGGCAATACCGAGGTCATCTGTACCATTAGGGCCTATTTGCACAGCATCCTGTTCAACCTGATCGGCAATGCGCTTAAATACCGCTCGCCCGATCGTGCCCCCCGAATCCGAGTGACCGCCACAACCGATGAAGCATTCGTGGTTATTTCGGTCGCGGACAATGGCTTGGGAATTGATTTGACCAAATTTGCCCCAGACCAGTTTTTTGGCCTTTACAAGCGGCCGCACCTGCACATCGAGGGGAAAGGGCTGGGGCTTTACTTGGTCAAGACACAGGTGGAAACACTCAATGGTAAGATAGAAGTGGCAAGTCAGCCAGACCAAAGCACCGTTTTTACGGTTTATTTGCCCAAAGAATAGCGTAAAGCCGCGTTTAACACCACCCCTCCGATCCATTACTTTTTCAGCAGGCTAGGTTTTTCTGTTCCCAAAATCAAGGTCGGTTTTGCCTAACCATCTTATGAACCTACACTTAACCGCCCGATTGATCAAAGCGGGTATCTTTTTAAAAATTTTTTGTAGATCGGCTGCAGGTTGATCATAAAGTATTCTGCTTCTTGAAAACCCCTGATTCTGCCCAGCGGCTTGCCATCAGGCCCAAAAAAGAGGATGAACGGATAATCCCGGATTTTGTGCTGGGCCGCAAATGCTTCGCCCTCCCCTTTTTCGGCATCGATCTGCTGGATCAAAAAGTTTTGGGCCAAAAATTCGCGCACCGCTGGATCGGGGAAAGTTTCGCGCTTCATCAACTTGCAATAGCTGCACCAGTCGGTGGAGACAAAGACAAGGTATGGCTTTTTTTCTTGGGCTGCTTGGGCTGCCAACTGGCCCAAAGTGCCCTGGGCAAACCCCGACGGGGCGGGCGACTGGGCACGCAGCCCAAAACCAGACAGGATCAGAAGGAGCAAAATGCAAAACAGTCGCATACAAGTTGGTGGTTTGGTAAGTTATGATTAACATTAAGGCATTGCCTACATAAATCAATTACGCACATTCCACACCAATTTTGGAACCATGCCCGATCAAGCACAACATTTAGTGGTAAGCAGCCAGCGGGGGGTCAAAACCATCACCTTCAATTTGGCTGCCAAAAAGAACCCCATTACCCCGGAGATGCTCGATGGGCTGGCCGCCGCCCTGGCTGAGAGCCGGCACGACGGCACCCGCGTGATCCTGCTCACCGGAGCGGGCAGTGATTTCAGTGCGGGGGCCGATCTGTCCACCACCGACACCAATCCCCAGACCAATGACGTGACCCAGTACCTGCGGGAGAAAGCCAACCCTGTGGTGATGGCCATGCGCCAGACCGACCTACCCATCATTGCCAAAGTGCGGGGCGTGTGCGTGGGCATTGCGTTTAATATCGCCTTGGCCTGTGACATGATTTTTGCCGACGAATCAGCTAAATTTAGTCAAATTTTTGTCAAAATCGGGCTTTCGTCCGACGGCGGAGGCGGCTACTTTATGCCCCGGTTGGTCGGCTACCAAAAAGCCTTTGAACTGATGGTCACCGGGGCCATGATCGCAGCTGAAGAAGGGCACCAGATTGGCTTCGTCAACCATGTTGTGGCCAATGAGGCATTGGATGCCACGGTTCAAAAAATGGCGGAACGACTGGCAAATGGGCCGTTCATTGCCACTCAACAGACCAAAGCCAACCTGCGGGTGGGAATGGCGGGCAGCTTGGCCGATACCCTGGAAGCGGAAGCCGTCAACCAGATGAAAAATTTCCGCTCGGCCGATGCCCAAGAAGGCGTGACGGCCTTTCTGGAAAAACGCAAACCAAATTTCAAGGGCCACTGACCAATGTGCCCTAGGTATTTTTCCACATTTTATACGGATTGCGGATCAGGTTGGCGTTGTAGTAGCGCTCATTGCCGGTCACTTCGCTGCCCACCCAATCGGGCATGGGGACTTCTTGGTCTTCGGTTTGCAGCTCCACTTCGGCAATGATCAAGCCCAGGTTCTCGCCCGCAAACTCATCTACTTCCCATAACAAACCCTCGTACTTGACAAAATGGCGGGTTTTCTCGATCAGAGGTGCTTCGCATAGATGGTGCAACATGTAAAGCGCATCTTCAACGGGCACTGGATACTCAAATTCGGCCCGCGATATATACTGGGCCCCACCTTTTACGGTAATAAATGCTTTTTCGCCAGCAACGCGCACGCGCACGTTCTTCTCGCGTTCATTGCACAAATAGCCCTGGATATAAAGACTGCTGTCCGCGTTCTTTTTCCAACTAAGGTTCTTGACCAAAAATTTCCTTTCTATTTCAACGGGCATGGTGTAGTTGTCGATTAGGGTTGTTGTTTAACTTGGTTCCAATGCAAATTTAGGGATCAATGCCGATTTAACAAATTTAACCGTGTCAAAAGATTGTGAGCACTTGCGTTGCGGATCTCAAAAGAGTCCACCCTCTTCGGCCACTTCGATCCCGCTGCGGTACTTGCGCTTACGGATCAACTTGCCATCTTGGTCAAAAAATCGCCAAACTCCATCTTGCTTGTCATTGCGGTAGTTGCCCCGTGCTTTCACCCGGCCATTGGGATGGTACTCAATGTACCGGCCGTGCCGAAATCCATCGCGCACGCTGACTTCGAGCTTTTTCTTGCCATTGGGGTAAAACTCTTCTTTCTTCTCGGCCAACAGATCATCAATGGCTACGTCGGCCGGTGCTTCATCCTCGGGATCAGCGGCCAGGTCTACTGTGTCGAGCTCCACAAACGCTGGGCGCACGACCACCGGCGCCGAGCCAGCGGCCATACTATCAAACTGGCAGGCCATCTTGGTGTCAAAAACATTGTCCCTGCCGTTGAATTGAAAACCGATTTGGGAGAAGCAGACGATGTACTTGCGGTTTTGCTGTATCTCGGCCCAAGTGGTAGGGCCCACTAAGCCCCGCAGCGTATTTTGCATTATTGGCGTTTGCACGTACATGAAAATATTGGAGGAGGAGTTGAACTGTCGGAAAAAGGTGCGGAAAGCCGGCAGTTCACCCAAAGTCATCCCAGCCATGTAGTCATCGATAAAACCTTTGAGCGTTTGGGGATGGTTACTGAACACCACATAATCATCGATGACAGTAAAGTAGGGTTTGTCCAGCTTGGCAAACAACTTGCCAAGCAAAATGCGAAAGAACCCATTGATGGACAAATAGTTGATGGTGTAACCCTTGTAGTCGATCTCCACAAATTTGGCAGGTGTTTTTCGCCGGATCTGTTCGCTGATGAAGTTCAGGTTCTTTTTGGCCTTGTCCAAATCCCTCACTTTGAACACCACGGCCATTTCGTCGTCGCGGGCCAGCCCCAGTGGCTGAGATTGGACCAGCGTCACCTCTTCGCCGATCCAACTTACAAAATTTTCTTTGATGTTGATGTTTAGCAACTTTTCGATTTGCTTGAGGTTCTTTTGGTAGCTGGCCCAACTTGCTGCGTCTTTACTATAAATTTTTTCGGCATTACTAAAAAAGGTAGGAAAGTCACTGAAAGCCAAGCTCATATAATAGGCCGTGCGCTGCGGCAATACCTTCTGCACCGTTAAGCTGCCCCGCCCCGCCAGCAAGGCTGATTTAAAATAGGATTCGGTCGAATCGTTCACGCTGGTTTGCCCGTACATGAGCAGGAGGTCTTCATCGTTGATCTCAAACGCCAATCCACTGTAAGCCAGATCGGTGGCCAGCATCTGCACAAAAGCGTTGGGTTGGGGCATATAAGCCTTGGCATAGTCGTCGGCCTGCTGATACTGAACGAACAATTTGAACAGCCCACTATTGCTCACTTGGCTGCTCACCTCTCTGAAATAGGGATCGTCGGCAATGAATGGGCGGTCTTTTTGGTCAATGGCCGCATCGATCAAGCTGCGCTGATAGGAACAAAGCAACAGGTTTTCGACAATGGCCCAATAAATGGTTTCACTCGTTTTTTTATCATACAACTGGTTGATTTGGTAGGTCTTATATTCCGAACGCGAAATAGAATATTGGCCCAGCGGGATCTGGGTCAAGATGCTTTCCAAAAAGCGCAGCTGTCCACCTTGGCCCAGATCGACCACAAAAAGAAAGTCATAGTCGTTCAACTTCACCATGTGGGCCGAAGCCAATACCGTCCGCGAGCCAAGCAGATCAAACAGTTGCTGGTTTTTCTTAATCAAGGCGTTCAGACTTTCGGCATTGCCGGTAAGTTCGGCAAAATAGGGCTGCCGCCGCATGTATTGCCATACTTGGCTCTGATTGACGGTTTGCCAAGTCTGGAGCGGCTCGTCGGTCTCCACGATGTAAATGGCATCTTTGGGCACTGCCTGAATGGGGCGAAAATAGCCCGATTGCGGCAAGGTAAAGTAGAACAACGCGGCCAAACTTGCCGCCGTCAGAAAAAGAAAAGTGAACAGCCTTTTCATGGCAGTAGAGAATATTGTAGAACTTGATTGGCTCAAGTTATTGGTTATCAGACAAATAAACTAGGGGATACTTGCTGACTTTGCCCACTATAACAGAGGGAAAAAGCAACAAATATCCCCTAAAACCTTTTTCAAACAAACTGGGCAACGGCGATCGAAGCCCGGTGGCCAGTCATTATACTTTGGTTTTACCGGGCACGGCCACTGGATAAAATCCATTGCTGTCCGGCAATAACTTGGGCATGGCATCCCAGGCCAGAACCGACGGCATTAAGTCGATCTGCGAATTGAGAGCCTCGTCCCAGGTCACGAGTTGACCAGAATAAGTGGCCATTCGGCCCATGATGGCCGTCATGGTGCTTTTGGCGCCCATTTCAGCATCTTGGAACTTGAACTCGCCCTTGCTGACGGCTTCGAAAAGTTCGTCGTGCTCTTGTTGGTAGGGATTAGGCTCGTTATCGGCCTTGCGGTATTTCCACAATTGCTTGCCTTTCAGGTCGGTAAGGGCAAATTCGTTGGGCCCGCCCACGGTGGTGTGCACACGCCCCTTGGTTCCGATCAATGTCTCGGAAACCCGGCTCATTGTGCCGGGGATATGGCGGCATTGGCTGTTGAGCACGGCGCCGTCGGCGTATTCAAACTCGACATAATGATGGTCAAAAATCTCCCCATATTGCTTGCCGGAGCGCACTTGCCGCCCACCCATGCCCTGTGCCCGCACCGGGTAGCCTTGCTTGGCCCAGTTGAACACGTCGATGTTGTGGATGTGCTGTTCGTTAATGTGGTCGCCGCACAGCCAGTTGAAGTAATACCAGTTGCGCATTTGGTATTCCATTTCGGTCCAATTGGGATTGCGGTTTTTCACCCAAACCCCGTCGTTGTTCCAATAGACTTGACCGGCCACTACCTCGCCGATTTCGCCGCCGTGAACCCGCTTCATGGTTTCGCGGTAGCTATTTTCGTAGTGCCGTTGGAGGCCCACCACCACATTGAGCTTTTTTTGTTTGGCCACTTCGGCCATGGCCAGCACCTTGCGGATACCGGGTGCATCGGTGGCCACGGGTTTTTCCATGAACACGTGTTTGCCTGCATTCACTGCTTCTTCAAAATGTTGGGGCCGGAAACCGGGCGGCGTGGCCAAAATGACTACATCGGCCAAGGCAATGGCTTTTTTATAGGCATCAAAGCCGACAAATTGGCGTTCTTGGGGAACGTCCACTTTTTTGCTCACGTCCACAGCCGCCCCAGACCAATCTTTGTATTGCTTGGCCGTCAGGTTTTTGTAGGATTCGTCGATCTGATCCTGGAAAGCATCGGCCATAGCGACCAACTTTACCTTATACTTGGTGGCCAAGGCTTGGACTGCTGCCCCGGTGCCGCGCCCCCCGCACCCGACCAAGGCAACTTTGATGGTGTCATCGGCCCCGCCAGCAAAAGCGGAGGGCATTCCTGCCGCCATCAAACCACCGGCTGCCAAAGCTGAGGCTTTGACAAAATCCCGCCGGGATACAGAATTTCCGTTTGGTACTTGATTCTTGTCCTTTTTCATATTTGTAAACTATAATTTAAGAGTACGATTGTCGAATCTCAAGTCCAAATATACAGTTTTTAGCGGATTGGCTCATCCAAGTCTAGCCAAAAAAAATCAATATTGGAACCAAGTTTGCCCGCCCACGTTTGTATGGTTTTAGACATAGGACAGGGCTCAATATTCACAAATGCATTTATTATCCAGAATAGCCATCTTTCTTGTAAAATTTTATCAAGCGGCACTTTCACCACTCTTGCCATCGGCTTGCCGATACACCCCCACTTGCTCCGAGTACATGATCGGGGCTATTGCCAAATATGGCCCTTTCAAGGGCACTTGGCTCGGGATCAAGCGGGTGGGCCGTTGCCACCCGTGGGGCAAAAGTGGTTATGATCCAGTGAAATAAATTATCTTTGCGCTTTTTATGCACACAACACCCCAAGATAAAGTGGTGCAATGCGGTTTTTTCCAGAATTTTTAAAAAAACCACCAGCCTTCGTAAACAACATTTACGGAAATCAGTTATAAACTTTGACTCCATTTTTTAGCCTTAGGTACGTTGAGAGCACGCATTATTTTTAGGTTGCGAAACAAAGGTTCGGTTTTGCCCTTTCATCATCAACACCTCCTCACTGCCCTGATCCAAGATTACACCAGTGATTTTGTGAAATCAAATGGCAAACATGAAGTGTATTACAATTTTTCTGGCATAAAGGGCCAAACCAAAGTTTCGCGCCAAGGGTTAAATTATTTCTCGAGCAAAGTCACCTTAGTGCTGTCCAGCCCCCACAAATATTTTATTGACTTTTTTCTTCGTAACCTGTTTTCGCAGCAACTCATTGAGGTGGGCAGTCTCATCCTTGCCCCAGAGTCGGTCGAAGTGGAGCAGTGCCCTAAGTTTGATGAAGAGCTCAAATACCTGAGCATTTCGCCGATCGTACTGTCAATCGAGAGTGAAGTGTCGCAGAGCAAAGATTTTATCCTACCAGATTCAGATATTTTTTCCGACCTGCTTTATGATTCAACGATGGGCCGCATGGAGCGCTCAGGTATGTACTCCCCCGAGGACATCGCCGCTTTTTATCAGTTTCAGATCATTCCCGACGCAGCCTACATCCAAAAAATAAGTGTCGAGGCCAAAAAGTATGCTCGCATCTACAACGTGTTTGAGCATACCGAAAAGAAAGAGGTGCGTGGCTACACGATCCCGTTTGCGTTGTATGCCCACCCGCATGTGCAACAATTCATCTTTGAATGCGGCATTGGCGAGGCCACCCACCATGGCTACGGGATGGTGGATTTGGCCCATGCCGATCCCACCGCCCGGGCAGTGCAATACGATCTGACCGCTCTCAACATCAAAGCGGTGGTCAGCTCTTTCAAATAATCCAGCTATCAACTATATGCCTTGACACCGTTCCTACCGCGAGCGGTATTTTTTGCCGTCTGCCCCCTTTTTTTTACCGCCTTTATTGCGTTTGGCATCTTTTGACCGGTATTTGGCCTGCATCTCAACCACTTCTTTTTCGGTCATGTAAGTGGGGCAAGTAGCTTTGGCGCAGCCGGCAAGCAGTCCGGTCGCCACTAGGAGGATGACAAGTATGTGTTTGCGCATTGGTTTGTATTGCTTTAATTAGTTGTCAGAAAAAATTGTGCAGGTTTAGGTTCAAAAGACCTTAAATTTGTAGAAAAGCTGCTAAATATTTTGAAAGGTAACCATTCTTTGTTGAATCGCCCGTGGTTTGGTTGGCTTCGCGACATATCGATCCGCACCAAGCTGCTGATGATCGCCCTGACTACTAGCTTGATTTCGCTTTTCCTTGGGTTTGCGGCACTTTACGTTTACGATTTTTCCAATAAAAGCAAAGAATTGGAAGTTGCAATTGGCAGCATTGCCCACCAAATCAGCGTCAACTGTGCCGATAATATTCGCTTTGGGGCCTTTCGCTCGGTAGAGACCAATCTTGCCAAACTACTTTCCGCCCGCGATAAGATCACATCAGCCTATATTTTTGATGCCAAGGGCAAGGTGATCGCCACTTACAAAAAAGACCCGAAGGATCGGAGCGATGCGCCGCCCTATTTGGCATCCGAGAAAGTCTTCTTTGAGCTGTTCCAAAACCGCTTTGCCATGTACCGCAATATTGTGACCCCCGAAAAAGCCGGGGTTCCCATTGCCACCCTTTATTTGGCCTCATCGCTCGATGAGATCTATGCCCGGGCGATCAATTACCTCAAAGTTTTTGGGGCCATCTTTTTTGTGTCCTTGATCATCATACTCGGGCTCACCTATTCCTTGCAAGATTATATTGCTGCTCCCATTATTACTTTGACCAACATGGCAAAGTCGGTTTCCAGTAACCCCGGCCTCCTGCTAAGCCCGTTGGACGAAGACCGCAAAGATGAACTGGGGCAATTGCTGTATAGTTTTGTTGAGATGGTGGGCACGCTCCAACAACAACAAGAAGCATTGGTTTTGGCCAAGGAACAAGCCGAACAATCATCGCGGGCCAAGGAACAGTTCCTGGCCAACATGAGCCACGAGATCCGCACCCCCATGAATGCCGTGCTGGGCATGACTGATTTCCTGCTCGACTCCTCCCTCACCCTGGTGCAAAAGCAATACTTGGATGTGATCAAAAGTTCGGCAGATCACTTGCTGGTGATCATCAACGATATTTTGGATTTGACCAAAATTGAGTCGGGTAAACTTTCCATTGAGGAAAGAGTTATTAACCTGCCTTTAATTGTCCAAAATATTGTTATTTCCAACAAGCAAAAAGCGGAGAAAAAGGGACTGAAAATTATCGTAGATTTTGCCAAAGAGGTGCCAGCCAGCTTCATTGGCGATCCGGTGCGCCTCAACCAGTTGCTGCTCAACCTGTTTTCCAATGCCATCAAGTTTACCGAAATCGGCGAGATAATCATCGGGGCCAAGCTCCTGCACCGTGACAGCGACAAAGTGCAATTGGAGTTTTTTGTCAAAGATACCGGCATTGGTATTCCAGCCGACAAGCTGGGCATCGTGTTCTCCACCTTTATGCAAGCCACCAACGATACTACGCGCAAATATGGCGGCACGGGATTGGGCCTGTCCATTTGCAAACAACTGGTAGAACTGCAAGGGGGCACGATTGGGGTGGAAAGCAAAGTTGGCGTGGGCAGCTATTTTTGGTTCCGGCTCACCTACCGTTGGCCACCTGAAACTGGGGCCAAGCCCCTCACCCGTGAAATCCCCAAGCAGATCATTGTGGCTAATGAACCACCCAGCGCCCCCACTAAAGGTAGGATCCTATTGGTGGAAGACAATGACTTTAACCGGATGCTGGTGGTCGGGCTGCTCAAAAAGTGGGATTTAGGGGTAGAAATTGCCGAGAATGGCCGAATTGCACTGCAAAAATTGCAAGAAAGCGACTTTGATGTCATTCTGATGGACTTACAAATGCCCGAGATGGATGGCTATCAGGCCACCCGCATTATCCGCGAAGAATTTAGTGAACCCAAGAGATCGACCGCTATCATTGCCATGACTGCCTCGGCCCTGCGTGGCGATGTGGAAAAATGCCTGGCCATCGGGATGGATGATTTTGTCGCCAAGCCTTTTGACAAAAAAATATTGCACGAAAAACTACTTTCGCGGATCCGGCAGCAAAACCGCGAAGACTAACCCAAGCATTGGGCTATAAATTGGCCCGCAACTGGCGCAAGAGCGCCGACATGTCTTTGGGATACGGCGCTTCAACAGTGAGCGATTGGCCCGCCAAGTCGCTAAAAGTGAGCGAAAACGCGTGGAGTGCCACCCGGCCAATGAGTGGTTGCTCATCGGTCCCCTTTTTAAGCTTAAAGTCCCGCTTCAATTGTGACAAGTACAAGTTGTGCCCGCCGTATTGCAAATCGCTGATAATGGGGGCTTTGAGGCACGACAAGTGAATGCGGATCTGGTGCATCCGCCCGGTCAGGGGCCAGCACTCCACTAAGGTGTGCCGCCTAAAAACTTCTTTGGTAATAAATATCGTTTCGGCTTCTTTGCCTTCTTCGCGGTCAATGCGCACCGTACCATTGGTCAATGGCAAAATGGGCAAATAGACACTCACCCCTTCAAATTCGTGGATGCCCTCGGTCACGGCATGGTAACGTTTTTTCACTTCCCGGTGCTCAAACTGCATCGCCAAATTACGGTATGCTTCCGGGTTTTTGGCAATGGCCAAGATGCCCGAAGTTTCTTTGTCCAATCGGTGGCACACTTGGGCATCTTCCCAGTATTGCTTGGCCAGCCGGAGGATGCCCAGCGCTGGAGAATTGCGCTCGTCCAGCGTGGAAATGTGGGAGGGTTTGTTGATCAGGATATAGTCGCGATCCTCATGGACTATCAATTGGGCAAAATCAATTTTCATTCGTCAGGGTATTGAAGGCGCAAAACTACGCCTTTCGCGAGCCAAAGGCAATGTTTGGCCCCGAATGAGCAAAAAAGGCGAAAACACTGCCCAAGTCGGATCAACCATCCAATTTGGGCAATGTGGGGTGAGATAGCCAGATTGACCAATCGCTCCACGTTTAAAGTGGTTTAAGGGCTTTGGCAATTTAGTAAATTGACGTCCAACACTTTATACCATTTGTTATTTCGGTGCGATAGCACTTGTTAATAGGGAGTTGGCAAGGTGGCCGTGGGGCAACTTACTTGTGCCAAACCTTGGAGAGTTACTAAAGGTAATAATTTTGGCGAGTTAAATAATTGATAATTAAGTGATTATGAAACTGCTTGATCAAGAATAGTAAACAGCAGAAAAATAACTAGCTTATAATCAACAAGTTATTGTTTTGGTGCTAAAGCCCTGCTCACCCATCCAATTGTGCAAGCTCGCCCTTTTTGTTTTAGTTTTGCTGTTCAAAATCACTGCCCACAGTTCAACCACCAACCCCATGCCCAACTTCCTCGGTGTGATTCCGGCCCGCTATGCTTCTAGCCGTTTTCCGGCAAAAATGTTGGCTCCCATTGCAGGCAAGTCCATGATCAGGCGCGTGTATGAGCAATGTGCGCAGGCCAAGTGCTTGGCCCATTTGGTGGTCGCGACCGACCATCCCGCTATCGAGGCTGAGGTACACGCGTTCGGTGGCCAAGTGGTGCGCACCCGGCCCGACCACCCCAGCGGCACCGACCGCTGCCACGAAGCTTGGCAATTGGTGGAAGGCGAATTTTCGCACATTATCAACATCCAGGGCGACGAGCCGTTCATCCAGCCCAGCCAGATTGACCTACTGGCCGCCAGCCTAGCCGATGAGCGCACCGAACTGGCCACGCTCATGATCCGGGCCACCGAACTGGCCCACCTAACCGATCCGGGCGAAGTAAAAATCACTTTTAATATCCTGCACGAAGCCCTGTATTTTAGCCGGCAACCCATCCCCTATTTGCGCAACGTGCCACTGGAGCAATGGATGGATCACCACGTATTTTACCGACATGTGGGTATTTATGCCTATCGGGCTGACATTTTGACCAAAATCACCCAATTGGCCCCTTCGGTTTTGGAGGAATGCGAAAAGCTGGAACAACTCCGGTGGTTGGAAAACGGCTTTAAAATCCGGCTGGTGGAAACCGATCAGGACAGTTTTTGTGTAGAATCGCCCGAAGATGTGGCCAAAGCCGAAGCATTTCTGGCTGCCATGCACCGATAGCAATCGGGCAATACATTTCTCCTGCCGGGAATCACTGGGCCCACCCAACTTCAAACTTGGGTTTTGGTTCCATTTACCAACCTTTGACCCCAAGGATCCATTCATTTGATAACTTCAAAATTAATTGCCGCCATAAAGGTTAGCTTGACAACCTTCTAATTTTTTCAAGTATTTTTTTAAAAACTTACAGTAAACCCCCGTTTTTTTATTAAATTTGTATTCCAACCGTTTTTTAAATTTTTATGAAGGTAAATCCGATAGAGGAGTGGCCTCAATACAATGGAGGCCAAGGTTTGGTGGACACGGCAGAGGCGAAGAAGCCCTTCATCATTGCCGGGCCATGCAGCGCCGAAACCGAAGAACAATTGTTTGCCACCTGTCGCCAACTGGTGGGCACCGGGGTGGACGTGCTCCGCGCCGGGATCTGGAAGCCCCGCACCCGCCCCAACAGCTTTGAGGGCGTAGGCGAACTGGGCCTGCAATGGTTCAAAAACGTGCGCCAAGAACTGGGCATCCCCATTGCCACCGAAGTGGCCACGGCCAGCCATGTGGAAATGGCCCTCAAATATGACGTAGATGTGCTCTGGATCGGGGCTAGGAGCACCGTCAACCCCTTTACGGTGCAAGACATTGCCGATGCGCTGCGAGGGGTCAACATCCCAGTCATTGTCAAAAATCCAATCAACCCCGAGCTGGCCCTGTGGATCGGGGCACTGGAACGCCTCAACAACGCCGGCATCACCAATTTGGCGGCCCTGCACCGGGGCTTCTCCACCCTCGAGAAAACCAAGTACCGCAACGCGCCCATGTGGCAGATTGCCCTTGAGTTACAGGCCACTTTGCCCGAACTGCCGATTTTCTTTGACCCTAGCCACACTGGCGGCAAACGTGAATTGATCTATCCCTTGGCTCAAAAAGCCCTCGATTTGGATTATGACGGTTTGATGATTGAGACCCATATCGACCCAGACAACGCGTGGAGCGATGCCGCCCAGCAAGTGACCCCAGACCGTTTCCGCGAAATTTTGGGCGAACTGAAAATCCGTGAAGCCCACGTGGACGACATGGAATTCAATACCCACTTGGACGATCTGCGCAACAAGATCGACTCGATCGACCGTGAGCTGGTGGAGGCGTTGGCCGCTCGGAAACACATGGTGGAAAAGTTGGGCCAATACAAGAAGGACAACAACGTGACCGTG
>JBBQXF010000092.1:0-19598 GCA_038209965.1 Cytophagales bacterium | reverse complement strand
ACTTACAGCCTCACAGAGCCACTTGAAGAACTGATATCGCCCGACAATGTGGTTCGGCGCATAGACCTTTTTGTGGAGAGCTTAGACTTAGCACCTTTGGGGTTTAAGATGGATTTTAGCGAAAATGGCAGACCAGCCTATCACCCCAAAGTCTTGCTCAAACTATTTATTTACGGTTATCTCAACAGCATTCGCTCTTCAAGGGTGCTTGAAAAAGAGTGCAGTCGCAATATAGAGGCCATGTGGCTGATAGAAGGCTTGAAACCTGACCACAACACCATTTCAAATTTTAGAAGAGATAATCCCAAAGGCATTGGGCGAGTTTTTCAGGAAACGGTCAAATTAGCGGCGCATTTTGACTTGATAGGGGCTGATTTGGTAGCAGGGGACAGCACCAAACTAAGGGCACAAAATTCCAAGAAAAACAATTTCAATGAAAAAAAGATAAGCCGGCACTTAGAACGGATAAACAACAAATTAGCTGCTCATGAGAGGGATTTAGCGGAGGCTGATGGGGATAACAAGGTGCAAATTGAGGCAAAAATCAAACAACAGGAAGTCCGCAAAGCGGGCTATGAGGCCATGTCGGCCCAGCTAAAAGACAGTGGGGACACGCAGATTTCTACCACCGACCCCGAAAGTCGCCTGCTCATCACCCGCAACAATATCACCGAAGTAGGCTACAATGTCCAGACCAGTGTAGACGCGAAACATAACTTGCTGATAGATTTCAAAGTAACCAATGAAAATGATAGCAATGCCATGGGCGGAATGCTTCGCAGGGCAAAAACTATTTTGAAAAACGATGCGTTTACGGGAATTTACGACAAAGGCTACCACACGGGCAGTCAGTTTGAGTACGCCCAAAAGTTGGGGATTAAGGTCCTGGTATCCATTCCAGCGGTATCTTCACACGCTCCCGATACAGCTTATGATGTAGCAAATTTCAGCTACGACAAAGAAGCAGACCACTACATCTGCCCTGCCCAAGAAATCCTGAGTACCAATGGAAGAAACTACACAAAAGGCAACGGTAAGTCCAATATACAGGTCAAACACTACAAAACAAGGGCTTGTTTGAGCTGTGCGTTTTTCGAAAAATGCACCCAAAACAAAGCGGGCAGACTCATCGAACGCTCACAATATTCAGAGGTGATAGCAGAGAATGCAGTCCGGATGGAAATCAATTTAGCACTTTACTTACGAAGGCAAGCAATTGTAGAACATCCCTACGGCATCATCAAAAGGCAGTGGGGATTTTACTACATTATGACCAAAAAGACCATCAAACGAGCTTCGGCAGACGTAGGTCTGATGGCGGTGGCGTTTAATTTATGCCGAATTTTCAATATTTTAGATCCAGTAGTATTGGGAAACTATCTAAAATCAATTTTTTCTACTTTTTGGGCTTTAATGGCTGATTTTGCGTGCTTTTACCGTAGGTATTTTGTGCTTTGCAAAGTGGCTAACCTCAGATATGCGGCTTACCGCAGGCTTGCATGCCCTTGATATAGAGCCTCCCAAGGGGTTTTTAGACAGTTTGACGTTTCGCCAACAGGCGACAGTTGCGGCTTTTGGAAATAGTTTTTTCCATTACCGCAAAACGAAGTTTATAGAAAGCACAAGAGCTTAAATTCCATACATTAGCCCCTCTTTTCGCAAACATAATGTTAGCACCTGTTTTTATTCTTTTTCGTGGCGCAACTGTTGTACTTTCTCAAGTGTTAAATTTGTATGTTTAGCAATATCATCATTAGAAAGGGAAGTTTGAAAAAGGCTTTTTGCAATTTCAATTTTGCTGTTTAGCTCTCCCTCTGCTTTGCCTTCTGCTTTGCCCTCTGCTTTGCCTTTTTCTTTGCCGTCTGCTTGGGCTTTTTCAATAGCCTCTTTCATAAAGGCATTTTGGTCAAGCCAAAATTTCTGTTGGGCATCATAATACCCTTTTTCTTTCTCGTCCAAATACATAGTATCCAATTTTTGGCTTGCTTTGCGTATCTCTCGGATTTCGGCTAATGCTTTGGGTAAAGTCTTATTATCGTATTTGTGAGCATTGTTTAGAAAAGTTATCCACCTTTCCAATGTCGTGTTGAGATTTTGTAGTTTACCTTCATACTTTTTAAGTTCTATAAAGTACAAATCTAAATAATCCAATTCTTTATGTTGTTCATGAGTTTTGCCGTCTTTGAGTGTATAAAAACGATGATATTCCTTATCATCAAAAAAATTAAAGTCCATTAAGCTAATAACAATGCACTTTTTTAAGTCTGAATAGCCAATTTCTGTGTTACTGTCACTATCTTGGCTATCCTCTAACACATAATCTAATTGTGAGCCAAACATTTTTGCCCAATAAAACAAGGCTCGTTTTCCGTAAAACTTGCTACTACGAATTTGCATTTCAATATCAAACAATCTTCCATTTTCGTCTTCGGCTTTGATGTCCAAAATAGACAATTTACCCTCAGCATAATCAGAAACATTGTAGGGGTTTTTTAACGTAATTTTGGCAATTTGTCGATCTATTGGCAAGATGGCATTGATTAAAGACAATAAAATGTCTTTATTTTCTTCCGAACCAAACAGTTTTTTGAAAACCAGATCTATTTTGGGATTGACCTTGTTCATTTTTTAGGTTTTGCTACCGTGAAAAGTTGCGATTTTTTTCGCATTCAACTTTTTTGATGTCGTGTTTTTAAAACAAGTGCCAACACCCCAATAAACGCATCTCCTGCGCCTATTACCTAAAAACCGTTGCCTACCGACTACCAAATCGAAACAAACGCAATTTTAATTGCGTTTGTTTCGATTTGGGGCGGGTGGCCGCCCGGATTTACCGACCTGGTTGACCAAGCTGCCCCTGCGATTCAATGGCTTAAAGTTACAATTTTTCGGTAAACTGTGCTAATTTTTCCATAAATTTTTTATTGGCCGGGCCCCGAGCCACCGTCCTAGTATAGGCAGTTCGGGGGGCCGGGGTTCGGTTTTTGCCACCCCGCCCAGCTTTGCTGACCACGGGCCAAAGCTGGGCGGGGGTGGCTACTTTTTGCGGTTATCCCGCCCCCTGGGGCAATCAACGCAATTGCCCGGGTCTACACCGGTAAATTATTCCTCTTTCAAACTACCCAAAAAGGCCACTAAATCCCGGATTTCCCTTTTGGTCAGCGAGTTGCCCATCGGGGGCATACCCGATGGCACTGTTCTGCGCGTGTCGATCTTGCTCTTGTCCACCTTGCGAATGTCCGATTTACCAATTTTTAGCTTGATTTGCGCGGCGGTTTCTTCCATCACTGTCCCCGAAATGGTTTCTTTGTCCTGCATGTTCAACACGACCATCTCATACCCAGGGGCGAGCCTCGCGCTTGGGGCCACTATCGCTTCCAAGAGTTGTTTGGGGGACAACTGCAACCCGATTTTCGCCAATCCTGGGCCCACATTGCCGCCCACTTCAAATATGGCATGGCAACGCACGCATTGGGTTGCTTGGTTTTCGTAAAAAACCCGGCGTCCATTCTCCACATTGCCGCCGATCAACGTTTCCTGATACATTGCCAAGGGGTCGCCTTGGGGTTTGGCCGCTTGGTAAGCCTTTAATTTTGCCAGCAACTTGTTGGCTTTTTGGTTTTCCACCGCCTCGATCACATCTAATTGGACCGCCGGGCTCAGCTTGCCCGCCATCAGTTCGATCAGGGGACCTTCCAACGCTTTTACGGCACTCTCGCCTTTGAAACTGCCCAACGAAGCAAGGGCGGTTTGCTTTTCTAGGTCAGTCCCACTTTTATACACTTTTTGGAGCAGTTTCACGGCATCTTCCTCTTTCAGCCCAGATTTGGGTAGGACTTCCAACGCTGTGGCGCGCACTTCTTTGTTTTTGTCTACCAGTGCAACTTCCAAGGCTTCGTTCAACAAGCCCGAATTTACCGAGAAAAGGGTTTCTAAGGCTATCCGCTTGACTTTTTCCGAAGGATTCATTTTGACAAAGGCCAGCAGCGTTTTTTCTACTTGCTTGATTTTCAGTCTTCCGGCGGCTTTGGTAGCTGCCAGCTGCATGACCTCTTCTTTTTCATCCAAGAGACTTTGTAAGATGTTCTGAACCGCTAGCTGGGCCTGCGTTCCCTCTCGGGTAATGGCTCCCCGGTATCGTCCATCTACCCGATCAAAAACAGAGGGTTTTGCCCAAGTGCTCAGCGCATCCAATGCCTCGGCGCGCATGTTGACCGGATTCGCTTTGTTATTGGCATAGCCGGCCAAGATTTTGATATTTTCGGCTTTGCCAACCCGTAGATTTGCGTTGATGGCTCGCCGCAACCATACTTCATTGGTGAAACGGCTTGCTTTCAAGGTATTGGCCAGATCGGGCAAAGCTCCCTCGATTGAGGTGTCGTCATTGATTGCCCTTGCCGCTTCGGCCACTACCAATTCGTCTTTGTCTTGCAGGAATTTGGCTACTTGGGGGATTTTCATCCGGCGGAGGGCGACCACCGCCGCCAGCCTGACCGATGGGGCGGGGTGATTGGTCAAAGCGACCAACGGTTCAGCTTGCCCGATTCTACCCAAGGCAATGGCGACGGCGTGCCGCAACAAATGATCTGCTTCATTCGCGACCAGCATCTCCACGCTTGCCTGAATACTGCTCGCCTCTTTCGTTCTGCCCAATGCCTCCACCGCATACAGTTTTACCCGTGGCGAGTCATGTTTGAGCAGGGCAATCAAGTCTTTGCCAATCCCTTCGTAACGCACATCCCCCAAGGTTTTGACCGTTTGGGCCACAATCTCGGCATCAGCGTCTTTCAAAAAAGCGGTCAGTGATTTGGCATAACTTGCTTTTTGTCGGGCCAACTGGCCAATGCCCCAAATGCCATGAATGCGGGCCAGTTGATGCGCCTTTTGTTCGGTAGCCGCCACTAATACGCCAAAGCCTTTGTCGTCCCGTTTTACCAACTCAAACTGGGCTTTTTTTCTTATCCGCAAATCTTGGTGTTGCAATAATTTACTTAGTTCGGCTTCGGTATTCTTGCCAAAGTCAGCCGCTATCAATTTTTTCGTTTCTTGGCGTATCGCTGAATTGGCTTCGCCCGGAACATCTAATTTCCAAATTCTTCCTTTATTTTTAGTACCCCAGCCATCAACCCAATCAGAAAAATACAAGGAGCCATCGGGCCCGAAATCCATGCCCGTTGGCAATAAGCCTTTTACCACTTCTTCGGTTTTGTCCAGTTCAAACGAGGCGCCTTTGGGTTTCAAGGTAAAAGCGTGAACGGGCGAATTGGCGGGCGAACCCCTGAACTCCGCCACAAAAAAGTGGTTGTACCATTTTTCGCCCAAGGCAGTGCCGGGATTGTAGGCCATGCCCGTTGGGCCGTTCACGTAGTTGGTGATGGGTGGCAGAATATAGGCGGCTTGGCCTGCCCAGTAAGGGATGTGCAGTTTTTCATCCATCCAAACCTTGTAAGTATTGTTGTCTTGGTCAGTATATTTGCCATATTGCCAGTTGGTGCGCCAGCCACTTTCCGAGCCACTGATCAAGTGCACCAATCGCTCTCTTTCGCCCGGGTGGTCGCCATCATTGTCTTCGGTGATCAAGTTGCCGTATTGATCAAAGACAAATTCGTGGGTGTTGCGCAAGCCCGAAGCAAAAACCTCAAAATTGCTGCCATCGAGCTCTGAGCGGACGATGACGCCCTCATTGGGATGTTCCCACTTTTTGCCTTCTTGATCCACCACGTTCATCCCGATATCGCCAATACCCCACCACAACCGGCCGTCGGGGCCGACGGTAGCGCCCGACATCCCGTGCCCGCTAAAGCCAATGTGTATTGCATAGCCATGACTGATGGATTTCTTGGTATCGGCAATGCCATCTTTGTCCGTATCCTTGGTGCGCCACAGATCGGGGCCTGCCGAAATAAACACTTCGCCATCGTGCACCTCGACCCCGTTGGCAACGTCGGTAATTTCTTCATTGAAATCTTCCAAGTACAATTGGGTGCGGTCGGCAATGCCATCGCCCGATTTGTCCTCAATAAACCAGACTTGCTCTTTTTCCACGGTCAGATCCCGCCAATCCCGCACGCCGTCATTGTTTAAATCTTTCAGCACCCTTTTGCTTTCTTCGCTGTCTGCCGAAAAGGTTTCCCGGAGAAATTTGCGGCGGTCTTCCACCGTTTGGAAAGACACCGAAGCCGTGATCCAGTTGCTGTGGCCCCGAATGTCAAATTCGGAATTGTTTTGTCGGTTTGCCCGGGTGTAATAGACCCGGCCACCGGGGTCAATGCTGATCGCAACGGGGTCTTGCACCAGCGTGTCCGAAGCCCAGAGCGATAGTTCCAAGCCATCGACAAGGACTACATTCATCTCCTGTTTGATTTTGCCCGCGAGGGCTGCCGCTGCTTGGGCGTTTAACTCAACTACTTTTTTGGGGTAGGTTACTTTTTCGTCGGTCGTTTTTTTAACCGCTTTTCCGTGGTCATTGCACGAAAACAACAGCGGGCCAAAGCAACAAAACACGGTAAGCCAGGTGGGTGATTTCATTTCTATTGGATTTAGGTTCTTGAATCTGCAATTAAACCATACATTTCGAGATCTGATCCACAATGCCTCCGATTGACTTGGCTTTTTTCTGGCCCCGGCCCCGTCAACCCAGACCGCTAGGGGCTTTCGGCGAATCGGATGGGGGGTTGCTGTGCCCTTGCCGCCGCAAATGGTCGCGTTCCTTTTTTTATGCCATTGACCGGAGCCCAAAGGAACAAGTTGGATTTATTACTTGCACCCGGGGTGCCATAATGTCAACTTTTGCCGGCTGCGCCTTGGTGTTTCAAATTTAAATTTTATTTTTGTTAAAAATCTAAAATAGGTGAACCCTTGCAAATTGGCAGAACCCAAGCCGAAGAGCTGATGATGTGTATCAATGAAAACGCAATCCCGCAATTCTTTGATAAAATAGACAGCTATCAAGTCAAATCCCCCCAAATAAACCAGCTTAGGCGGGAGTTTATTTCGGGCTTTCTGGTGAGCAAAAAAGAAAAAGCCGCGCAGGAAGTAGGCAAATCCGGGGCTGCGCCCCAGATTTTTGTACCATCGCCTTCAGGCGATAGTGGGTAAGCGAAAAACTAAAATTCGCCTGAAGGCGAATGTACTTATTAGCGCCTTGCGCTACTTTACGAGTCCCTCGGACGACACACAGATGAACCGTGGATCAACCACCAGCCCACCGTTTCAATGGTGGGGACAAAAATTCAAGAACCAAAAGGCGATTGATCCAAAAATGCGCGGGCACGCGACAATTTACCATGCCAGTATAGGTTTAAACCATGGGTAAGTTCCCCCCTTTTTTCCAATTGGGCAAGGCGTTGGGCTGCCAAACGGGCGGCGATTTAACCAAAACACAACCTTGGGCGGGGAACTAAACCCCCGAGCAGAGTGGTTGGGAAGGTTCAACCAATCCTCTTTTGGATGTATCACGCACATTCTTCCGGCACAGCTTCGCCCAATGTCTTCCTGCTGAGCCATGATTTTTTCATTCCCCAATTGAACCGCCACCGCCGGATTTGGGTCTATCTGCCCCCCGATTATGACCTGGTCGACAAGCGGTATCCCGTCATTTATATGCAAGACGGCCAAAACCTGTTCGATGCACACATAGCGCACTCGGGCGAGTGGCGGGTTGACAAAACGCTCAACCGCCTGCACCGCAAGGGCGACTACGGCGCGATCGTGGTGGGCATTGACAATGGGGCCGAGCACCGCATCAACGAATATGCCCCGTGGGCACGGACGCGCATGGGCGGCGGCGAAGGCGGCCAATATGCTGACTTTCTGGCCAATACCCTCAAGCCATTCACTGATGCCCATTTCCGTACCCTGCCGGGCCGGGCGTTCAGTGCCCTCTTGGGCAGCTCTATGGGGGGACTGATCGCCCTGTATGCGGGCATCAAGCACGCCGATAAGTTCGCCAAGATCGGGGCCTTTTCCCCCGCTTTCTGGTTCAATCCCCAATTATATGACTGGGTGGCCCAGCAGCCCAAGCCCGGCCCCATGCACGTGTGCATGGTGGGCAGCCGCACCGAGAGCGTTTACATGCAGCGCAACATGATCCACCTTTATGAGTCTTTGCAGCGGGCCGGCTACCCGCCCAGCGAGATCACGGCCGTGGCCCGCGAACGAGGCAAGCACAATGAAATTTTTTGGGGCCGCGAGTTTGCCTTTGTCTATCAGGCCCTGTTTGACAAAGCCCTTCAGGATCAGTTGAAAGCCCAAGCCCAAGCGACGATCGTGGGAGTAAGTTGATTGAGATTGCCCCTTGCACGGCGCTTTTTTTTGTTCGGAATTCAAGTAGTTGATTGACAATCATTTTTAGCAAACAAAAAATTGAATAGCGGCCTTTTTTAAGTTTAATGGATATATTTGTTTGCCCAAGTTTACCAACTGGACAAACTATTTTATTTGTCATTATCCATTCCACATGATCGCACTTGTCAAAAAACACCTGCAGAAGCTCCGCCAAAACGGCAAAGTGTCCGACCTCGTGTTCCGGCAGGGCCACGCCTTGTTTGTGAACGGGATGGTTCGCTTGTTGTCCCAATCCAAAAATGCGTTTGAGTTTGTGGTAAACGATGACTTTTCCGACATTTTGGTCAAGATCCTGCTGAACGAAGTCGAGGATCGGGTTGATAAAACTGCCAGCAACAAATCACAGTCTTGGGATTCGCCCTCGGTGGCCTGCCTGATGCAACTGGTCGAGGAACTGAACCGGGTGAATGACAAACGGCCAGCATCCGGTAAAAAATACACCCGCGAGGGCATGATCAAGCGGGTGCTGGCCGAACGCCGCGAAAAGGCGGGCGAGGCCAAGTACCGGTTGGAGTTTGCGGGCAATGTCCACGGCGAGCACAAACTGGTCAACGAGGTGGGCAAATCGTACAAATTGACGTTTCGCGATTTCAAACGGCAGACGGGCTACTGTTCCTGCCCCGATTTCCAAACCAGCAAATTGGGGACTTGCAAGCACCTGATGTTTGCTTTCCAACACCCACAGGTCAAAAAAATAGCTAAAAGTAGTTGTCAAGATGAGTATCCTTTCGTCGAGGTTTATACCGATCCGATGAACGGTTACAAAATTACCGTCCATTGCCCGAGCGGCACCAGTCCCGAGATTCAAGGCTTACTGGATCAGTATTTCAACGCCGACCGGGTGTTCCCCAAAGAACGGATCTATGACTTTGTCGACTTTCTGCGCGAAGCGGCCACCCACAAGCAGATATTGGTGCGCCCTGAGGTGATGAACAAAGTGGAGCGGGCATTCAACCGCCGCGAGCTGGCGCGGATGCGCGATAAACAGCCGTTGGATTTTGGGCTCCTCAAAGTCCCCCCGTTCACCTATCAGCGGGAGGGCATCCAATTTGCCACTTTCCGGGAGGCCAGCATCATCGGCGACGAAATGGGCCTGGGCAAGACCCTCCAGGCCATCGGTACCGCAGTGATGAAGAAAAACCTGTTTGGCTTCCACCGGACCTTGGTCATTTGCCCCGCCTCGCTCAAAGACCAATGGAAGCGGGAAATTGAAAAGTTCTCGCACGAAACGGCCACCGTGATTGAGGGGTCGCAAAAAGAACGGGAAAAGCAATATACCACCGCCACCAGTTATTTTTTGATTGTCAATTACGAAACAATGCTGCGCGATGTGGCCCTGATCAACCGCACCCCACCCGATTTTTTGATCGCCGATGAAGCCCAGCGCATCAAAAATTTCACCACCCTCACCGCCTTGGCCATCAAGTCAATCCAGCGCAAGCACGCCTTGGTGATCACGGGCACGCCCATTGAAAACCGCTTGACTGATCTGTACTCGATAGTAGATTTTATTGATCCCTATTTTCTTTCGCCCTTGTGGGAATTTTCGTACCAACATTGTTTTTTTGACGAAAAGCAGCCCAATAAAATCATGGGCTATTATAACCTCAACGGTTTGCACGAGCGGCTGCGCCCCCTCTTGATCCGCCGCGAGAAACGCGAAGTGGTGCAGCAGTTGCCCCAGATCACCGAGCTCAATATCCCGGTGGAAATGCACCCCCAGCAGCAAATGTACCACGCTGATTTTGCCCGGGGCATTGCCGGCATTTTGGCCAAAAAATTTATTACCGCTTTTGATATGCAAAAGCTGATGTTGCTTTTGTCCAAAATGCGGATGGTATGCGATTCCACCCACTTGATCGACCCCGAAACCAACATTTCGCCCAAAATCCACGAGTTGAACCACATCTTGCTGGAGCAGTTGGACTTGCCCAACACAGCGCGAAAAATCATCATTTTTTCTGAGTGGATCCGCATGAACGCCGTTATTGGCAAATTGCTCCGCGACCACAACATCGGTTTTGTGGAACTGAGCAGCAAGGTGGCGGTCAAAAACCGCGATGCGATTATCCAAGAATTTGAACAAAATCCGGCCTGCAAGGTATTTTTGTCCACCGAAGCGGGCGGGAGCGGCTTAAACTTGCAAGTGGCCGATACCGTCATCAATTTTGAACTGCCCTGGAACCCCGCCAAGAAGAACCAGCGCATTGGGCGGATCGACCGCATTGGGCAGCAGTCCAACCACTTGACTGTGATCAACCTGATCACCCGCAACTCCATCGAGGAGCGGATCAACACCGGGCTGGCCCTCAAGCAAGCCATGTTTGATGGTGTATTGAGCGAAGGCAGCGCCACCGATCACGTTGACTTTTCGGCCGAGGGTCGCGCCCAGTTTTTGCAACAATTGCAGAGCGTCATGGGCGAACTGCTGGATGAAGCCTTGCCCGAAAGCCCAGCCGATGGATTTGTCCCAATGTGGAGCGACGATCCGACCGAAGACCTTGCGGCCCAGTTGCCGACTGAAACGGCCACCGAACCGGAATCCAAACCAGCAGCGGATTCCTTTATGGATTTGGGCACTGAGCCAACTGATGCCCCTGCGCGGCCCACCTCCGTCCAAGCAGCTCCCCAAATGGCCGAAATGGAACTAGTGATGAACAACGGGCTGGGCTTTATCGCTGGCCTGTTCAAGATGATGACGGGAAAAGAACTGTCCGCCCAAGATCAAAAAGTGGAAGTCAACCAGGAAACTGGGGAAGTGACCCTGAAATTTAAATTGCCCAAATAACGTGTAGTTTCCGTTGATCAACCGCCCGAACGATTGCCTGCCGGATGGCCATTTAGCCGCCGGTCGCTCCCACTGGTCGGCTTGGCCGGCGGATCAGTAGCGTGCACACCACGGCGGCCAAGCTAATGCCCAGCATCAGGTCGATGCCCTGGAGGTAGTTGCCGTGCTGTTCGCGCAAGGCGGCCAGTTGGCTGATGCCATAACTCCCGGCCAGCGTGTCGACCGTAGTGACAAGGCCGATGATTTTGCCAAATGATTTGCCGCTGTAATATTCGGCCACGATCAGTTGCACCATCGTGAACGCGCCGCTGTAGCCCAGGCCATACACCACCGCAAAGGCATAGAGCAAAACGCCCACATTGCCGGGAATAAGCCGCATGAGGTAGGCCCCCAAAGCCATGTTGAGGCACGCGGCCAATAGGATGTATTTTTTGTTGAACAAATCGCTCAAATAGCCAAAAAGTATCTTGCCCCCGATGCTGAACAGAAAGAACAAGCTGAACACATTGGCCGATTCTTGGATGCCAATATTGAGATCTTTCATGAACAGGGCGAAGTTTTGCACCACGCCCGTAATGAAAAAGAAAACGGCCGCAGTGACAAAAAGGACCAAGTAGAAATTGAGATCGCTCAAGGCATCGATCAAGCGCAAATCAGGGCCCGGGCTGCGATTGGCCGGGGCTTGGGATCCGGAACTTGCCAACGTTGCGCCCCCATCGGGCAAGAGGCCCAGGGCTTGGGGCCGGTTGCGGATCAAGAGCAGGGGCACAATGGCCAGCCCGACCGCACAGGCGGATAGGCCCATTGCCGCCGCTTGCCAGCCACTGGTGGCCACCAGATAGCTTACCAATTGGGGCAGGAATACGCCCCCCAAGCTCGATCCGACCAAGTAAATCCCAATGGCCCGGCCCCGATAATGGATAAACCAGCGGGAGAGCAATGTAGCCCCGGCAATGACCCCGCCCGAGGTGATGGAGATGGCGCACAGGCCATAGACCAGTTTGAGGTGGAATGGATCGCTGATGCGCGTATAGGCCAACATGGCCAAGGCCGTAAGCACCGCTCCGACCAACATCATAATACGCGGCCCGAAGCGGTCAACCAACCAGCCAACCGCCGGCGAGACCATGGCCACAATAAAATACAGCAGCGACGGCCCGGCCGTCAGATCCGAGTGGCTCCACCCAAAAACATCCTTGAGCTTGGTATTGAGCAGTGGCAGGGCATTCACCCCCATGGTCACCACGGTCAACAAGAAAAAAGCGGCCGATAGCACCCACCACCCGTAAAATATCTTGCGCATATCCATAACTTAATTCACGACCTTCACCGACAGAAAAACACTTTCCAATGGCCAAAACCCCTTATCAGTTTTCAGGTCGGCAATTTTATCGACCACTTCCATGCCTTCCACCACTTGGCCAAACACGGTGTGCTGGCGATCCAAGTGGGGCGCACCAGCCACCTTGGCGTAGGCCCGCCGTTGTTCGGGCATGATCTTGACCTGTTGCTGCACCCCAAAAGCATCCAGTTCGCCCGGGGCGATCCGCGTGCCCTGCACAATGTAAAAATCGTGCGAGGCCGAACGTTTCTCGGGGTTTTTCTCATATTCCCGGGCCATGGCCACTGCCCCGCGCACGTGCAGGTAGTTGGGCGACAATTCGGCCGGGATGGTGTAATTGCCAATGTCCATCCCAGGGCGTTGGGTGCCGCCACCCTGCACAATAAAGCCCTTGATCACCCGGAAAAATTCAGTTTTTTCGTAATACCCCATTTTGATTAAGCGAATAAAATTGGCCCGGTGCAAGGGAATCCCTTCGTGCAACCGGATTTTGATGTTACCCAACCGGGTGGAAATCAATATGATGGTTTCGGGGTTGGCTTGGCCATAGCTCGTCAGTTCGGCCACCACGTTCTGGTTGTCCAGTTCGGGGAATTTCGGCTTGGCGGGGGCTGCCACTGGGCCACTCTTGGCGGGTTTGGCCTGGCCCGTGCCCCCATCGCCGCCGGGCGAGCAGCCGAACGCACACATACACAGGAACAAGAAAAATACGAAATGTTTCATTTTGGCTTCCAGTTGGCACTACTGCGACAACAAACATAAGCCAAGCCCCGAACTTTGGCAAATGAATTGGCGGCCGAGCCTTCTGATTCTTGATCGATAAGGTCGTGGCCCGCTCCTAACAGTGAATTGTCCAAACCCAGTAAGTTTAGCCCCATCCTTTCACCGGTTTTATGGCGGCTGGCCTGTCTGTCCGGGTGGCCAGCAGAATGGCGCTCCCGATCAATGGGGAAGAAACTTTTAGGCCACCTGTCTAAAGCTCCGTTCCTCGTCTCTATTGTATCAAACCCAGCCCCATTTTTTGGCTGCAATCGGCCCAAACCTTGCTCCGATTGGCCGCTGACCGCTGGGGAAAGTAAGCGGCCCACGGCTTCCCCAAGCGATCGTTGGGCCGGATTTTTTCCTCGCCAACTCAACGGTTTTGGGCTTATCTTTGCCTAAAAGCAAACTCCATGCACCCATTTTCCCACCTCCATTGCCATACCCAGTTTTCGCTGCTCGACGGGGCGGCCAGTATCAGCGGCATGATGAAAAAAGCCGCCGCCGATGGCATGAAAGCCGTGGCCCTTACCGATCATGGCAATATGTTTGGCGCGTTCAAGTTTGTGGCCGAAGCGGATAAGCAGGGCCTCAAACCGATTGTTGGCTGTGAATTTTATATGGTCGCTGACCGCCACCGCAAAGAGTTTGGCAAAGGGATCCGCGATCAGCGCTTTCACCAACTGCTGCTGGCCAAAAACGCCCAAGGCTACCAAAACCTGTCCAAATTGTGCTCGCTGGGCTTCATCGAGGGGCTGTACAGCAAGTACCCGCGCATCGACAAGGAATTGCTGGCCAAGTACCACCACGGACTGATCGCTACTTCTTGCTGCATTGGGGCCGAAGTGCCGCAGGCCATCATCCACCAAGGAGCCGAAGTGGCCGAAAAACTGCTCCAGTGGTGGATTGGGCTTTTTGGCGAAGATTATTACATTGAGCTGCAACGCCACAACCTGCCCAACCTCGACGGCACGGGCATCAGCCAAGAAGATGTCAACCAAACGTTGCTGGGCTTTGCCAAAAAATACAACCTGAAAGTGATTGCCACCAACGACAGTCACTACATTGACGAAAAAGATGCCGCCCCGCACGACATCCTGTTGTGCATCAACACGGGCGAGAAGCAGGCCACCCCCGTGGGCAACGGCAAGGGCTTTCGCTTTGGGTTCCCCAACAATCAATTTTTCTTCAAGACCCAAGCCCAGATGAACCAGTTGTTTGCCGATGTGCCCCAAGCCATTGACAACACCAACGACATTGTGGGAAAGGTCGAGAAATTGAAACTGAAACGCGACATTCTGCTGCCCAATTTTCCGTTGCCCGCCGACTTTGCCAACCAAGACGCTTATTTGAAACACTTGGCCTTTCTGGGGGCCAAGCGGCACTACGGCACCATCGATGCCGAGATCGAGGAACGGCTGAATTTTGAGTTGGAAATTATCCAAAAAATGGGCTTCCCCGGTTATTTCCTCATTGTGCAGGATTTCATTGCGGCAGCCCGCAACTTGGGCGTGGCCGTGGGCCCCGGGCGCGGTTCGGCGGCTGGCTCAGTAGTAGCCTATTGCACGGGCATTACCAACATTGACCCGATCAAATACAAACTGCTGTTCGAGCGGTTCTTGAATCCCGAGCGGGTGAGCATGCCCGATATTGACGTGGATTTTGACGACGTGGGGCGGCAGCGGGTGATCGATTATGTGGTCGATAAATATGGCAAAAATCAAGTGGCCCAGATCGTCACTTATGGCTCAATGGCCGCCAAAATGTCGGTCAAAGATGTGGGCCGGGTGCTGGATTTCCCGCTCGATGAAACCAACCTGCTCACCAAGCTGATTCCCGAAAAGCCCGGCACCACACTGGCCAAGGCGTATGAAGAAGTGCCTGAGCTGGCCCAGATCCGCAAAGGCAACGACCTGCGGGCCGAGATCCTCAGATCGGCCGAGATCTTGGAAGGCTCAGTGCGCAACACCGGGATCCACGCGGCGGGCGTGATCATCGCCCCGGCCGATTTGACCGACTACATCCCCGTCTGCGTGGCCAAAGATGCCGAACTGTTGGTCACCCAGTTTGACGGCAAAGTGATTGAGGACGCGGGGATGCTGAAAATGGATTTTTTGGGCCTCAAAACGCTCACCATTATCCAAGATGCCCTCAAATTGATCAAGAAAAATCACGGCGTTGATATTGATATTGACACCATCCCAATTGACGATACCAAAACCTTCGAACTGTACCAAAAGGGCGAAACGGTGGGTACGTTCCAGTTTGAATCGGAAGGAATGCGGATGTACCTCAAAGACCTGAAACCGACCAATATCGAAGATTTGATTGCCATGAACGCGCTCTATCGGCCTGGCCCTATGCAGTTTATCCCCAACTACATCAGCCGGAAGCACGGGCGCGAAAAGGTGGAATTTCCCCACCCGCTCTTGGAACCGATCTTGGGTTACACTTACGGGATCATGGTGTACCAAGAGCAGATCATGCAAACGGCCCAAGTGCTGGCCGGGTATTCACTTGGCGGCGCCGATTTGTTGCGCCGGGCCATGGGTAAAAAAGACAGGGAAAAAATGGCCAAGGAAAAGGAAAAGTTTGTGGCTGGGGCCAAAAAAATCCACCAGATTCCCGAAAATAAATCGACCGAAACTTTTGGGGTGATGGAAAAATTTGCTGAGTACGGGTTCAACCGATCCCACTCGGCGGCCTACTCGGTGGTGGCCTACCAAACTGGCTATTTGAAGGCCAATTATCCCGCTGAATACATGGCCGCCGTGATGACCCACTCGATGGGCGATATCGATAAAATCAGCTTTTTCATGGAAGAAACCCGCCGAATGGGCCTCAGCGTGCTCGGCCCCGATGTGAACGAATCTGAGCAGGCTTTTGGGGTAAACAAGCGCGGGCAGATCCGCTTTGGGCTGTCCGCCGTCAAAGGCACCGGCGATGCAGCCGTGGAAAGCATCATGGGCGAGCGCGACAAGGGTGGGCCGTTCAAGAGCATTTGGGATTTTGCCGAGCGGCTCAACCTGCGCACCGTCAACAAAAAGACATTTGAAAGCTTGGCCTACGCGGGCGGGTTTGATAGTTTTACTCAACTTCACCGGGCGCAATACTTCGCTGCCCCCGAGGGTGAAATCAGCGGTTTAGAGAAAATCATCAAATATGGCGGTGCCGCCCAAGCCGAAAAATTATCGACCCAAGTATCGCTCTTTGGCGGGCTGGGCGGCGGGGCGGTCAACAAACCCCGCTTTCCGCCCTGCGAACCCTGGAGCAACCTGATCAAGCTCAAATTTGAGAAGGAAGTCGTGGGATTTTACCTTTCGGGCCACCCGTTGGATCAGTTCAAGGCCGAAATTGAGGGTTTCTGCACTTGTTCCGTCACCGAAATCGAGAACTACAAGGGCCAAGAAATCAAAGTGGCCGGCATTGTCACCCAAGTGCAGGCGCGGACTTCCAAAACGGGCAAGCCCTTTGCCCTTTTTGGAATCGAGGATTACAATGGCTCAATCGAGTTGGCCCTGTTTGGCGAGGATTACCTCAAGAACCAGCACTTTTTGGCCGTGGGCCAGTACGTGTATGTGCGGGGGCGGGTGCAGGAGCGCTACGGGCAAGTGGGTACTTGGGAGCTAAAAGTGAGCCAGCTCCAGCTATTGGGCGACATTCGCGATAAAATGGTAAAAAAATTGGAAATCAAAATCGATGTCCAGCGGGTCGATGCAGCCCTGCTCAATGCCCTCCAGCAACTGATCCAAGCCAACAGCGGCAATTGCGAGTTGCGCATCAACTTGTTTGATCGGGCGGAAAAGATTGACATTGATACCGTTTCCCGGCGGTACAAGGTCAATCCGGGCAATGATCTGCTGCGCCAATTGCGCCAACTAAACGTAGAATTTCGCTTGGTGGGGTAAGCCGTTCCGCCCCGAATCTCTGCCAAGCGCAACGCGATTTAGGGGGATGATTGGATGTGGCTTGTTGCAAATACAAGTGATGGCAGATGATTTTTCAATGACATTTTGTGTTTTGGCTCGTCGGGTAGTTGTCATGGGCAAAATTCTTTAGTTTTGAAATGGGATATTTTCTCCATTATTGCTATATTTACCGGAAATTCGTACAAAAAAAGTGGCTGCTCCGCTGGGCGGCACTCCGATCTACCAAATTCTCAAAAAAATCCAAACAATCACCAAAATAGCTGATAACTACTTACGATTCCATGCAACAAAAACCCGTGATTTTCCTTGCTTTTGCCAATGACAGACAGGACAATGCAAGGTATTTGAGAAACTTACCACTCGAACTCAATGGCATTCGCAAGGCACTCCAAGAAGCGGAGAAACAAGGGCTTTGCGAAGTAGTAGAAAGAGCAAATGTGACCGTAGAAATTATTTTTGACGTATTCCAAGACAGCCGATATAGGGATAGGATTGCCATTTTTCATTATGGCGGCCATGCCGATGGCTACCAACTCCTCTTGGAAAGCTACCAAACCCTGTTGGTTGCTGGAAACGCCAACGGCAGTGGGCAAGGACTGGCAGGATCTGCGACCGCCAACACCCTTGCCCACGCCGCAGGCTTGGTTTCCTTTTTCGCCAAGCAGCGGGGATTAGCACTTGTCTTTTTCAATGGCTGCACTACGCACCAACAAGCTGAGGAACTCGCAAAAGCGGGAATTCCGGCCGTGATCGGCACAGTCAGCGAAATAGATGACCACATTGCCACAAATTTAGCCATTCGGTTTTACCGAGGCATCGGGCAGGCAATGACCCTGCAAAGGGCGTGGGACGAGGCAATAGACGAGCTAAAAACCAAAAACGGCCCAGAAAACCCCCGAGGGCTAGACCGCACTGACCCATCGAGCGAAAATAACGACAGATTTCCTTGGGAAGTGTATAAAAAGGAAGGGAATTTGTTGGAGTGGAAGTTAGAAAAATTTGGAAATCAAAATTTTAATTTAGAACTTGGAACTGGAAATAAAAACGATGAAAATATGAATCAAAACATGGTAGATTTTGAAAAAATAGCTAAGTGGTTAGAATTTGAAGAGTACTCAAATATTTTTGAAGAGTTAGATAAAATATATGAAAAAATCTCTGAAAAGACGACCTTTAACCAACTTAGAAAAGAACATGAAAAAAATAAGAAAAGCCTTGACTATGACGATAGAATGAAAACGTTTGTCAATACACTAAAAAAGAGATGGGCATAATCGACACGACGGGCTTACCGATTATGCCAAAGAAAGAAGCACAATTTTTTTCTCTTGCCCAAATTATGCAGTGGGATATTGTTCATTGTTTGCGCCCTACTCTTACCCAAATACTATTCAAAACCCTGTTAGTGGAGCGGCAATCGGCCAACCTCACGGGCAATAGTGGGCATGGGAAAAGCAGAACGATGGAGGATGTCCGAAAAATAGCCAAAGCACAAGGCATACAAGTAGCTTTGCTCAACCTCAAAGAATGTAGGTTGGATTATTTGAATTTTCTAAAATCCTTAGCAATACAGTTAGAACTTAAAAAAATAAATTTTGAAAGCTTTTCGGTATTGACTGATGAACTATTTGCCGATAAAAATCGCTTTTTCTTAGTGCTAATAGACAATTTGGAAGTGCTGAACGACTACAAAAGCAATGACCCAAGGTACAATGCCCAATTTGTGAGTAGCCTGAACTTGCTCAAAGACAAAAAGGAAAACATCCTCTTGCTCTGTGCCAGCAGGGAATGGCTCAACTATGTACATTTTGACAATGAAACCTTATTGCTTGCCCTGCACCGCTTAGAGATAAATACACTGAGCCAAGAAGAAATCAGCCGCGAACTGCACCGCCGCCTTGCCCCACACGATTTGCTTGCCAATGAAAGCCAGCAAAGACAAGTACGAAAAGCAGTACAAGACAGCAAAAAGCCCTATACCCGCTTAGAAATGCTGATAAGCAAGCTAAAAACGCTCTATACAAGCAGAAACTTTGACAAACAACTCAAAACTTGGCTAAACGATGAAAGATAAAGACCCCTTCGAGTACCGCATTATTCCCAAAAATAACTGGGAACTGATTTGGTGGGCAGTAAGCGACTCAAATAAAATAGGAGAATATGTAGCACATACCAAAATGAGCAAGGCACAAGAAAGAAAACTATTAGTCAAAGTTTTTTTCTTGCACCTTGTCCCCATCGGTTGCTCACTTGTGATTTTGCTGTGGCTTGCTGCGATAACCCTCATTGCAGGCTTAGACCTGCCTCAGCTTACACCGACCAGTTTTTGGAAAGAAGATTTTTTAATCGCTTGGGAAAAGCTACCAACCTTTGCAGTCAGGTGGAAATTTATGGCAATCATCACTTATAGGGAGGTTGCAGCATATTTGGCGTT
>JBBQXF010000091.1:0-19721 GCA_038209965.1 Cytophagales bacterium | reverse complement strand
TCCATTAGCACACCTGCATTGGTCAAATATTCCAGTGACAGATAATCATCATTGAGTAGTAAGTCGTTCATATTTACGGTTGTTTATTGCTTAAACGTTTTGATACATCCGATGGTTAATCTTGTAAGTTGATTAAACCTGCACGTGTACCAAAATTTCCTTTTAGGTTAAAGTTTGTTAATGATAGATATGATCGAATAGCAATAAACAAAAGTTGAACATAAAAAGTACTGTTTTAATCTGTTTTTTGTTGATTATTCAATAGATCTGTTATTAAACTAAACTTCTTAAAGTATTTTGCCTTATTGTATTTTATACACTTTTTATTGTTTACTTTTGATACTCGTAAAGTTTAAGCGATGGTACAAGTAAATTGTTTTGTGCCAAGATCCAATCAATAACTCCTGACGAAATATGCAATTGATCAAAGTAGCGGGTGCTGTGCTGAACCAGACACCACTCGCCTGGGACAGCAACCTGCGCAATATTCTGGCCGCCATAGCCGAGGCCCGTCAGCAGCAAGCCACCATTCTCTGTTTGCCCGAGTTGTGCATTACTGGCTATGGCTGCGAAGATGCTTTTTATGCGCCCGGGATCCACCAGACCGCGCTTCAATTGTTGCATGAGTTGCTGCCAGCCACCAAGGGTATGGTAGTCTGTGTCGGTCTACCGCTCATGTTCCAAAACCGCATTTTCAATACAGCGTGCTTATTGGTGGACGGTCAAATTGCGGGTTTTGTGGCCAAGCGTTTCTTGGCGGGCAATGGCATCCACTATGAACCGCGCTGGTTCACGCCCTGGCCCGCCGACGAGCAAGTGGTGGTTGCCCTGCCCGACCCGACGGGCAAGGTGGTTCATTACCCACTGGGGGATATCCATTTCAATGTGGGGGGCATCAAAATTGGGTTTGAGATCTGTGAAGATGCTTGGGTGGCCAACCGGCCGGGCCGTAAACTGTACAGCTACGGCATTGACGTATTGCTCAACCCCAGCGCGAGCCACTTTGCGTTCAACAAGCTGGAAGTGCGCAAACGGTTTGTGCTGGAAGGCTCACGAGCATTTGGCACGGCCTATATCTACGCCAATTTGCTGGGCAACGAAGCCGGGCGTGCCATTTACGACGGGGGCACGCTCATCGCCTCTTCCGGCAATTTGTTGGCGGTGGGCGAGCGGCTCTCCTTCCATGATTATTTGGTCACATCGGCGGTGGTGGACATTGCCGAGGCCCGGATGGCCCAATCACAGTCCAGCACGATGTTCAATGTGCCCCAAATGCTGGATAACTGCATCAAGGTGGATTTCCAATTTCCCGACATCCTGCCCGAGTTAAACACTGACATCGACGAACCTTGGGAGCTCAGTTCCCGCAAACAAGAAGAGGAGTTCTCCCGCGCGCTCTCTTTGGGCCTGTTTGATTATATGCGCAAGAGCCGTTCCAAAGGATTTTCGGTGTCCCTCAGTGGTGGGGCCGATTCCTCAGCCATTGTGTCCTGTGCCTGGCTCATGATCAAACTGGGAGTGGAAAGCATAGGCCTGGCCGGGTTTAAAGCAAAATTGGCATATTGGCCCCAATTACAGGCGTGCCAGACGACCGAGGCGATGGCCAACGTGCTGTTGGTAACGGCCTACCAAGCCACGCGAAACAGCGGCGAAGTGACCCTTGCCGCCGCCCGCGAACTGGCCAGGGCGGTCAACGCTCAATTTTATGAACTTCAAGTGGACGAAGTAGTGGAAAACTACACACAAATGGTGGCCAAGGCGTTGGGGCGGTCGTTGAGTTGGGCCACCGATGACATTGCCTTGCAGAACATTCAGGCTCGGGTGCGCAGCCCAAGTATCTGGATGCTGACCAACATCAGTGGGGGTTTGCTCTTATCCACTTCCAACCGCTCGGAGGCAGCCGTGGGCTACGCCACGATGGATGGTGACACCTCTGGTGGTCTCAGTCCCATTGCTGGGATTGACAAAGCATTCCTGCGGCAGTGGCTCCGTTGGATGGAAAAAGGTGGGCCCGATGGCAAACATCCCCTGCCCATCCTTTACTTGGTCAATGATCAATCCCCTACTGCTGAACTACGCCCACCCGAAAGCAAGCAAACTGACGAGGACGATTTAATGCCCTATGATCTGTTGGATGCTATTGAGGAAGCGGCCATTCGCGACAAAAAGATGCCCGTAGAGTGTTTTGTCCTCATGCGGATGAAGTACCCGCAGTATGCGCCCGCGCAGCTAAAGATCTGGATAGCTAAATTTTTTCAGCTGTGGTGCCGCAACCAATGGAAGCGGGAGCGTTATGCCCCATCGTTCCATCTGGATGATAAGAATTTGGATCCCAAAACTTGGTGCCGTTTTCCCATTCTTTCGGGAGGATTTGAGCGGGAATTGCAACAATTAACCATTTTTGCTGGTTGATCGGGCAATTGAGCATTAAAAAAGTGGTGTTTCCAGTCAGCCTGACTAGAAACACCACTTTTTAATGGCCCAAAACGGAAGCCAAATAAGTCACTTTAGTTATTCGCCTTTGCTCCAGCTCACCAAACCGTAGGACAAGCCCGCTTTACCGGCTACTTTACTAGAACGCAACTGGTTTTTCTGATTTTTCAAAATGCTCAGTGCCCGTGAAATGCCCGCTTCCGCTTTCTTGACCAACTCGCCTCTCAATTTGTTTTTGCTGATGATCAGTTCTTGAAACTCATTGGTGTGGATCACTTCGCCACGCTCCTCTAGTGCTTCCAAAATAAACTTTTCATAATCCAACCGTAGGTATCCACCACGGCTAGCTTTGGGTTTCGGTTCTACTACTGCTACTGCTGCTACTGCCTCTGCTTCTTTTACCTTAGGCTTGGCTTTTCCTCGACCCTTTTTTACTTTGATAACTGGCTCATCAGCAACCTGTTTAACTTCAATTTGTGGTGCAACAGTTTTCGGTTCAACTGTTACCGCAACAGCCGGAGCCGAACCTTTCAACTTTTCCAGCATCCCAGTCAAGTCGTTCATCCGCTGTTGTAATTTGTTGTATTCTGCTTCGTAAAACTCTGCGAGTTCACGGGCTTCCTTTTCGGAAAGTGAAATGTTAACCATAAATAGTACGTTTATTTTGGGAGATATTAATTATGAATTCAGATCTTCTGATTTGAATGCGACAAAGCTACATTTTCAAATCAGAAAAACAAATAATTAATGAGTATTATGTAACAATAGTTTTATGATGCGTCAAAATCAATGAAAACGGCGGGCATTGAGCAGGGAAAATGACTATTTGTTGTAGAACAAACCTTGGAAAATCAATACCATCGATCCTGTAAATGCAATGCTGACCAATGCTTTGAGCAACGTAAAGGGAAGCATCTCGAGACTTCCGGCCTCGATACTGAATAAAGCCAAATGGTGGATAGCGATCAGGATTGCGCTATAACTCACAAACCAAGGCGATCCCATGACGCTCATCCAAGGCTTCATGGCATTTTCATACCCACCACTGGGCACTATGATGCTGGTGATGTACGGACGGGCAAATGCCAGCAACACACATGCCGATGCGTGGATGCCACCAGTGTCATAATTTAGATCAACACAGAAACCAATCAAAAATCCAATGAACATCAGTTGGAGCTTACCGGTCTCGAAAGGCAAAAGCAGCAAGAAGGAGACATACAAAAAACAAAAGCCCACATCAAACAAGTTTAGGTTTTTGGCCAGTAGAACTTGTAGGCACAAATAAGTAACGAAACTGAGTGCTTGGTTAATAAAGGGACTTTTCATTGTTGTTGGTGCTCTGGTGCACCGTTTTGTTGCAGTGAATCCAGCTCTTTTTGGATCGGGTTTTTGATGACATACACGTAGTTTAGGCTAGCAAATTTGGTGGAGAGTTGCACTTTGATGTCCAAAAAAGAAGTCGTTCCCTGCAAACTGACAGCGCTCACTGTACCAATGGGATAGTTTTCGGGATAGATCGAGCTGTATCCGGTAGCCAATACAGTATCCCCCTTTTCTACTTTGATATCGCGTGGCACGAACAATAATTGGCCAAAACGATAGTCTTTTTTGTCCCATTTGACTGATCCGAGAATGCCTTTGTTAGGGATCTTGGCTGAAATAGTAATTGCGGGGTGCAAAAAAGAATAGACAATAGAATAATGGTCATTGCACATTTTGACTTTGCCCACTACGCCATCGGGACTGACCACCCCCATACCGGGCTCCACTCCAGCCAGTTTTCCTTTGTCAATGAGGAGATAATTTTCCGCGTGCATCACCGAATTATTCATCACTTTGCCAACAATAAACTGGTAGCCTGGCAAGTGAACATTGTCTTTGGGATTGCTACTCACGGTCAATTGGCTCAATTCTTCTAGCAATCGTTTGTTTTGGGCTACCAGCGAAGTGTTTTGTTGTTTAAGACCAAAATACTCCGTTACATAAGAACTGAGGCGAGCGCCTTGGACCGAAACATAATTGGCCGAAGTAAAAACAGTGGCACTTTGGTGCCGGTTTTGTTGGATAATCAGCCAAAAGCAAATCAGTTGTAGCCCGACAAATGTCAAAACTACCCGATACCTGCCCATAAGTTGGAGCAATTGCTGCATTTGTTTTTGGTGCTGTGAGACCTCCGGGATCAGTTACCCTAGCGGCTAGGTCATCAATATGCCTTTAAAAGAATTGATCCTAGACAGGGCAATGCCTGTTCCACGTACGACTGCCCGCAATGGATCCTCGGCAATGTGGATGGGTAACTTGGTCTTTATCGATATCCGTTTGTCGAGTCCCCGCAAGAGCGCACCACCACCGGTCAAATGGATTCCATTTTCATAAATATCAGCGGCTAGTTCCGGCGGGGCTACCTCGAGGGCCTTGAGCACCGCTTCTTCTATTTTGGAGATCGATTTGTCAATGGCGAAGGCGATTTCTGGATATGATACCCGGACTACTTTCGGAATCCCGGTCATCAAGTCCCGGCCCCGCACCTCAAAATCATCGGGGGGGTTGTCCAGCTCTGGTAATGCTGATCCTACCTCGATCTTGACTCGTTCGGCCGAACGTTCGCCCACTAGTAGGTTATGCTGGCGGCGCATGTAATCCAAGATGTCCTTATTGAATACGTCGCCGGCAGTGCGCACCGACTGATCGCACACGATGCCGGAAAGGGCAATAATGGCAATTTCGGTAGTGCCTCCGCCAATGTCCACGATCATGTTGCCCATTGGTTTCTCGATGTCAATCCCGATCCCAATGGCGGCCGCGATTGGTTCGTGGATCATATATACTTCCTTGGCGCCTGCATGCTCGGCCGAGTCACGAACGGCCCTTTTCTCTACCTCGGTAATGCCGGAAGGAATGCAAATCACCATCCGGTGCGAAGGGGAAAAGAACCTCCGACGGGTATCGATCATTTTGATCATTCCCCTGATCATGTGTTCGGCAGCGTGAAAGTCGGCTATCACCCCATCACGCAGTGGACGAATCGTTTTGATATTGTCGTGGGTTTTTTCGTGCATCAGCATTGCTTCTTTGCCAATGGCAATTACCCGGCCCGTCATTTTATCGATGGCAATAATGGAGGGTTCGTCCACGACGATTTTGTTCTTGTGTAAGATCAGTGTATTCGCGGTGCCGAGGTCTATCGCAATATCGCTCGAGAACATATCAAAAATACCCATTGTTGCGTTTCGTCTGTGATTTAGAGTTGAATAGCCAAACTTAGTTCCCAATTAATCTGCTCTAAGCAAGTTACTTCATTGTTTTTTCAAGCAATTTAAACCAATAACAATTCATGCAAGGAAATTTCTTATTGCAAGTTAAGGGAAAAAGGAGGGAGGCGAAAAAGCTAGGCGTTGATTTTGGGCCGCAATCGTCTTTTTAACCAGATTCCCTCTTCTGGGCCAAAGAGGAGGGCAAGAAAAAATAGTCCGCCCGCTACCATTGTCATGGCCCCGGCAATGGAGGCATCGAGCCATTCGGCCAAGTAATAGCCACCCACTGAGGCTATAATACCCAATAATACCGATAAAAACAACATAACAGTTAATTTTTTGGTAAGTAGATAGGCCGTGGCTGGCGGGGCGATCATCAGCGCCACTACTAAAATGGCCCCAACTGCTTCAAAAGAGGCCACTGTGGTGAGCGACACCAAACTCATCAGGGCATAGTGCCAAGTGGCAGTGGACAGCCCGGTGACTGCGGCAAAGGCGGGATCAAAGGAAGTAATGAGCAGTTCCTTGTAGAAAACCAGGATGAAAACCAGCACCATCAGTAGGACTCCCCCGGCAATCCATACCACCCGTGGCCCCAGATCAGTGCCAGCTTCGGTGATGATCGTGTCCAACGGGACGTAGGCGATTTCGCCATAGAGCACGCAATCTTGGTCCAGATCGACTTGATCGGCAAACAAGGCGATCAAGATGACCCCAATGGCAAACAATGAGGTGAAGGTAATGCCAATGGCTGCATCGGACTGCACTTTGGCCACTCGGTGCAAAAATTCAATGAGCATAGTTGTGATCAGCCCCAAGATGCCCGCCCCAATGAGCATGGGCATGGAATCGCGGGAGCCGGTGAGAAAGAATGCGATCACTATCCCGGGCAGGATGCTGTGGGAAATGGCATCGGCGACCATTGCCATTTTGCGCAGAACTAGAAAACAACCCAGCAAACTGCAAGTAGTAGCCACTAGCGATCCACTCAATATGATCCAAAAGGCATCAATATCCATTTTGCTTTTCTTGAAAGTATGAGATTTTGGCTAAATGACTACTTTTATTTTGCCAAAAAGCAATATTTAGTTTGTAAATTACTGATTTTCAAATATTTACATTTTCCAGCAATTGGCTGGAAGGCCAATTGCTGGAAAAGTTATGGTCATTGCTTAAAAGGCTACATTCCTTTGCGGTAGTTCAATGGTGGTTTCCTGTCGCCAATCAGTGGTTTGTACTCATATCCTTCGCCCCTTAGTTTTATCAGTTCTATTTTGGCTTCGGCCAACACATTGGGCGAGTTGAACAAGTCCAGTGCCGTCAGGGCCATTACCTTGGCCGCTACTGCCATGCCTTTATAACCGATGCTCATGCCATTGGCGGCGGTTGCTTGCCAAGTGTGGGCTGCGGTGCCCGGTACCCAAGTGGCCGGGTTTAGGCCCGTCGTTGGTACTACCCAGCTCACATCGCCCACGTCGGTGGAAGCAGGAAAAAAGCCCATTTTGTAGGGTTGAATACTGCTGGCCATTGTCAGCGGTGGGGCCGCATAACCATAACTGGACTGGATTTGCTGGGCAAATTCCTTTTCGGTAGCGCTGTATTCCACTCCCCCGATTTTTACCAAATTGGCGTGCATTACTTTGGCCAGTGTCTCGTTGGGCATGAGGTTGTACACGCCACTTTGGACTTCATACTTGAAGGTGGTGCCAGTCCCTTTAGCGGCTCCCTCGGCTGCATTGAGCACCCTGGCCCAAATTTCTTCCATCCCTCTCACATCCGGGTGTCGCACCGTATATTCGGCTTCCGCATAGTCGGGCACTACATTGGATGCCATGCCACCATTTTTGATCACATAATGGATCCGGGCTTCTTGGGGTACGTGTTCGCGCATCAAGTTCACCATGTAATTCATGGCTTCGACGCCGTCCAAAGCGGAGCGGCCTTTTTCCGGGGCCGCGGCCGCGTGGGAACTTTTGCCATAAAATTTGAAACTGGCGCTTTTGTTAGCTAGGCAAGAGGTGGGGTTGGCATCATTGCGGTCGCTGGGGTGCCAATGCAGCACTGCGTCCACATCGCTGAACAGGCCAGCCCGGACCATGTAGACTTTGCCACCGCCACCTTCCTCGGCCGGGGTGCCGTACAGTCGGATCGTCCCTGTTTTTTTGTTGGCAGCCAACCAGTTTTTCACCGCGATGGCGGCAGCCGAAGAGGCGGTTCCAAACAGGTTGTGTCCACAGCCGTGCCCAGAGGCGCCATCGGCCAATGGTTTCCGGTAGGGCACGGTATCTTGTGACAGACCCGGGAGGGCGTCAAATTCGGCCAAGATCCCGATCACAGGTTTGCCACTGCCATAAGTGGCCACAAAGGCAGTGGGTATTTCGGCCACCCCCTGTTCAATCTGGAAACCAGCCTTGCGCAATAGATCCTGGAGCAAGGCCGAGCTTTTTTGTTCTTGATAGCCCAGTTCGGCATAATGCCAGATCTGTTTGGCGGTTTTGCAATATTCGGGCTGTTTTTGCTCAAGTTCCCGCAACACCAACTGCCGGTCTTTTTCACTGGCCACGCTTGGTTTGTCTTTTCGTTCTCCTTGGGCCAAGCCTAGGTTAGCGGTCAGCACGCTGCAAAGTCCAATGGCAATCAGCACAAATGCTTGTGTTCGTTTCATAAAGTTGACTGGGTTGAGATGGAGATGTATCGGGTAAAGATACAAAGAATAGCGGAGCAATTTGGTGTAAGCAAAAAATCCATTTCGCTAGAAATGGATTTTTCAATAACAGGTTGGCCTAGTTTGGTTCAACCAACACTGATCCCTTTGTCCAAATAAATCAACAGGATAGAAACATCGGCTGGGGAAATACCGCTGATCCGTGAGGCTTGGCCCAGCGTTTCGGGCTGGAGCCGGCTCAATTTATCCCGGGCTTCGTTCGAGAGGGCCTTGATCTCGCGATAATTGAGCAATGGATGGAGCTTGATATTGTCCAAACTGCCCAACCTTTGGGCCATTTTTTCTTCCTTGTCAATGTACTCTTGGTATTTCAAGCTTATTTCGGCTTGCTCCTTGGCTTCGGTACTATACTGTTGCATAGCTTCGGCCACTCCTTGGCCCAACTGGATCAGCTCGCGCATACCAATTTCGGGGCGACGCAATACTTTTTCGGCCTTTATTTTTTGGCTCAACGGCGAACTCCCCCAGCGGATCAAGGTCTCATTGGCCTCGTCCGGGGCGATGCTGATCTGGGTTAACTGTTGGGCTACTTCCTCGGCTTGCCGCTTTTTCCCCAACATTTTGTGGTAGCGGGTTTCGGTAGCTAGCCCAAGTTGGTAGCCAATTTCCGTCAATCGCAAATCGGCATTGTCTTGGCGGAGCAAGATTCGGTACTCGGCCCGGGAGGTAAACATCCGATATGGCTCTTCCGTGCCCTTGTTCACCAAGTCATCAATCAGTACGCCAATGTAGGCTTCGGAGCGTTTTAGTACCAAAGGTTCGTGGCCCAATACCCGATTGGCAGCATTCAAGCCGGCCATTAATCCTTGGCAAGCAGCTTCTTCGTAGCCGGTCGTGCCATTGATTTGCCCCGCAAAATAAAGTCCATCCACCAGTTTGGTTTCAAGGCTGGGCTTGAGTTGGGTTGGGGGGAAATAGTCGTACTCAATGGCATAACCGGGCCGGAACATCCGGGCATTTTCAAAACCGGGGATGAGCCGCAGGGCTTGGTATTGGATGTCTTCGGGGAGCGAAGTGGAGAAACCATTCACATAGACTTCTACGGTGCTCCATCCCTCTGGTTCCACAAAAATCTGGTGTCGGTCACGCTCGGCAAACCGGTTGATCTTGTCTTCGATCGAGGGGCAATAGCGCGGGCCAATGGACTTGATCGTCCCATTGAACATGGGGGAGCGGTCAAATCCCGAGGCCAAACAGTCATGGACTTGTTGATTGGTATAAGTGATATAGCAACTGCGCTGGGTTTTCAGGGGTTGCGTTTCGTCGGAGTAGGAAAACTTGCTGGGGTTTTCGTCGCCCGCTTGTTCTTCCATCCGGGTATAGTCCAGTGATCGCCCATCGATGCGGGGCGGAGTTCCAGTCTTCATCCGCCCGGCCTCAAAGCCTAGCCGGACCAACGCTTCGGTAATTCCGTGGGCAGCTTTTTCCCCCGTCCTTCCTCCACCCATTTGTTTTTCGCCAATGTGGATCAGGCCGTTGAGAAAGGTGCCGTTGGTCAACACCACGGCCTTGGCCCGGAACTCAATGCCCAGTGCGGTGCGCACTCCCTTCGCCTGTCCATCTTCGACAATCAGATCGGTCACCATTTCTTGCCAAAAGTCCACTTTGGGATTGGCTTCTAGGGCCATGCGCCATTCTTCGGCGAAACGCATCCGGTCGCTTTGTGCCCTGGGGCTCCACATGGCCGGCCCTTTGGACAGGTTGAGCATCCTGAACTGGATCATGCTTTTGTCGGTCACGATCCCGGACATTCCACCCAGCGCGTCGATCTCGCGCACAATCTGGCCCTTGGCCACTCCGCCCATTGCGGGATTGCAGCTCATCTGGGCAATGGTCTGCATGTTCATCGTAATCAGCAGTACCTTGGCCCCCACGGTGGCTGCTGTGTGGGCGGCTTCGCAACCGGCGTGCCCTGCCCCGACTATGATGACATCATAAGCTGGATAATTCATGCTGCTCTATTCGGTTTGTTCTATAAAGTACTTTATTTGGTGAATGTTCCACGTGGAACACTCGCTGTTTTTGTTACAAAGTTACGCTTTTATTGGCGAAGGACTTTGATTCATTGTCTTGCTGTTAAGGCATTTTATCCAAACCTGATCGTTGTGTGGTGTTTGACGTTATCAATGCTGCACTGCTGATCGGAAGTTTAGGTTTGCTCCGAGCAATCCAGCAAGCTGACTTGTGCCCAATGGGTTGTTGTGGTCAGACGTTTGCTTGCCTCGCCTGTCCTGTTGCGCGAAACAAGTTTTACGGCCGGGATTGCTTGCGTGAAAGTTCCTTGCACAATTTATCAGGCTCTGATGTGGCTTTGGCAAAGCAACATTGGTTCAGCATCGTTCTTGCCTAATGTTCCACGTGGAACATTTTTCTTGGTGTAAAGTTAGGATGTGCGAAGCTAGGTTGGGTAACGTTGCCAGTATTGTGCTCCGCTTTGTAATGTGCCACCATCCGCTTCTTCAATACGGCAGGTGTAGCTGGCAACTTTTCCCGCTGCACTTTTGGTTGGTTTTGTTAAGCGGCTTTCGCAATGTTCCACGTGGAACATTGGCAAACACAAAGCGCGGCCCAAAGGAGCCGCGCTTGTGTCAGTGATAAAATGAAATGGAATTTAAATTATTGCTTTATGATTTCTAGCCTCATCAAAGTTGGGCTAAAAAGGGTATTTGTTTTGCTCAATAACAAATTCAGCAACCTCCCGGGCCAAGCGCACCGTGTTCAAGGAAGCAAACTTGGTAAAACGTTTGAGGCCCATCAACAATACCCGTTGCTCATCACCAGTGGCAAAGGCATTGATTGCTTCTTTGCCATGCAGACCAGTTTGGTCAACGGCTCGGTTGAGGTACAGGCGCGTCATGATTACGTACTGGTTACAGGCATTTTCGCCGCGTATCCCAATCAGTTTCTCGGTGCGCAACAAAGCCGATTCGGCCACATATACCTCAATGATCATGTCGGCAATGTGCATCATCACCTCTTGCTGTTCTTCAAGGTTGGCCCCAAAAGTTTGGGCAGCTTTGCCGGCTACCATCAATACCGCCTTCTTTAGGTTTTTAACCACTTCTTTTTCTTCGGCAAAAAGCACTGAAGAATCGATACTGGCAAACGAGGGAACCGAAGTCAGTTCTTTGGCCACCGCCATTGCTGGGCCGAACACATCGAGTTCGCCAGCCATGGCCCGCTTGAGGATCATCCCCACGAGCAACATGCGGTTGATCTCGTTGGTGCCTTCGTAAATCCGGGTGATGCGCGAGTCGCGGTAAGCGCGGGCCATGGGCGCTTCTTCGGAGAAGCCCATGCCGCCATAAATCTGCAAGCCTTCGTCCACCACAAAATCCAGCACTTCAGAGCCGTGGACTTTCATAATGGCGCACTCAATCGCAAATTGTTCCACGCCCTTTAATTTGGCTTGGGCTTCGGGCATTCCCTCGGCAACCAGCGAATCGATCTTGTCCTCGATGTTTTGTCCGGCGCGGTAGGCTGCCGATTCGGTAGCGTAAGTGAGCATGGCCATGGTCGCCAATTTCTGTTTGATTGCCCCGAAACTGGCAATGGACTTCCCAAATTGCTTGCGCTCATTGGCATAGTTTATGGCCAGATCCAATATTTCTTTGCCACCACCGATCACGGCGGCGGCCAATTTGATCCGCCCAATATTCAAAATGTTCACAGCAATCTTGAAGCCGTTGCCCCGATCCGAAAGCATATTTTCAACTGGAACGCGGCAATCGTTGAAGAATACTTGGCGCGTGGACGATCCTTTGATGCCCAGCTTTTTCTCTTCATCGTTCATGGTGATTCCCCCGAAGGTTTTTTCAACGATGAAAGCCGTTAAGTTTTTGTCGGTGTCAATCTTGGCAAAGACAATGAGCAAATCGGCAAAGCCAGCATTGGAAATCCACATTTTCTGGCCAGTGATCAGGTAATGGGTGCCATCTTCGCTGAGCCGGGCCTTGGTTTTGCCGGAGTTGGCATCGGAGCCAGAATCTGGTTCGGTGAGGCAATAGCAAGATTTCCACTCGCCGGTAGCTAAGAGGGGCAAGTATTTCTTCTTCTGGGCCTCATTGCCGTAGTACAAAATCGGCAGGGTGCCAATGCCAGTGTGCGCCCCAAACGCTGTGGAGAAAGATCCCCCTGCGCCCAGTACATCGGCCACCAACATGGAGGAATTGAAGCTCATGCCCAAACCGCCGTATTCTTCCGGGATAGAAATGCCCAATAAACCCAATTCCCCGGCTTTGCCCATCAGCGCTTGCATCAAGCCTGGCTCGGCATGTTCGATCCGGTCTATGTGGGGATAAATTTCGGTCTTGAGAAAATCTTGGCAGGCAGTAGCCATCATGCGCTGCTCTTCAGTGAAATCTTCAGGAATAAAGATTTCGTGGGCTTCTGATTCTTTGACCAGAAATTCGCCGCCCTTTAAGGCTTCTCTTTTTTCAACTAATTCCATTTGACTGACCAATATGAAGTGAGAAAATGAATGTAAATATGGTAGATGTTATGCACGCCGAGTATATGAAACAAAAGTAATAAAATATATTCGGCTTGCATAACATTTTTCAAACTTTTTTTGGAAAAACAAACGTGTTCCCGTTTGCTTACGCTGTTGACACAAGGTTGTGCGCGGAGCTGGCTTTTCTAAACGCAATGGATGAGTACGGAAGTGCGGCCAAGAGGCATCAGACACTTGAATCGGCATTGGTGGGCATGACGGACTGGCCAATGCGGGGCAAGGCTGGTGGCATGTGGCCGCGGTGGGCGATGGTAGTAAGGCTGGCTGGGTTAATACAATGCCATGCCGAACGGGCGGCGGAATTGCTTGACCACCTCATGATCTTCGCCCAAATAGAGGAAAATGGCCACACACGCTTTTTCGGCGGCTTTGTCTTGATAAGCCTTGTAAAGCTGGATCACCTCGATAAAATTGGAAAGGGCGGTCGTAAAATCTTGGGCCTTCAGGGCAGACAGTCCTTGTAAGAAAACGGGTTTCACCGGGTGTTCTTCCAGTTTTTCGGGGGCTTGGGCAATGGTCAGCAGTTCGGCCAAGTTGAACAGGCTGTTGGCAAACTGATACAGGCTCCCATCGTGTTCGGCCGTGCGAAAAAGGGGCATCGCCCGGGCCGGTTGGGCAAAGAGCAGGAGGCAGCCCAACTCTAGGGCTGCATGGGCATTGCCCGGTTCGTTGGCCAGTACTTGTTCCAGTAGATCAGCGGCTTGGTCTTCTTGTCCAACGCGGGCGAGGTTGGCCGCTTGCTGCACCAGTTTGTCATTGGGCGAAGGCAGGTTTTGGGCCAGCCATCGCCGGATGAACGGCTCGGGCTGCGCGCCCGCAAACTCAGCCGTGACTTGGCCATTGACAAACAGCTTAACGGCCGGGATACTTTTGACCCGGTATTGCTGGGATTGTTGGGGAAATTCGTCGGAGTTTACCTTGGCCAGCTTCCACTTGCCGCCAGCTTCGCCCGCCAGTTTTTCAATGACCGGGCCAAGAAACTGGCAAGGGCCGCACCACGGGGCCCAAAAATCCACCACTACGGGCGTTTCGTGGCTAGCCTCGATTACTTGCGCTTCAAAATCGGTAATTTCGTAGGCCATGGGATAGTCGGATAAAGACAGCTCAAAGTTCCGGTAAATGCCCGTGCTACCGAGCAGGCAAAAATACGCAACTTTGGGAGATTCTGACACTGGCCGCTGGAGCTAAAAGCCCCAGTCCCGGATCCGAAGAAACATTGATAGGTTCACCCATTTATCCACTTGCCATGTTATTTTCCAAAACCTATTTGTTGTTGATGTTCTTGGGTTGGTTACTGGTAGCGGGGGCCGAAGCCCAAGATCTGGATCGGGTGCGCCGCACGATCGACACCCTGGCCTCGCCCACGCTTTTTGGCCGGGGCTACACCAAGGGTGGCGATCAAAAAGCGGCGGCCTATTTGTCGGCCAAGTTCAAGGCATTGGGCTTGTTGGCTTGGGGCAAAGAGGATTATCGGCAAGCGTTTCCACTCGATGTCAATACTTTTCCCAATCGGGTGGCCCTCTCTTTGGATGGCGAACCATTGCGCCCCGGCGATGATTTTATCGTGAATGCGGTATCGGCCAAGGGCAAGGGAAGTGGTCAGTGCTATCTATTGGACACGCTGATCTTTCAGGAACAGGTGGATGAGCGGGTGGATGCCGCCCGCCAAAAGTTTCTGGCCGACCCGATCAAAGGTAAAATTGCCGTGTTCCGGGGCACCGATTATTACCGACTGCTGGAAATGCCCATTGAATTTTTGCGCAAGTTGTCCGAAGCCAAGGCATTCATTTCCTTGGAAGACAAGTTGACGATGACCATCTCGTCGCAACAAAGCTCCCGGCCTTGGTTCCAAGTGCTGAGAGCCAAGTTCAAGCCCGGGGCCCAAAAGGCCAAGTTCCGTTTGGATGCCGAACTAATGCCGGGATACCAATCGCAGAATGTGATCGGCTACTTTCGGGGAACGCAGCGGCCCGAGGTGTTCATCACCTTTACGGCCCATTACGATCACTTGGGCGGGCTGGGCAAAAACACCTATTTTCCGGGGGCCAACGATAATGCCAGCGGCATCAGCTTGCTGCTGGAACTGGCAGCGCACTATCAGCAAAATCCACCCCCATTTTCGGTGGCATTCATGGCCTTTGGCGGCGAAGAAGCCGGGCTGGTCGGCTCGCGCTATTACGTGGAGCATCCGCTGTTCCCGTTGCGACAAATCCGTTTTTTGCTCAATTTGGACCTCACCGGCACTGGCGACGAGGGGATTGGCGTGGTCAATGCGACGATCTATGAAAAGGAATACGCAGTTTTTCGGCAAATCAGCACCGAAAAAGACTATTTCAAGCGCATCGTCCGGCGGGGAAGTGCCGCCAATTCCGACCATTATTTTTTCGGTCAAGCAGGGGTAAAAGCCTTTTTTGTCTATACATTGGGGGGGATCAACGCCTATCACGATGTCAATGATCGGGCGGCTACCTTGCCCCTGACCAAGTACCGGGAACTGTACGCCTTGCTCAAAGAGTTTGCCGATCAACTCATGACGGGCGAATAGGCAGCGCCCAATCAAGGCACCTCTGGGCGGGTTTGCAACAAACGAAAAATGATTTTTTGGATTTAAGGAATTGATGAGCTTGATTATTAGGGAATTGTCCTTTATTTGGGCTTAAATTGAACCCAATTGCGCATAAAATCTCCAGATCGAGGATGAACCCCCAAGCCATTGCCGAAATTGCGGCATTTCAACAATTCCTGGCCACGCTATCGCTCAATGCGGGCCTGCGGAAGGTCAAAACCTTGGAAATGGATTTGAAAGGCCCGCTCAATCCCTCGGGCCTGTTGCACCGGCTGTTTTTCGTGGAGCAAAATTGGCTGGGTTTCGATGATTTTTTTGAGCACTATCTGGCCCACAATGGCCCATTGCTGCGTCAAACCTTGCCCCAAATGCCCGAGGCCACCCTTCGGGAAGGACTTCGGGCACGGCTGTATCGCACCCAGTTCGGTTTGCTCACCGAGTACCACGCCTATTTTGGTTGCCGATGTATTTTCGGCCCCGAAAACGTGGTCCGTGATCCGGCCCTGGATCAGCGGGGGATTGATTTCCAGATCACTGACCACCCTGACCAATACAATGTCCATATTTTCATCGATAATGCCCGGGCTTGGGAATATCGCCGCTACAAGATCGACCACAAATCGGTGGATCGGTTGCCGGGCCACCACGTCAATTTCCCCTACTCCCTCCAGCCCGGCCGCTTTAATTCGCTCCAGTTCTTGCCCAACGGGTTTGGCATCTACACTTCCAAGTATGTCCGGTATTTGCAACGTGAAATGACCCAAGGGCGGATTGGCAACGGCAACATCATTGGCACCAGTGCGATGGGCTTTGTCTATGCCCAATTGAGCAATTGATGATAGGGAGAGGTATTGTTGTGAGATTTATTTTTTAAGTTTGACCAATCAAAAAGAGTCCCGATTATCCACCTTGACCAAACAACACGAATATGAAAACGATCCAACAATGGCTGGACGAATATGATGAGAGCCACCAAAACGCCTTCAACAAAACGACGCACTGGATCTGTGTGCCCGCTATTTTTTTAGCGTGATCGGCCTGCTCTGGAGCATCCCAAATGGCTATATCAGCCAGTTTTTTCCGGCCCAAATAGGCAAATGGGTCAATTTTGCCACCTTGCTGATGGCCTTCGGGCTAATTTTTTATCTTCGGCTTTCAGTAGTGATGTTCCTTGGCATCTTGGCTGTCTGTTTGGCCTGTTCTTGGGGCAACCATGCTTTGGCTCAATCGGGGCTAGCTCCTTTGTGGGCCATTAGCTTGGGTATTTTTGTTGTCGCTTGGATCGAGCAGTTCTACGGCCACAAAGTTGAGGGCAAAAAACCTTCATTTCTCAAAGATGTTCAATTCCTGATGATTGGGCCAGCCTAGTTGTTGAGTTTTATTTTCAACAAAGCCGGGATCAAATACTAAAGCACAAAGACAAAACATAGATGCAGCCCGCAACGGGGCCGGTAATCTGCCACCGGTCGATACGTTGGTGCCCCATTTGGCCCAACAATCAACGGCTTTGCCAGTGCCCATGGGCCTAGCCTGTTTTAATTTTGCAACTGTCCCAGCCCCAAGTTGGGGATCAGGCCAATCTTGCCTTAACTTTGCGGCATGTTGGCAATTACAGATCTTTCGTTTTTTCTGGGCAGTCGGGCCCTTTATTTGGAGGCTTCACTGCACATCAAGCCCAAAGACCGGATTGGCCTGATCGGGGCCAATGGCACGGGCAAATCAACCCTGCTGCGCATCATCACGGGGGAGTACCCACCCGATGAGGGGGGGATTTCCAAAAGTGGTGATTGTTCGATCGGCTTTTTGAACCAAGACTTGTTGAGCTACCAGACCGACGACAGCATTTTGTCGGTGGCGATGGAAGCATTTGAGCGACAAAACCAAATTCAGCACCAAATGGATGCGATTCTCCACAAAATGGAGACGGAATACGAAGATCATTTAGTGGATAAGTTGACCCGCCTTCAAGAGGAGTTCCAAATTTTGGACGGGTACAGTATCCAGGCCAAGGCCGAAGAAATCTTGGAAGGGTTGGGTTTCACCACCGATGACCTGCACAAACCCCTCCGCCAATTTTCGGGTGGCTGGCGGATGCGGGTCATGCTGGCCAAAATGCTGCTGATGAAGCCCTCGCTCCTCATGCTGGATGAACCGACCAACCACTTGGACATGCCCTCCATCCAATGGCTGGAAAGTTATTTGCGCAATTATGAAGGTGCTATCATCGTTGTATCGCACGATCGGGAGTTTCTCAACAACGTGATCACGATTACGGTCGAAGTATCGAACCAAAAGCTCAATTATTACCCCGGCAACTACGAATTTTTCTTGGAGGAGAAATCTTTGCGGCAAGAAATCCAAAAGAATGCTTTTGAGAACCAACAATCATCGATCCGGCAGGCCGAGCGGTTTATCGACCGCTTCCGGGCCAAGGCTTCCAAAGCCCGCCAAGTACAGTCGCGGGTGAAGGCCCTTGATCGGTTGGATCTGATCGAGAATGTAATCGATGAGAATGCCCGGGTCAATTTCCGGTTTGCCTTTGATCAGCAACCGGGGCGATTTATTTCCACCCTGGAAGACGTGTCCAAATCGTATGGCCCGCTCGAGATCCTGCACAACACCAAAGCAGTGATCGAGCGCGGGGACAAAATAGCCCTCATTGGGGCCAATGGCCGGGGCAAGTCGACCCTGCTGCGGATTGTAGCGGGCACCGAATCGGCCGAGGGCGAAGTCAAGGCTGGCTACAACGTCAAGCCCGCCGTGTATGCCCAGCACCAGTTGGAGGTGCTCAATGTGGAAAACACCATTTTGGACGAACTCAAACAGGCGGGCACGGCCAAAACTGAAATGGAATTGCGCGGGGTATTGGGCTGTTTCCTTTTTTCGGGCGAAGATGTTTTCAAAAAGATCAAAGTGCTGTCGGGCGGGGAAAAGTCGCGGGTGGCCTTGGCCCTCACGCTGATCTCCAAGTCCAATTTCTTGCTCCTCGACGAACCGACCAACCACTTGGACATCCAATCGGTCAATATTTTGACCCAAGCCCTGCAACAGTACGAAGGGTCGTTTATCACCGTTTCGCACGATCGCCATTTTGTGTCGCAAGTGGCCAACAAAATTTGGTGGATCGAGAACAAAGAGATTCGGGAGTATGCGGGCTCCTACGAAGATTACCTTTATTGGCAGAGCCAGCAGGTCAAGACCGGTTTTCCCAATGGAAAAAATGAAAAAATGGAAAAACGGGCCGCCAATAAACCGGAAGCCAAGCCCGCCGCCAGTGAAAAGGAGAGGGAGGATGCTCGCAAAGCCCTGAAAAAAGCTCAAAAACAGCTCGAGGAGGTGGAAAATAAAGTGACTGGGTTTGAAAAGGAAAAAAAGCAGATTGAGCATGAACTGGCCCAACCATCAGTCTACACGCATCCGCACGCGCTGGAAGAACTGAACAAGCAACTGCGGCAAGTGGTGGTTGATCTGGGCAAGCAGAACCAACTATGGGAAACCTTGGCCACCGAAGTGGAAGAACTCGAGGCCAAAATATAGACTGCCCACCGTAAGCCGGTACCGTGGCGCAAACCATTTTGGTGGATTTGGGCGGGATCATTTCGGTGATTCCCCCTTGGGTTGTTCATCCGGCAAAACAAGGCAGATTTGCCCCATGGTCGGTGAATATGCCCCGGATGCGCTATGGGTTCTGCTACTTTTTTGAGTGTTCAGTTTGCTTTTTTCCGATTATCGGCCAACAAGATTTTTTGGTCACCCTCATTTTACTTTTGCCATTGAGTACTCCCAATTTTACCAAGGGGAATGGATTATGGCCGCCCGCCGGACTTTTTTTTGGGTGATGCCATTGGGACATGGCTTCTTGGGGCCGGATCCGGTTTGTTATGCCACCGGGATCTTGGTGGGCTGGGGCTTGGCCATCAAGTTTTTGATCAGCGGGCCGCGCTTTAGCCTTACCCAACATAGGCCGCTTCACCATCCACGTAGTCTTGCAGGTACTGAAAGCGCGGGGTCAATGCGCCGTGCTGGGCAATGGTGGCCCGGCGGATGAGATCGTCGCGCTCGTCGACGAAGCAGGGGAGTACCAAATCCATCAGCATTTTACCAAAATCTTCGGATCAAGGTCATTGCTGATGTCACGTGCGACATCGATGGCTCGATCCCCAGCACATTGCGGGCTTCGCACATTGCCAGCCCGGTTTATGACTATAACCCCTTTACCGAAAGTGA
>JBBQXF010000090.1:0-19908 GCA_038209965.1 Cytophagales bacterium | reverse complement strand
ACAGCATTTGATCCTTTTCTTAAAATGGTGGAAAGCAAGCAAGAATATGTATTAAATTATGTTTTGGATCACTTATCGAATGCCGTTACAGAAGGTTGCAATAATGTGGTTAGAGCTATTCGACGTGCTGCGTTTGGTATGGCAAATTTCCAGAATTTAAGATGGCGGGTTTTAGCAGCCCAAAGCATTCTCCACTAAATTTGTCAGACAACCGTTTTTGTTTAATAAGGTTCAAAAAAAGACAAGGACTTACCTGCCGTCTTTTTCATCAGATGAAATGAGGTAAACAGCTTTTTATCTGTTTACTATGTGTTCATTGGCATTGGTTTGTGCAACTATTTTATGGATAATTGTGTCTAGTTCTTGTGTGGCTTGAAATAAGTAAGTTAAGCACTGTTCTTTTTCTTCTTGAGTAAATGTTTTATCTGTTTTGATTATATTGATTAATCCTAAAATACTTGCTACCGGTCGTCTTACTTCGTGAGATTGTTGCCAAGCTATTTGTTTTAGGGTTTCGTTTTGTTTGAGTATCGTCTCTTCGCGTTTTTTAAATTCAGTGATGTCCTGTAAAATTACTATCGCAAATTTTTCTCCCCCTACCGTAAACGTGTTTAAATTGGCAGTTATGTTGATTTCTTGTTTGCTCTTGGTAAGTGCTAATATATTTTCCGAAAATTTACGTAAAAGTTTACCGTTGGTTTGTAAGTACTGGTTTTGGTGTTGCGTATATTCATTTTGATACCGTTCAGGAATTAGAAAGTCCATTTTTTTGTTTATGACTTCTTGCTCGGTGTAGCCAAAGACTTTTTCAAATTCACTATTTACATGAGTTATGCTCATCTGTTCATTCACTATGATAAACGGGTGCGGTATGGCTTCCAAGGTTTTGTTCATTCGGATTTTGCTTTCTTCCAATTTTATTTCCTTTTTTTTCCGTTGGTCAATATTGGTACTATTAAAAGTAAAGCCCAACATTTTTCCTTCGCTATCGTGCACAGAAAAATAACCTATTTCAAACCACAGACTAAAGTGCTCAAAATGTATTTCTCTTTCAAACTTTAAATATTCGCCATTGAGTGCTTTTTGCGTATCCCTATAAAAATCTTCTGCATCGTGTGGCAAAACATACGCCCACATGTCAGCCAATTCTTTTAGCGGTTTTCCTAAGGCTAGTTGACTAATTTCGCTAGCTCGCCGATTAAAAGAAAGTATTTTATAATCAGGGCTGATTAATATATTACTGTCGTTGGTGCTGTCCAGGATAGCCCGCAGTTTGATTTCCGAAAATTTAAGTGCTTCCTGTGTTTTCTTTTCTTGGGTTATATCTTTAAAAAATATTGTCAAACCTTCTGGCGAGGGGTAGCAAACCGTACTGAACCATTTATCCACATCTGCCAAATAGTCTTCAAAAGTTACGATTAGGTATTCGTCCATTGCCCTGCGGTAGGCGGCGGGATAATTATAATCGGGTGTGTCGGGGAATAAATCCCAAATCTTGCACCCTAATAATTTTTCTCTTGGAATTTCCAATATTTGTTCGGCTACTTTGTTAATTTTCACAAACTCCCATTTACGATTAAGCACATAAAAACCGTCTGTAATTTCCTCAATAATTTTTTCTACTTTTGCAGCGAATTCTTTGGCTTTTTGATTGGCCCTTTCAGTTTCGGTAATATCGTGTCCCAAGCAAATAATACCGATGGGCTGTTGGTTTTGGTCTTTGAGTATCGAAAACTCCCATTCTGTCCAATAAAAATCTTGATCATTGCTTGCTGGTTTTCGTAAGTAAACTTTTATGGGCTTGTTTGGCTGTGCGAAACACTGCTGTATTGCTTTCAAACATTTATCGTGATCTTCGAAGTAGATGGCAATAAGAGAGGATTGTCCAATAAAGTTATCGCAGACAAATGAAAATTGTTTTTCAAAAAGAGGATTTACATAAACATAGAACCCTTCTAAGTTTATAATAACTAAGGAATACGTTTCTGAATTAATTAAGAATTCAGGAATAAGGCTTGTTATTTCATTTTTTGTCATTTACTATTTTTCTAAATTGTTGCCAAAATCTTTAAAACGCAATCTTTGCGTCCATTTGCTAAAAACCTTCAACTTTCCCTCCTACCAACAGAATCAACCACCAGACTGTTTTCGTTTATTCTCGCCTTGGAAATGGGCGATCGGGTTTCGCTACTTGTACCCTAGCCAGCTTGTCAGTAAAGATTACCGAAATTTGTCAGTAAATTACGACCTTTCGCCAAAACAGCCAAATCGGCCAATTGATTCTTGCGTACTGGGGCACCATTGCGCCATAGATTTTCCTACCAAATCGGCATCCTTTGGCCTAAAGATCGGCTAAAAATGTCATTTGGGCGCAATAAACCCCCATTTGTCCCATTTGAACAATTATTGTTACTGCTTTGGCCCGAGGCAGGTAAAACCACCCAAACCATCCATCCCATGAACTTTAACCAAATCTACGACCAAGGGGTGGTGGCCAACAATGGCTTTGTTGCATCTATTGCTTGGATCCGCTCGCTTTTCGGCAAACAATCCCTACTTTGCGGGTAGATCAACCGTTCACTGAAAATGAAAAACCGGTTTGCCATTTGGTGTTTATTTGTCCTGACCGGGGTGAGTTGCCAATCACCCGAAAAAAACCCCGCCAACACTGATTGGGCGGTTTACGGGGGCGACCACGCCGCCAGCCGCTATGCCGCACTGGCGGAAATTACGACCAGTAATGTGGCGAATTTAAAAATAGCGTGGCAATATAATGCTGGCGATGCCGATACGGTCAACAACCGGACTCAGATCCAAGTCAATCCGCTCGTGATTGATGGGGTGCTGTACGGGGCTTCGCCCACCAAGAACTATTTTGCCCTCAATGCCGCTACTGGTCAACAAATTTGGCGGTTGGATCCCAAGCAATTGGTCAATGATGATCTGCCCTTTTGGGCCGGAACCGTGCGGGGCTTGGCCTATTGGCAGAGCGAAGATGCCAAAGCCAAACATTTGTTTGTTACGCTGGGCCCTTTTCTGCTGGCACTGGATGCCAAAACAGGCCAACCGATCCCCACTTTTGGGCAAGCAGGTAAAATCGATTTGCGCCAAGGTTTGGATCGCGATCCCGAGGGGATGTTTTTGGCCGCCAATACCCCGGGCGTGGTTTACAAAGACCTCATCATCATGGGAATGCGCCTCTCTGAAAGTGCCGGGGCGGCTCCCGGCCACATTCGTGCCTTTGATGTGCGCACGGGCAAACAAGCCTGGATTTTCCACACCATCCCCTATCCCGGCGAAGTGGGCCACGATACTTGGCAAGACACTGCCGCCTATCGCACTGCTGGCGGGGCCAACTGCTGGGCGGGCATGAGCCTTGATGCCAAGCGTGGGACGGTCTTTGTGGCGACCGGCTCCGCCACCGACGATTTTTACGGCGGCCTCCGCAAGGGTGACAACTTGTTTGCCAACTGCATCCTAGCCTTGGATGCGGCCACCGGCCAACGCAAATGGCACTACCAGACCGTTCACCACGATGTTTGGGATCGGGATCTGCCCGCCAACCCCAACTTGGTAACTGTGACCAAAACTGGCAAAAAAATAGACGCGGTGGCCCAAATCACCAAGACTGGCTTTGTGTTTGTGCTCGATCGCGACACGGGTGCGCCCCTGTTCCCGATTGTGGAAACGCCCGTGCCCCAAACCGACCTGCCGGGCGAGCAAACGGCCCTCACCCAACCGATCCCCAGCCTTCCCGAACCGTTTGTGCGGCAAACGTTTGCGGAGGGAGCGGTCAACCCGCACTCGCGCCAAAAAGATTCCCTGCTAGCCCTGTACAAAACCCTGCGCCACGGCCATTTCTTCACCCCGCCCAATCTGCAAGGCTCGCTCATGTTCCCGGGCTTCGATGGCGGTGGCGAATGGGGTGGGGCAGCTTTTGATCCTGCCACTAACTATTTGTATGTCAATGCCAACGAAATGCCCTGGGTGATTCGGATGCGCAAAGCCGAGGTCAAACAAAACCAGCAGGAAACTTTATTGACAGCGGGCAAACGGCTGTATTCCTCGGCGTGTGCGACCTGCCACGGCCAAAACCGCCAAGGTGGCACCCAAGGGGCGATCCCCGGCCTGATCAACCTCAACAAGAAATTCACCTTGGCCCAAGCGGCCGAGCTGATCGCCAAGGGCCGGAACTTGATGCCCGCGTTCAAGCACCTGCCCGCCGGGGATCGGGAAGCCATTTTGGCCTATTTGATGGACGTGGATGCCCAAATGGCCCAGAAAGAATATGTGCCGGCGGGCGTGGCCAAACAAAAAATCCCCTACTTGGTAACTGGTTACAATCGTTTTCTCGATGCTGACGGCTATCCGGCCATTGCACCGCCGTGGGGCACGCTGAACGCCATTGACCTCAATACCGGTAAAATTGCCTGGAAAACTACGCTCGGGGAATTTGCTGAACTGAGCCAAAGGGGAATTGCCCCTACTGGCACGGAAAACTATGGCGGACCAGTGGTCACTGCGGGCGGGCTGGTCTTCATTGGGGCCAGCAAAGATGAAAAATTTCGGGCATTTGACAAACAAACCGGCAAAGTGCTCTGGGAAACCAAATTGCCGGCTGGCGGGTATGCCACTCCCTGCACCTATGCCGTCAATGGCAAACAGTACGTGGTCATTGCGTGCGGTGGCGGCAAAATGGGCACCAAGTCAGGGGGGAGTTACGTGGCCTTTGCGCTGCCCTAGAAGTAAAACCTGGTGCAACGGTAGCAACGGCTACCAATGCTGGCCCCCTGAGCGTCAGACTGCCAACCTCATAACGCGGACGTCGGGCACTTGCACTTGCCAAAGTCAAGCACAAGGCCGTTTGCGACGTCATCCACCCTTTAGATCTGTTAGGCAACCACTTGGCCCAACAACGTGGCGGCCGTGGTCTCATGGACGAACACGTTGACATATTGGCCTTTTTGGTGGCCTTGGCGCGGGAACACCACCACCTTGTTGGCCGTGTTGCGGCCTTGAAGGTAGTCGGCTGAGCGGCGGCTTTCCCCCTCGATCAGCACCCGGTGGGCTTTGCCCAGTTCGCGCTGGTTGCGCTGGGCCGACAACTGCCGCTGCAACTCGATGATCTCGTTCAGGCGGCGTTTTTTGACCTCCATCGGGATGTCATCCGAGTATTTGCGGGCGGCCAGTGTGCCGGGCCGCTCAGAATAGTAGAACATGTAGGAAAAGTCATATTGGGCCAGTTCCATCAGCGAGATAGTATCGCGGTGCTCGGCCTCGGTCTCGGTGCAGAACCCGGCGATCATGTCGGACGAAACGCCGCAATCATCGCCCAGAATCTGGCGGATGGCCGCGATCCGGCCCAAATACCATTCCCGGTCATAGGTGCGGTTCATCAGTTCCAGCACTCGGCTGTTGCCGCTCTGCACGGGCAGGTGAATGTATTTGCAAATGTTCTCGTACTTGGCCATGGTGTGCAGCACTTTGTCGGTCATGTCCTTGGGATGGCTGGTGCTGAAGCGCACCCGGAGGTCAGGATCGACCAAGGCCACCCTCTGGAGCAGATCGGCAAAATCCACCACGGGCTTGCCATTGGCCTCGGCGCGGTCGGTTTCTTTCTTGTTGGCTTCCCCGGCCCATTTGTAGCTGTCCACATTTTGGCCCAGCAGGGTCACTTCGCGGTAGCCCAGGGCAAAAAGATCCCGGGCTTCTTGGACGATGCTCTGGGGATCACGGCTGCGCTCGCGCCCCCGGGTGAAGGGCACCACACAGAAGCTGCACATGTTGTCGCAGCCCCGCATGATGGAGATAAAGGCCGATACGCCGTTGCTGTCCAGCCGGATAGGGGTGATATCGGCGTAAGTCTCTTCGCGGCTCAGGAGCACGTTGACGGCGCGGCTGCCCCCGTCCACCTCGCCCACCAGCCGGGGCAGGTCGCGGTAGGCATCGGGCCCAACCACCATGTCCACGATTTTTTCTTCTTCCAACAATTGGACTTTCAGCCGCTCAGCCATGCAGCCCAGCAGGCCGATGGTCATTTCGGGCTTGCGTTTTTTGAGGCCGTTGAGGTGGGTGAGCCGGTTGCGGACGGTCTGCTCGGCCTTGTCGCGGATGGCACAGGTGTTGAGGAACACCACATCGGCCTCCTCGGCCTTGGAGGTGGTGCCAAAACCGCCCTCGGCCATGATGGCGGCCACAATCTCGCTGTCCGAGAAGTTCATCTGGCAGCCATAGCTCTCGATGTACAGCTTGCGCTGGCCTTGGGTGGCATTGTCGGCCAAAGTCCGCACTTCGCCCGTGGGCTTGTGTTCGTGGTGTTGGGTGTGTCCGCTCTGGGTTTCCAACAGTTCAATATCGGTAATGAGCTCTTGCATATTTTGACCCCTCTCTGCTGGGGAGAAGGTGGTTTGGGGATTTATAAATGATTTAATGATAGCCCGATCAAATGGTTTTGTTCTACGATTTCCAATCATTTAACAGTACCATTAAGTGAAAATTCGCTTGGCTTTGGTACAAGTGGCAAAGTTAGGCAGAAATGGTCATTTTTGGTGGCGGAGTGCGGCCGCATTGGCCAAGCTCAAGCCGGTATCGTCGGCAATCTCCTGACCGGTAAACTGCCGGGCCAAGAGCTTGCGGGCAATGGCCCTTTTTGTGCAGGCCCTCGAGCACGGTGCTGCCCCGGTACACATAATCCTTGCCCTTGCCCAGGTCGAAGTAAACGATATTGACCGATTTCACCTTCTCGACGTCGGAGTAGGCCTGGCCCGCGCACACGTTTTCGTCCAATACCTTGGCCGCGTCGTAGGCCATGCGGTGGAAATGGTCGATCTCGTAGGTGTTCTGGATCTCGCCCATGACGAGTTCCTTTTTGGAGTTTTGGGTCAGGATGTGCACCCGGTGGAACTTGTCGTCCGGGGTTTGGCGGTTGTCCTCACTCTTCAGGATTTTCTCGATCTTGGTGTCGTCGAGGATCAGCTCGCTCAAAAAGCCCTCCATCACCACGAAGTTAGCTTTGTGGCGGAGGAGTTTTTTGATGGCCCAGTCGAAGCGGATCGGTTTTTTGCGCATGGCGGTCCAGGGTTTTGCCCCGGGTGGTTGGTAATGTCCAATACAAAGTTACTGCTTTTTTGTATTGCTCTGCTTTTTATGAAAGAGCCCGCGCTGGGCGATGAACACACATCCCAAGGATGGTGATTTTGGTTTCATTTTAGTCAATACAATTATTGTTTGTTTGTTCTTGGCGTGCATGGTAGGCGCGGATGCTGGCCGTGATGGCCTCTACCTGCCCGGGCGAGAACTCGTGGGCGTAATACCGTTTGAAAATCTCGGCCACGAGGTCGCCCTGACCAATGCCCGGGTGGGCTTCCCGGATGCTGTTTTCCACCACCATGTAGGCATAGTCAATCATTTCAAAACCCATGAGCAGCCGCTCTTCTTCCGTTTTGGCGAAGATGATTTCGCGCTGTTTTTGCCTGGCCCATTCCGGGGTGTCGTTCATAGCAAACCAAATGTGTGAAGGTTCAATTCTTTGCACCAATAATCAATATAGGTTTTATCTAAATCGGGATAGTCGAGCAGACCTTTAATATCATCTATCTGCTTTTCGCTTTGCAATTGTTGTATCCAGATCAATTTGGAGATCAATAGATCCTCGGGCGCCACCATCCAAGCGGTTACTCCTAGCGCGCTGCCCCTCCGTCTCCGGTCAAACTCGGTTTTGTGGTAAAGTACATTTTTTTTAAGTATAAAATCGACTTTGTAGCCTTCGATGTTATCAATAAAGTTAAACATTCCCCGGCGTTTTACCTCTTCAATTACCGAGGGTTTGTGGGTATAAAAATCTTTCTCAAACAGGGCCACAAAACGATCAATATCACGCTCGGCTATTTCCAAAACAATGTCAATGTCGCGAGTCATGCGGGGTACAGAATAGACTAGCATGGCCACGCTGCCCGACACCATATAGGCTATGTTTTCAGCTTCTAGGCGTTTGATAACTTTGCCCAGTATCTCAATTATCTTCATTTAACACTTTTGTTAATATTTTATACCACTTATTGCCGGCGCGGGCAGATGTTTGCCCTGAGCCATTTGCTTACTTCGGCCAGCGAACACTGGCCCGCTGCCACGCCCAGTACAAATTCGGGGAGATCTTGATTAGTGACCTAACTCGCCAAAGTATATTCATTGAGCCGGAGGTGCAATAAGCAGTATTCCAAACCTGTGCGTTTATCGCCGTCCTGAAAAACATGGTTGGCCACGATGTTATAGAGATAAACCGCCGCTTTATCGTGGATTTTCGGATAAAGTGGTTGGCCAAAAATTTCGGCCTTTACCATCTCGAGCAAGTAATCGAGGCTGTTTTCGTGCAAAAAATTGTGCGGAGAAACAAAATGCCCGCCGTGGGCGCGTATGGTAGCTTCATTGATGTACAATACGTCAGCTTTGATCAGGTACTCGGTCATGCCAACGCTTGGAAAGTATCTTCAAAACGTTGAAAGTCTTCTGCCACGTATTGGCGAATTTTCTCCTCCCTGATCAGGGGCTCACAAGGCGGTTCAGCGAGTTTCTCATCTCCAATGAACGATTTCTCCACCAGGCCCAGCCAAGCGCGCACTTCCCCGAGCCGGTCTTCGGGCACGCGCCCCAAGTCGGCAATGATGCTCTTGTACAAAGCAAAGGTATTTTCCATGCCCTTTCAAAGGTTTACTGACAGAATGGTTATTTAGCTAACCAAACAACCTGGCCAAAAGTGCAGGTTATGGCAAAATTACGCATTTTGGGCCAAATCCTTTCGGCCGGGCTAATCCAGCCTTGCTTGGGCGGGCTCGTCGGAAGGCTGGGGCCGGTTGCGCTCAAACCCAAACAGGAGCGAGAACCGCAATGTATCGGACAACGGGGTGGCTTGGGCGTGGGGCATCAAATAGGCAAAATCGATCCCGAAAGCTTGGTAGCGCAGGCCCAGGCCCAAGCTCAGGTATTTGCGGCCGCCCTTGGTGCGGTGCTCATTGTAGTAGCCGCCCCGGAAGGCCACCAGATCTTTGTACCAGTATTCCACGCCCATCGCATACATGAGTTCTTGCAATTCTTCGCGCAAACCGCTTGGCGCATCGGCAAATGACCCCATCGTGCCCTGAAACAGGGTTTTGGGGGTGGCGGCTCCCGTCAAGTCGAGGTCGCTGGGCGTGGGGGCCATGAGTTTATTGATATCGAAGGCAAACGTCACTTTGTTGTATTCGTCCAGCTCGCCCGTGAATGCCGTGCCCAAACGCAGGTTGGCGGGCAAGAAATTGGGGGGGGCCGTGGAGCCGTAGCCAATTTTGCCCCCAACATTGGATACGTTCATGCCGAGGGCAAAATTGACCGGCAGAGTGCCCCAGTGGCCTTTGCTCTGGTAAAACCAGCCCACATCGACAGCGGCAGTATTGGCGGGGACGGCTTGATTGAGCGCCCCCGTGGTCACGTTACCATCCAAATTGGAGTGGATGAAGCGAACCGTGCCCGCAATGGCAAACTTGCGCGACAGTTTGCGGCTGTAAGTGGCATCCACCGCCACGTCGCGCGGATTGATGTTTTGGAGCAGTTGGCCGGTGGGCCCGGTCAACTGTACGTTGCCCATGTCGAAGTAGCGGAGCGACACGGCAATGACTTCATATTGGCTGATCCGTTTATAGCCGCTGGCATAGGAGAGCGACATATCGGGCACCAGGGCGCGCAACCAAGGGCTGTGCGAAAGGGAAACGCCCAATGGTTTGTCGATAAAAGCAAATTTGGCCGGGTTCCAGTGGGCCGCATTGGCATCGGCGGAGGTAGCTGCGCCCACATCGCCCATGCCGGAACTGCGGGCATCGGGGGAAATGATCAGAAAAGGAACCGCCACTGGAATAATGTGCCGGTTGGTAGATTGGCCCAACGAGTCAGTCGCACCCGCCAGCACCAGCAGTGGCGCAAGAAAAAGAAACCGCTTAGAAAACATCATCATAAGCCTAATGCAAATTGGAGTAGTCTTCTTTTACATAAATTGCCCTCAATGGTTGATACAGCGTTTGTGGGTAATCGGTTGGGTTTGATCAACTAAAGGTAGGGAGGCTTTTTGAGAACACCAAATATTGGCCAAAAACCCAGCGAAAAGGGCCAATCCGCAGTTGCATTTGGCCCTTTTCGCTGGGTTCCTGAGTGGATCTGGTGATTCCCCTATGATTTGGGGGCACCCTCCCCGTCAGTTTTGTCGGTTTTGTTGAAATTGAACAGCAGGGAAAAGCGCATGGTGTCGGCCAAGGGGTTTTGCTGGCCAGTGGGCAACAAATAGGCGAAGTTGATGGCGAAAGTTTGGTATTTGAGGCCGGCCCCGAGGGTGAAATATTGGCGCCCGCCCTTGTTTCGGTGTTCGTAGAAATAGCCGCCCCGGAGCGCGATCAGGTCGTTGTACCAATACTCTACACCGGTGGCGATCATAACTTCCTGAATTTCTTCGCTAAAACCGCCCGGGGCATCGGAAAACGAGCCAAAGATGCCCGAGATCAAGGTTTTGTCCGGCATTTGCACCCGGTTGTTCACGATAACGGGGGAGGGCACCATCAGTTTGTTGATGTCAAAGGCAAAAGTAAGCTTGTTGTAGGCATCAAATTCCCCGGTGAGGGCAGTGCCCAAGCGCAGGTTGGTGGGGATAAAATCGCGGCTGTTGGGATCGTTGTAAGTAAGTTTGAGGCCGATGTTGGAAATATTGGCCCCCAAGGCCACTTCCACCGGCAACAAGCCCCAGTTTTGCTTTTTGCGGTAGTACATGGAGATGTCCACTGCCACCGTGTTGCCGGGCCGGGCGTTGGTGTTGGTGCTGCTGTTGCTGATGGCTCCGGCCAAGTTGGAGTTGACAAAGCGGAATGCCGGGGCAATGCTCAAGCTGTTGGAAAGCTTGCGGGCATAGGTAATATCGATGGCAAATTCGCGGGGGTTGAAGTCCTGTTGCACCACCCCGTTGATATCGGTAAATTGCATGTTGCCGAGGTTGAAATAGCGGATGGAGCCGGCAATGGTCTCCAGTTTGCTAATTCGCTTATACCCAGTCAAATAAGCTAGCCACATATCGTTCACCAGCCGAGGCAGCCACGGGTTGTAGGAGATGGCAAACCCAGCTTCCTTGTCGATAAAAGCCATTTTGGCCGGGTTCCAGTGGATCGAGTTGGCATCGGGCGTGGTGGCCACTCCAGCTTCGCCCATGCCACCCGCCCGGGAGTCAGGCGTGATGGTGAGGAACGGGACCGCCACAGCAATGACCCGGCGGCTATCGATCAATCCACTGATCCCGGGATTATTTGGCCCGCCGATCACTTGTGCATCAGCGCTGAATGCCAGACCGGTAACCAACAGCAAGAGAGAAAACAAACTTTTTTTGAAACGCGACATAATTTGTTGAGTTAATTGTGAAATATACAAACAGGTTGTTTGTAGAATTTCAAATCATAGCAAGGCTTGGTTAGATTTGGACAAAATAGAATGGCTCATAAAAAATGCAATTTAACAAAGCTAGGGCAGAAAAGAGAAGCTAACCTTCCGTCGGGGTTATTTTTTCAAAATTCATGCTGCAAAAAACCAAGTCAGCAAGATTCGCCTTTCCTTTCGACCGGGCTGGGCCAAACGAATGTAAGGTTTGGCCCAGATGGTCAATAAACCAAAGTAGGTTGCCCTGTCTTGGCAATGCACGACGCCTGATCCACCGTACAACCAACTGCTAAAAAACGTTGGTACTGCCCAGGCAATTAAAAAATGTCATATTTTTTGCTGAAAAATAGATAACTCATTAGTTAGCTGTCCCGATCATGTTCAAACTGACCTCCATTACTGTCCTACTCCTCTTTTGCTTGGCCCATAGCGGGCTGGCCCAGTTGAGCACTTCCTCCAAGCGGGCCGAAAAGCTGTACGAGGATTCCAAGGAATACCTGCGCAACCGAAATTTTGAGAAGTGCACCACCGCACTGGAGAAAGCCATCGAAGTGGATCCCCAATTTGTGGAAGCCCATTTTGCCCTCGCCCAAGCCTCCTTTACGCTGCGCGATTTGGATAAAGCCGACCAGCATTACCGGGAATGTGCCAAACTGGTGCCCGATGACCGGCGGGTAGCCCCAGCCTATTACCAAGTGGGGCTGGCCGACTTCCAAAAAGGCAATTACAACGGGGCCAAGGCCAATTTTGAGAAATTTATCAAGTACGGGACCAATAAGGGCCAAGTGGCCGATGCCAAAAAAAACCTCAATGCCTGCAATTATGCCCAAGAAGGCATGAAAACCCCGCTCAACTTCAGCCCACACCCAGTGGGGCCCAACGTCAACCGCCAGCCACTCCAATATTTTCCGGTACTATCAGGCGATCAACAACAGATTATTTTTACGGCCAGGATTGGGATTGATCGCAAAAATGATGAAAATATTTATGTTTGTACCAAAAAAGATGATGAATGGGGCGAGCCCGAATACATCAAAGAACTCAACACGTTTTTCAATGAGGGCACTTGCACCATTTCGGCCGATGGTAAAACCATTATCTTCACCGTGTGCGAGGGCAGTGCGGAGCGCAGTGTGATCGGCAGTTGCGATCTGTTCGTGAGCTATAAACTCAACGGCAAGTGGCAGGAACCGCGCAACATGGGCAACTTGGTCAACTCCACGGGCTGGGACACCCAGCCGTCGCTCTCCTCCGACGGGCGCACGCTCTACTTTATCTCCGACCGGCCCGGTGGCCAAGGGGCCGAGGACATCTGGCGCACCCGCCGCGATGCCACCGGCAACTGGGGCAAGGCCGAAAACCTGGGCCCGGCAATCAACACCCGCAGCCATGAATTTGCGCCGTTTATCCACGTCAACGGCCAGACCCTCTATTTCGCCTCTGATGGCTATCCTGGCTATGGCGGCTATGACCTGTACAAGTCTGAGCTCAAAAATAGCAAGTGGGAACTCCCCCAAAACTTGGGCTATCCCCTCAACGATCACCGCAACCAAGTGGGCCTGTTTGTGACGGCCGACAGCAAAAAGGGGTACTATTCGCACGAGGAGAACAAGGGCGGGCGGCTCACATCGAGCCAGATCTATGAATTTGAGTTGCCCGAAACGCTCAAACCCCGCACGGCCAGCAACTACGTCAAGGGCATAGTGTACGATGCCAAGACCAAAAAACGCCTTGATGCCAAAATTGACATGATCAATTTGGCAACTGACAGCATCGAGTCCTCCGTGATGTCTGATCCGGGCGATGGCGGCTACCTGATCACGCTCAACAAAGGCTCCGAATACGCCCTTTACATCAACAAAAGTGGCTATTTGTTCCAAAGCCTCTCGTTTAATTATTCGGCCAACGGGGGCAAAGACGTGGAGATCGATATTTACTTGGATCCGGCCAATAAAGGCTCGCGCATCACGCTGAACAACCTGTTTTTCGAGTCCGGCAAATGGGACTTGCAGGACAAATCCAAGACCGAGCTGAACCGGCTCTTGGTGTTCATGAAACAAAACAAGGAAATGAGAGTCGAGATCGGCGGCCATACCGACGATGTGGGAGCCGATGCCAGCAACTTAGAGCTTTCGCGCAGGCGGGCCCAAGCGGTGGTGGCCTACCTCACCAAGGCAGGCGTTGAGGCGGACCGGCTCATTTCCAAGGGCTACGGCGAAACCCAGCCCAAAATGGCCAATGACTCGGATCCCAACCGGGCTTCCAACCGCCGGATCGAGTTCCTGATTCTTTAGCAATGCTTCGGCTGCTCAACCTAGGGCCGCCGCCGGGGCCACTTTGCGCCAACTAAAGTTGGGCACAATGCCCTTGTAGCCTTGCCGTTAGCCATTTATCAACGTCGGACTGCCCCTAAACCAAGGGCCGGGATGTCGGGTTGCGGTTTACTTCGAAAAAAATCCCTAATTTTACGGCTCAATAGTCCTTTGGCGCCCAAAGTGTACGCTGGGCCGGAAGAGGGGTTACCAATACAAAGTGGGCTTGGAAAAATCATTGGCCTGAAAAGATTTTTCACGCATCACCACCGTTTTATTCATTCGTGTACCTCGAACCCGACCAACCAAATGATGCAGACCACCAGCATTGCCAAAAATTCCCCCTCCCCTCAGATTGGCTTTGGGCCAGAAGCGGTGCGCAACGACTACCGGGTCGCCTGCGAGAGCCGACACGCCAGCTTGATGGGACGCAAAGAGGTTTTTATGGGCAAGGCCAAGTTTGGGATCTTCGGCGACGGGAAAGAACTGGCCCAAATCGCCATGGCCAAAGCGTTTCGCAAGGGCGATTTCCGGTCGGGCTATTACCGCGACCAAACTTTCATGTTTGCCCTGGGCGAATTGACCTTGGAGCAGTATTTTGCCCAACTCTATGCCCACCCCGATCTGGCCTACGAGCCAGCCACCGGCGGGCGCTGCATGAACGGCCACTTTGCCACCCGTAGCCTAGACGAGCAGGGCAACTGGAAAGATCTGACCCAACAATACAATTCTTCGGCCGATGTTTCTTGCACCGCCGGACAGATGCCCCGGCTGCTGGGACTGGCCTTTGCCTCCAAGCTTTACCGCCAGAATCCCCAGCTCCAGTATTTGAACGAATTTTCGGTCAATGGCAACGAAGTCGCTTTTGGCACCATCGGCAATGCCTCCACTTCGGAGGGCCTGTTTTTTGAGGCCATCAATGCCGCCGGAGTGCTCCAAGTGCCCATGCTGATGTCGGTCTGGGATGATGGCTATGGCATATCGGTCCCACAAGAATACCACACCACCAAAGGCGATATTTATAAACTGCTCCAAGGGTTCCAGCGCACCGACCGGGAGCCGGGCTTCGAGCTGTTCCAAGTGCGGGGATGGGATTACGAGGCCCTCTGCGAAACGTACCAGCACGCGGCCGCCACTTGTCGCCACGAGCACGTGCCAGCCCTGATCCACGTGTGCGAACTCACCCAACCGCAGGGCCATTCCACCTCCGGCTCCCATGAGCGCTACAAACCCAAAGACCGCTTGGCTTGGGAAGCGGAGCACGACTGCCTGCCCCGTTTCCGCGCTTGGATTTTGCAAAATAACTTGGCCACTGCCGATGAACTGGACAAGATAGACCAACAAGCCAAGCTGCTGGTGGCCGAAGCCAAAGCCAGGGCCTGGAACAGCTTTGTGGATTCCATGCGCGGGGCGCACCAAGAAGCCGTGCAGGCCATTTCCGCCGCTGAGTCGGTGATCCAACCGGGACTGCGCCCCCAACTGGCCCTGATCCGCGAGGAGTTGCAGCGCACCATCCATCCGCTCCGGCTCGATGGGGTCAAAGCTGTCAAAAAAGCCGTCCGGGTATTGCGGGCCGAGCCAGTGGGCCACCGCAAGTCACTTTTGCAATGGTTGGAAGTCAACTTGGCCGCAAACAGCCGTCGGTTCAACTCCCACTTGTTCAACGAATCGGCCAGTTCTGCCCTGCAAGTACCCGAAATCAAAGCTGAATATGACGATCATTCATTGGTCGTGGATGGGCGCGAGGTGCTGCTGGCGGCGTTTGATGCCATGCTCGCCCGCGACCCGCGCGTGTTTGCCATTGGCGAAGACGTTGGCAAAATCGGCGATGTAAACCAAGCGTTTGCCGGCATGCAAGCCAAATACGGCGAATTGCGGGTGGGCGACACGGGCATCCGTGAGTCCACCATCATCGGGCAAGGCATTGGGGCAGCCCTGCGCGGCTTGCGGCCCATCACCGAAATCCAATATTTGGACTATATCTACTACACGATCCAGACCCTGTCCGACGACTTGGCCTGCCTTTCCTACCGCACGGTGGGCGGCCAAAAAGCCCCGCTCATCATCCGCTCGCGGGGCCACCGGCTCGAGGGCATTTGGCACTCGGGCTCGCCGCTGGGCATGATCATCAACGCGGTCCGGGGCATCCACGTGCTAGTACCGCGCAACATGACCCAAGCCGCCGGGATGTACAACACCCTTTTGCTGGGCGATGAGCCTGGGCTGGTCATCGAATGCCTCAACGGCTACCGGCTCAAAGAACGGATGCCCAACAATATTGGCGAGTTTACCGTCCCCCTGGGCGTGCCAGAGGTCATCCGCGCGGGTACCGACCTCACCATCGTGACTTATGGCTCCATGTGCCGGATCGTAATGGAGGCCGCTGCCATGCTCCAAGAAGTGGGGATCAGCACCGAAGTGATCGACACCCAAACCCTGCTGCCCTTTGATCTGGGCCACCGCATCTTGGCCTCGATCAAAAAAACCAACCGGGTCGTTTTTGCCGATGAAGATGTGCCCGGCGGGGCTTCGGCCTACCTGCTCCAGCAAGTGATCGACGGCCAACAAGCCTACCGCTACCTCGACTCGGCCCCAGTGTGCGTGAGCGCCAAGGCCCACCGCCCACCTTATGGCAGCGATGGCGATTATTTTTCCAAGCCCAATGCTGAAGATGTGTTTGAAGCGGCGTACACAATTTTCCACGAAACCGACCCTACCCGCTTCCCAGCATTGTATACCGAGTAATGGAGAGACGGTAAAGTGAATTGGCATGAGTTTCAACTGGCAGTTGTTTCCCCGGTTGGGCCAAGTCTGTGACTTTGCCCAAGCAATCAGCGAAAGTCGGCGACTTTCGTCAGCCGCTGGGCCATGCCCACCAAAATGTTGTACCGAAAACAGCTTGGTGCTCAACTTTTTGCAAGTAAAGTGCCCGACGTTGAAGGTTTTGAGCTAGGGAAGGCCGGCCGCTTGCGCAGCGGGGAACCGCCTTGCGCCAGTGGCCCTTTTCTTTTGGCAAATCAAAGAAAAGAAAAAAAACCGCCACCGACCGGCACTCGGGCCAAAAAACACTCAATGGCCGGTGAAAAGTTGCTCTTGTGACTGTTTAACTTACCGTATGGCCTTCGACGGCTTTTGTGGTATCGCTAAGTGGCCCAAAAAATCATTTTTTGGGCCCTGTTATTTTGACTTTCCGCCCCTTTGATCTATCTTTCAGCAAATTATTCCTTTGCCTGACCGATGAAAAACCAAGCCGAACTCCTCGCGCTGATCGATGATCTCGCCTACGCCGCATTGTTTGCCGAATTGGACAAATTCGCCCTGGGCGCTGCCTACCAGCGGCTCAAAAAAGAGTTTATCCTCCGAGGGGCCGTGGCTGACATAGACTTTAATGATCGGCTCAAAGTATTGGTTTACAGCATCAACTCGCCAATCCATTCAGGAAACTTAACACAAATAAAAACCATGAACATTCCACAAATCATCCAAAATACCCACGAAGTTCTCTCCGCTTTCTGGAAGGCCGGCGGAAAAGAAGCCACCGTTGCCACACTTGGCGCAGGCGGCGGCGAAATCATCAAAGATGTGTATGCCCAAGTCAAAGGCGTTTTTAGCAAAGAAAAAGTAGGACAATTAGTCTTAAAAGGTGTAGAAAAAGACCCGAATGACGGTGATTTCCAAGCAGAGTTCAACGAATATCTCACCAACGCCTTGGAAAGTGATGAAAAATTAAAAGCGGCATTTGAAAAAATCATGGAGCAATATGCGCAGAAAGAGGGAAAGGAAGCTGTGCAGCAAGTGATTAATACACTGACAATTACAGGAAATAATAACCAAACGTTCCAACACATCAAAGACAGTACCATTACTACCCAAACCCACAGCGGCCCGGGCGATAATGTGGGCAGGGACAAAATTGTAAAACAGTAATCATTAGCAAAACTAAAACCCTATGCAAACAGAACAACATCACAGCGGCTCGGGCGATAATGTAGCAAGAGATAAAATAGTAAACAACATCACCTATCAATCGCTCGACTACCAAAAAATCCAAGCCCACTTGGACAACCTCAATGCGGCTTTTGAGAAAAACAGGCAAAAAATAGTACAGTATCCCGATGACGAAGATTTCAAAATCAAGGCATTGGAGATCGACGGCGAACGCCAAGAAAAAGCCCAAGAAATCGAGGCTTTCAAGGCACAAGTAGCCCAACTCTATGATACTTTTTACAACAAGCCCATCAATACCCAAAGACAGCAACTGGCGAAAGACCTCTTTGAAAAGGGCGACTTCCAAGCCGCCAATGCTGTACTTAAGGAAGAAGAAATGAGGGCAGAACTGGCTGATTATGAAAAAATGGAGCAAAAGGGTATGGAGCAAATCCAAAAAGCCGAAGAAGGAAAAAGGAACATTGCCCAAGACTTCCTGATGAAAGCCCAACTGACCGCCTTAGATTGGGGGAACCCCGACCGCTTCGCCCTTACATGTACCTACTATGAGGAGGCGATTCGTGCCTATCCTTACTTCGACAACTGCTTCGAGTACGCCCTCTTTCTTCAAAATCACAATCAAATCCTGCCTGCTCAAAAGTATTATGAGCGGTGTCTCGCATGGGCAGAGGAAGGAGAGGAGCATAAGATTTCCATGACCCTCAACAATTTGGGGATTTTGTATGAGGATAAAAATGAGTTTGCCAAGGCGGAGAATGCCTATTTGCGCGCCTTAGAAATCAGGGAATGTATGGCGGCAGCAAACCCCCAAACCTACGAGCCTTACGTAGCTACTGCCCTCCACAATTTGGCGGCTTTGTATCAAGCTAAAAATGAGTTTGCCAAGGCGGGAGAAGCCTATTTGCGCGCCTTAGAAATCAGGGAACGTTTGGCGCAGGCCAACCCCCAAACCTACGAGCCAGACGTAGCAACCAGCCTCAACAATTTGGCTAATTTGTATCAAGCTAAAAATGAGTTTGCCGAGGCGGAAAATGCCTATTTACGCGCCTTAGAAATCAGGGAACGTTTGGGGCAGGCCAACCCTCAAACCTACGAGCCAGACGTAGCGGGTACCCTCAGCAATTTGGGGGTTTTGTATCAGGCTAAAAATGAGTTTGCCAAGGCGGAGAATGCCTATTTGCGCGCCTTAGAAATCAGGGAACGTATGGCGGCAGCAAACCCCCAAACCTACGAGCCTTACGTAGCGGGTACCCTCAACAATTTGGCGGTTTTGTATCAAGCTAAAAATGAGTTTGCCGAGGCGGAAAATGCCTATTTACGTGCCTTAGAAATTTATGAACGTTTGGGGCAGGCAAACCCTCAAACCTACGAGCCTTACGTAGCTACTGCCCTCCACAATTTGGCGGGTTTGTGTCAAGCTAAAAATGAGTTTGCCAAGGCGGGAGAAGCCTATTTGCGCGCCTTAGAAATCAGGGAACGTTTGGCGCAGGCCAACCCTCAAACCTACAAGCCAGCCCTCGCGCAAGTCCTCAACAATTTGGCGGTTTTGTATGAGGCTAAAAATGAGTTTGCCAAGGCGGGAGAAGCCTATTTACGCGCCTTAGAAATCACAGAACGTTTGGCGGCAGCAAACCCTCAAACCTACGAGCCTTACGTAGCGGACACCCTCAACAATTTGGCTAATTTGTATAAGGCTAAAAATGAGTTGGCCAAGGCGGAAAATGCCTACTTGCGCGCCCTAGAAATCAGGGAACGTTTGGCGCAGGCCAACCCTCAAACCTACAAGCCAGCCCTCGCGCAAGTCCTCAACAATTTGGCGGGTTTGTGTCAAACTAAAAATGAGTTTGCCAAGGCGGAAAATGCCTATTTACGTGCCTTAGAAATTTATGAACGTTTGGCGGCAGCAAACCCTCAAACCTACGAGCCTTACGTAGCGGGTACCCTCAACAATTTGGCTAATTTGTATAAGGCTAAAAATGAGTTTGCCAAGGCGGAAAATGCCTATTTGCGCGCCTTAGAAATTTATGAACGTTTGGCGCAGGCCAACCCCCAAACCTACGAGCCAGACGTAGCAACCAGCCTCAACAATTTAGGGACTTTGTATCAGGCTGAAAATGAGTTGGCCAAGGCGGAAAATGCCTATTTGCGCGCCTTAGAAATTTATGAACGTTTGGCGCAGGCCAACCCCCAAACCTACGAGCCAGACGTA